>JABFSS010000007.1 GCA_013140485.1 Candidatus Peribacteraceae bacterium | reverse complement strand
CATATTGTCCATAGTCATTGGTGGTGACGGAGGGGAGAGCGAAATGTTACGACGATTGTTGCAAAACGACGGATATGTCTATACTACCAAAATTCGAGGTCTGTGGGCTCCGCATCAGCGAACGAAGCTCCTTAACGGCCCGGTGAAGACGGACGGAAACGGTATTCGGGGCCTCGCTCAGAACCTCGGCGATATCCGCAGGGGTCAGACCGTCGATGTACCGCATAACGATCAGTTCGCGGTCATCGGGCTTCATACTCTTGAGCGTCGCAAGAATATCGTGGAACAGGACGCGGCTCTGCATTTCCTGGGTTTTATCTTCACCTTTGTCCCAGCCTGTTTCTTGCAATTCATCGAGCGACATTTCCTTCTTCTTGCGAACGTCGTCGATAATCAAATTATTGGCGATTCGGTACAGGAAGGCCCGCATATTCAACACCTCGACGCCTTTGCCGAGCTCGACCCACAACCGCAGAAACGCTTCCTGCATCAGATCCTTCCCGCGTTCGCGGTTCATCAGGCGGAACGCGCAGTGACGGAAGATTGCGTCGGCGTAATCCGCGTAGGAACGGTCGAAGATGTCCTGAATATCACGCATCAGACCGTGCAGTGTAGCATGCAGAAAATACCAGACAATCAGACCGGTCTTTTGATGTACTGATTACTCGGAAATGTCATCGCGAGATAGTCCTGCGCCGTATCCGCATATTCGGCGTCACTGTGGAGACTTTGCTCCTGCCAGAGGCGCGTGCATTCGGTCACGTCCATCGCGCCGTCGAAGCCGTTGTCTTTGTTCTGCACCTGGCCGTTTTTGATCAGCCGAAATGTCCAATGGAGATGGGGACCCGTGCAGTTTCCCGTTTTGCCTGAGAGTCCAATCGGGTCTCCTTGCGAAATATTCTGCCCGTTCGTGGCCTTTGCCTGCGAGAGATGCGCGAGCAAACTCCGCCTCTTTCCGTCATCAATCGTGATGCTGAGACCGTACCCCTGCGTTCCTTCGTCTTTGACGGTGATCGTTCCATCGTGCGGAGCGTAGACCGTCGTGCCTTCCGCCACGCCAAAGTCGATACCGTTATGACCAGCAAGGCCGAACGCGGCGTACATGTCGGGATTTTGGCCGAAGCCTTGGGTGATCAGTGGGCGGCCGGGGAGAGGAGAGAAGATCATAAGTAATGGAAAATGGTAAATGGAAAATTGATAATTTATGAATAGAGGCGGTCTCATTTTCCACTTTCCATTTTCAATTTTCAATTGCGTTCCAATCCGTATGAAACGCTCCTTTCTTGTCCACTCTCTGATACGTGTGCGCACCGAAGTAGTCCCTCTGTGCCTGGATCAAATTCTGCGGCAGTCGCTCACGTCGAAGAGTGTCGTAGAACCAGAGTGACGCCGACATTGCAGGAACCGGAACGCCGGTGGAGACCGCTTGACCGATCATCTCACGCCATTCGCTCTGACGTTTCCCTTCCATTCTCTTCAAGACCGCCTTCTCCGCCGCGACGTTTCCCGTTTGTGCGGGCTGGAGGATCGTCAGGAAATGTGACCGGATGATGCAGCCGCCGCGCCAGATGCGGGCGACTTCCGCAAGATCGAGATTCCACTTCTTATCACCGGACATCTTCGCCATCAGTTCAAAGCCTTGCGCGTACGTGCAGATAATGGAGAGTTCGAGGGCGGAGCGAACCATCGAAATGAGTTCAGCCGTCGGGATCTTCGCAGTCTTTGGAAGTGACTCCGGCAGTTCCTTCATCCGCCGTGCACGATGTTCGACTTCGCCGGAGAGAATGCGCGCATCGACGGCGGCGTTGATTGTCGGGATGGCGATGCCCAGATCCATCGCCGTCTCTGTCGTCCACTTTCCGGTCCCCTTTTGGCCAGCGACGTCGGCAATCACGTCGATCAGATCTTTCTTGGTGTCGGGATCTTTCTTCTTGAAAATCTGCGCGGTGATTTCCATCAGAAACGATCCAAGATCGTCGCTCGTACTCCATTCGGTAAAGAGCTTCGCGAGATCCGCATTCTTCATTTTCCCAGCGGTCTTGAGGAGATCATAACTCTCCGCGATCAGCTGCATGATCCCGTATTCGATGCCGTTATGGACCATCTTCACAAAGTGCCCCGCGCCTCCGGGCCCGATGTGCGTGACGCACTTGCCCTTCGCACCATCAGGCGCAGCCATCTTCATCAGCAGCGGCATGATCGTCTTCAGCGCATCGGGGTCTCCACCGGGCATCATGCTCGGGCCGAGCAGCGCTCCTTCTTCTCCGCCGCTCACACCCATCCCCACAAAATGGATGCCCATCTTTTTGAGCCGCGCCTCGCGCCTCTCGGTATGGTTGAAATGACTGTTGCCGGCATCAATGAGGATGTCGCCTTTCGTAAGCATCGGCAGCAACTCTTCGATGACAGCATCGACGGCATCACCCGCTTTCACCATGAGGAGAATCGCCCGCGGTGACGTCATCTCCGAAACAAACTGCCGCAGGCTCTCTGTCGGCACAAATTCTCCTTCGGCCTTGAACTTCTCTATGAATTCCTGCGTCTTCTCCGTTGTTCGATTGAACAACACGACCCGGGCACCGTTGCGAGCGGCGTTGCGGGCAAGGTTGGCTCCCATGGTTCCTAAACCAATTACTCCGAGTTGCATGGAAAAAGTATAGACCTAACCCCAACCCGAACCCAAACCTTAACCCTTTTTGACCTTCTCCCAATCTTCGAGAAACTTCTTCACCCCGCTGTCCGTAAGCGGATGCATCGGAAGCTTTTTGAAGACGTCGTACGGGATCGTGCAAATGTGCGCGCCGAGCCGTGCGGCATCGACAATGTGACGGGGATGGCGGGTGGACGCGACGAGAACTTCACAATCGAAATCATAGTTGTCCCACACGTCCATGATCTCCGCGATCAAGCCCATGCCGTCTTCCGACGCGTCATCCAATCGGCCGATGAACGGACTGATGATGTTGGCGCCCGCCTTCGCGGCGAGAATCGCCTGCGAGACGGAAAAGACCAGGGTCGTGTTCGTCTTGATGTTCTTCGACCGGAAATGCTTGAGCGCCTTGAGACCTTCGGTCGTCATCGGAACTTTCACAACGACATGCTTGTGCCACGCCGCATACTCTTCGCCCTGCTTGATCATGCCCTTCGCATCAGTGGCAGTGACCTGCGCACTCACGCACGGCACGTGTTTACACATCTCAAGCACGGTTTTCTTGAAGTCCTTCCCTTCTTTTGCAACGAGTGAAGGGTTCGTCGTGACGCCGTCGAGGACGCCCCATTCGGCGATTTCGGCGACGTAGGCCGTATTTGCAGTATCAAGGAAGAGCTTCATATAGAGTTATTGTCGTCTTTTATGCGCCTCGGCGCAAGAACACCCGTGTCATGGAAATCATCTGCTATCGTCTTCACCAGCATATGACCACCCCTCGAACCCTTTTCGTCGCCGTGATAATCGGCGCTGGGCTCATGACTGCCTGTACGTCGACCGGCGTGCCGGGATCTTCCGGATCATCGTTGTCGTCACAGCCGGGTACGCCTGCGTTTTCATCATCATCGTCCTTGGCATCCTTGGCATCTTCTCCGCCACAGTCATCACCAGCGGCAACCGTTACAGGATCCATCAAGCCACTTGCCGTCCCCTTCACCTCTCAAGCCCCCTTCGCCGACTGGGGCGATCCGTACCAGGAAGCATGCGAAGAAGCGGCGATGCTGATGGTCATGCATTATTTGAATGGAACGGCTCTGACTCCGGCGATTGCCGACAAGGAAATCTTGGACCTCGTCGAGTGGGAAACGGCGAACGGCTACTCGCACGATGTGACCGCCGCGCAGATGGTGGAAATCGCCGAAAAGAAATTCGGCCTCAACGCGCGCATGCGGACCGACGTCACCGTCGAGACAATCAAGGAAGAACTCGCCGCGGGAAACCCGGTCGTCATTCCGGCGGCGGGCCGCGACCTGGGCAACCCCTATTTTTCCGGTGAAGGCCCCTGGTACCACGCACTGACCATCATCGGATTTGAAGAAGGCTGGACGGGCGATAAATTCATCGTAACGATCCCGGCACCAAGCGTGGCAGTCAGTACAAATACGACGTGGACGTTCTCGTCAGCGCCATCCACGACTGGACGGGGGTAAAGGAGGATATTCGTAATGGCAGGAAGGCGATGGTGATCAT
>JABFSS010000043.1 GCA_013140485.1 Candidatus Peribacteraceae bacterium | reverse complement strand
CAGAAAAAAGAAGAAAAACACAAAATCGGTCTAGCGCGCGATCATCGTGTTCGGAGAGGAAAGACAAGAGTGAACGTCGTACCACGGTCAACGCGGGAAACAAACGAAAGAGTTCCTCCGAGCGTACCGGCAAATTGGCGGGCAAAATATAATCCCAATCCGTTGCCAGCGTACATCGCGCGCGCGCGGTCGCCCCGGTAAAACTTTTCAAAGACGTGAGGACGTTCTTCATCGGAAATTCCTATGCCCGTATCCCGGATCGTAATTTCCAGCTTCGATCCTTTTCGCGAAAACGAGACGTCCACGGATCCTTCGACGGGAGTGTAGACCGCCGCATTTTGCAAGAGCTCGTCGAGAATGCCGTGCAAGAGCAACGGATCGATGACGAGCGACAGACGACGATCACCCTGCACGGAAATATCAAGTCTTCTCTCAACGACATAGACGGAGATGCTCTGCAGTGCGGCATCAATGGCCTCACGGACTCTTACCTCGACGGGGTGGACCGAAATTGATCCTTCCTCCAGTTTGGAAGCGCTCAAAAAGCGGTTGAGTCCTTCCATCATCTCTTCGCGAGCTCCGTCCATCCGACTCAATGCCTCCACCTGAGCGACGGATAAAGGCCCAAGCTCGCGCTCCTGGAGCATATGCCCGTATTTACGCAGGGACGTCAGCGGAGAGCGCAACTGGTGCACGATGCTGAGGAGGTGTTCGCGGACGGAGAGAAAACGGTGCCGGAACTGCCTATAACGCCATTCCTCGAACACCAGCAGTAGGAAGAGGCAGCCGAGAATGATGACGTTGATCGCGAGCAGCACACCCGGGAGAGTACACACTGGAGAGGTCTACTACTCTCGCCCGAAAGCCATAATTATGCTACAATAACTAGAAGAGTTCGCCGCACTTTTCTATGCTGACAAAAAAACAAAAATCTCTGGCGTGCGTCGCAGGCGCTTTGTTAATCGCGATTCCCTTGTGGATCGGGATCGTGGCTCCGGCGATGACCGCGCTTCCGCGGGATTTTTCGTACAGCGCGGACATCATTTCGCTCGATAACTTGTACGACGAGAAGGCGCAGAAATTTTCGGGCGAGACGCGATCGGTCACTAAATTCACCTACGCGGTTGCGGAGGACCGTGAAGGCGTTCTCCTGGTCAAGAATTCGTTCGACGTGCGGAAAATCACCGGGGAAAACATTTTCGAAGTCGAACGGCTCTATGGCATCGACCCGAAGACCGGGCGACACCGCGCTGGCTACGGCGACCGCGACCGCGACGGGTATCTGTTCGCTCCGCGAAATCTGGCAAAAGGGCAAGCGTTCACGTACTGGCACGTCAATTACGACGGCCCTGCGCAACTGACGTTTGTAGGAGAAGAAACGATCTTCGGACTTCGCGTGTACCAGTATGAGACGCGCTATGAAGGAATCGTCATCGATCAAACGAAGAACTTGCCGCTGTTGCCCGGCGTCGGACAGACGCGCGGCGTTCGGCTCGAGCCGTATCTTCAAGTGTGGATCGAGCCTGTCAGCGGGCATCTGGTTAAATACAAAGACGATACGGTCGCGTATTACGTTGACCTCGCGACGGGGAAGCGGTTGCACCCGTGGAACCGGTTCACCAACGCCTATGCCGCGGAAAGCGTTCGGCATCATGTCGAGCTCGCCCTTCGGGAAAAGGCGTCTGTGATCTTTTTTGAGCGGTTCATTCCCGCAATGCTCACGTTGACGGGCTGCGTATTCCTTTTGGTGGGCACGATGTCTCTGTTTCACCGTAAACGGAGGCGGCTTCTACTGGGAGGACTGGCGGCGTGCCTTCTGCTGGGAATCCTCATCGCGCATGCCGCTATCAAAATAGACGAAAATGCGGTGCCGGCTGATCCCGGACCTCTGCAGAAGATTCGCATTGGAGTGGAGAGCGGACTGTTGCCGTCCGCCGTGTGGATAGCTGAAAGCCAGGGATATTTTCACGAGAACGGAATCGAATTGGAAATCACCAGCTTTCCGTCCGGACGCGCGGCACTGACGAGCATGCTCTCCACCGACGTGCTCGACATGGCGACTGTTGCGCAGCCGCCGCTGGTTCTCAACAGCTTCACGCGGGACGATTTCTCCATTATCGCCGGCATGGTGACCTCAGCCAACGACCTAAAGGTCCTGGCGCGAAGAGACAGGAAAATTACCAAGCCCGCGGATCTTCGCGGGAAAACCGTCGGCATTACGAAAAATTCAACCGGCCACTACTTCCTTGCGTTATTTTTGTCGCAGTACGGGCTGGATCTGGAGTCGGTGAAGCTCGTAGATATGGAAGCCTCGTCTCTTCCTCAGGCGCTTGCGGACGGAAAGGTGGACGCCGTCAGCACGTGGGAACCCAATGCGTTCAAAGCGAAAAAACTACTGGGAGAAAACGTCGTGCAACTCGAGAGCGAAGGACGATTCCGCGAGGACTTTTATTTCGTGGCGTTCTCGCAGTGGGCAAAGGAGAATGCGGAACTGTTAAAAAAGTTTCTTCTCGCGGTCGACAAAGCAAACATGTTCATCGCGGACAATCCGGGTGAATCCCAAAAAATCATAGCCGGCGCCCTGAAGCTGGACACGTCGTTCGTCTCGTCCGTCTGGAAAGATTATTCGTACAAGCTGTTTCTGGACCAGTCGGTGCTCCTGGCTCTCGAGCAACAGGCGCGCTGGATGGTTGAAGACAAGATCGTCCAGGGCCGCAGACCTCCAAACTATCTGAATTTCATTTTTTTCGACGCCCTCGAAGCGGCAAAACCCGACTCCATCACCATCATCCGCTGACGCACAATGAATAAACGAACACAGCTCCGCGCAGGCATGATCGTGACGACCACGCTCATCACGATATTTATTTGCATGGTGTTCTATTGCGTTGTGGTGGTTTCCCGATCGTATAAACAGCAGAAAATCTCGGAGAAAATGGCCGAACTGTCCTTCCAGCTCTCGCTGCTGCAAAGCGAGTTCGTTCAGTTCTCGGGAGAGCGACCAAAATCCCAATGGGCGAGCGTCTACGCGTCGTTGCAGATTATTCTCGACGACTATCCGCGGTCTGAATTGAGTCAGACGCAAGAGCTGCTGTTCAAAGAAATTCGTGAGGCAACCATGCAGCAAAAAAATCTTTTTGAGGAACTGGTTCGCAATGTCGATGAGGGCGGCAACGCGACAATCATCCGGGAACTGAACAATCAATTGAGCGTCATCGCCCAAACTGGGACCACAAACGCTCTCGAACTCGCCGAACTCGGCCGTCAGCAAGCTGAGCATGCAACGCGTTGGCTTTCCTTTGTGATCGTCGTTCTGGGCCTGCTTGTTCTTGGAGTGTCTGTCGGATCGTACCTTCTCAGCGACGCCATCGCCTCGTCTCTCCTCAGCGCGACGCTTTTTCTCGACGCCATCATTGAAAACATTCCGCACATGATTTTCCTGAAGGACGCGAAAGAACTGCGCTTCGTCCGTTTTAACAGAGCCGGCGAGAAACTGCTCGGCTATGACAGGAAAGATCTGATCGGCAAAAACGATTATGACTTTTTCCCCAAGGGTCAGGCAGATGCGTTCACGCAGAAGGATCATAAAGTTCTCCAAAGCGGAAAATTGACCGACATTCCCTGTGAAGCGATCGATACCCGCGAGAACGGAAAACGCTTCCTGCACACCAAGAAAATCGCCATACGGGATGCAGAAGGAAAGCCGCAATTTCTGTTGGGCATCTCGGAAGACATTACCGAACGAATGGTTCAGGAAGAGGATTTACGAAAATACAAGCAGGCAGTGATGTCTTCATCGGACGGCATTATCATCACCGATCCGCAAAGCATTATTCTCTTCGTGAATCCCGCCTGGACGCACTTGAATGGATACTGTGCCGCGGAAGTCGTTGGCAAATCCGTGAGCATTCTGAAGACGGAAAAAACCAGTCAGAAGATCTATGCGAATTTGCGAAAAGCGATGCACGTGGGGGAGGCATTTCACTCCGACGACTTTGTGAACAGACGAAAAGACGGCTCCGAGTACAATGCAGATCTCACGATTTATCCCGTCCGTAAAGAAGAAGAAGAAGAAGAAGAAGTTCTCTATTGGGTCGGTATTCTGGCAGACGTCACGTCCCGAAAAACATCCGAGACAGCAAAAACGGAATTCATTTCGCTCGCCTCCCATCAGCTCCGGAC
>JABFSS010000087.1 GCA_013140485.1 Candidatus Peribacteraceae bacterium | reverse complement strand
TATCTGAAGGTGACTCCTGCAACGCCGGCGGTCCCGGGCGTTTCGCCCGCGACGCCTGCCAAGCCAAAAGCCGTCATCACCAAGACCATGACGATGAAGGAGCGGCTGGAGGCCCGCAAGCAAGCCCGGGCGGAGTTCCATGCGCGTATCCAGGAGCGTGCCGCAAAACGGAAGTCGAACAGGAAATAGTCCCACCGGAATTTCATCCGACGCCGCGGCCGCAAGGACGCGGCGTTTTGGTGCGCGCGATGACCGGGACGCCTGTGGTACCATTCGATTCAATGAATCGCCGAAGTGTCTTTCTTTCGCTTCTCCTCATTCTTTGCGCCGGCTTCGTGCTGCGAGTGCATGCTCTGCAGTTGAACTGGTTTATGCACGCAGACGTGATCGGCGATTCCTACGTCACGGCATCCCTGTACCGCGACGGACGGTTCATCATGCACCCGCGTCCGGAGAGCGCCGATCCCGCCGATTACACGTTGCCCCCGGCGTCCGACGGAGAGTTGCTCAAACTCCATGGCCCCTTTGTGCCGACGGCGGGCGCGGCGGTGATGGCGTTCATGAGCGGAGGAGGGGAATTCCAAAATGCGTACCTGGCGCTCCGCATCGTTTCGCTTCTTGCGGGAATGCTCGTCATTCTCTTCTCTTTTTTTGTCACGACGCGTCTTGTCGGGCACGGCGCCGGACTTGCCGTCGCCGCGTGGATCGCCGCGTCGTTCTTTCTCATCGATTATTCCGGCAACGGGTCCCTCTATATCTCCCAGTCCGCTCTCTATCTGGCTTGGCTGCTCGTGAGTCTCAACCGGCCTTTCCCGTTGAGAGGTTTTTATACAGGATCGGGCCGGGTCCTTCTTCTGGCTCTGCTCTCGGGTATCGGTTACCTGGTCAATTACCAGTGCATGATCCTCACCCCTGCGACCTTGGTGATCCTTGCCGTCCAAGAGCGGTCGTGGCGGCGGTTCTTTGGCCATGCGGCGGTGTTTCTGGCGGCAGTAGTGCTGATTATTTTTCCTTGGCTTGTTCGCAACACGCTCGCGTTCGGAGATCCGTTCTACGGTCATGCGTACAACATGGCGTATGTGTACGGAAAAGCAGGAGTGTCTTTTTCGCCGGAGACGCTGAAAGTAAGTTTCTACGACTGGTTGGGGATACTGCATGCGGTGTTCACGTTGTGGCTTCCCAATAATCTCTACTACGCGGCGCGAAAGCTCTTCATCCTCGCGCCGATCGCCTTCTTCCTCTTCTCCTACGGACTCATTGATATCGTGTTTTCGCGAAAGCGCTTTATGCAGGCTCTACCCGTGCTTCTGCTGCTGACGCTCCAAATGCTCATGTACGCGGGCTGGCCGATTTGGAAGTTCAGGTTCTTCGCCCCGGTGCTCCCCATCGTCTTCATTCTCGCGGCGGAGGAGCTGTGGCATCTTCGAGTGTCTCCTGCCATGCGGAACGCGCTTGCGGGAGTGACGCTCGCGGCAATCATCGTCATGAGTGTCCTCGCGTACCGGGCGATTCCAACACACACGACGTACTACGACGGCGCGCTGACGCAGGATCCGTTCCACAGTTCCGAGGAACTGACCTATCTCCGCAAATTTCACCTCATCCCGTCCGACGATGCCCCGTAACTTCCTCCTCACCGGCAAACGTTGTCTGCAGGTCATCCTGTTCTTCATCCTCATCTTCGTGTTCATCGAAGGAGTTCTTTTACGGCTTCAGTAAGCCATATTCATGCAGACCCTCCTTACAGACACCGGCCGTCGCCTCCGCGCATTTCAACAGACTGATGCATGGACATATTGCCTCTACGCCGTCATCGCGCTTCTCATCATTGCGTCCGGATTTGAACTGTACGACTTCATCCGCCGCCTCGCCGTCGAATTCCACGGGATCAGTATTGATTTTCTCATGACGGGCCGAGCGGCGCTCAATGGTTACGTTCCTTATGCCGATCACCTCGACGTGAAGGCTCCCGGGACGATTGTTCTCGGGGCGCTGTCGCTCCTTCTCACGGGGGACGGGCGGTTCCTGTTCGCCTTCAAGATCGTCATTCTCCTGGCCATCCCCGTGCTCATCATGGTCATGACGATGCGTGAGACCCGCACGCTCGATCGGTTGCGACGGACGATTCTCACGTTCTCCGCATTCCTTCTTGGCTCGGAACTCAGTCTCTACGTGATGGAACGCGGCGGCAACAACTCCAGCAATGCCGAGCCGTTCGGCGTCTTCTTCGCATTGCTGTACCTGCTCGTGATTGCATGGGACCGGAGAAAGATGTCCTATCTGAGACTTGGTCTCGCATCATTCTTCTTGCTGTGCACAATCGGCATAAAGGAGCCGTTCCTCTTTGTGCTGCTCGCAATGAACCTTCTGCTCGCGCGCGACGTCCGCTTCTTCATCCGGTCCTTCGTCGCCCCTCTGGGCATTGCGGCCGTCACCGGAATCATCGTTCTCACTGTGCTCGGTTATCTTTCGGCGTACGTGACGGTCGGTCTGGGGACGATCCTCACAGACCGCATAGCGGGGGAGAATTCCGTCTTCTTTCGTGGACTGATGGTCTTTAACGTCTACGACGCCGTTACGACGTACTCGCACACCGGGCCGGTGATGGGATACGTGCTGGCGACTCTTCTGGTCTTGCGTCCGTTCCCGGCGTCCGGAGGGAAGCGACGGACGGAGCTCCTCGCCGGCGCGACGCTCCTCGCGCTGCTGTACTCCCTGTACGTGACGGGTTTCTACGGAGTTGTTCTCGGCCAACTGCAGTATGCCTTCCCGTTCGATAACGCCGCTTTCCTGTGGCTTACGGTCAGATGCGCCGGAGCTCTTGCGCTACTCGTTCTTTTGCTTCTCGCAGTGGCCCGTTTCTCCCCACGGTTGATCATCGGTATCGGCCTCACCGGCATCGCCGTCTATTTGGTCACGTTCGCTATCGGTTCCGGAGACTTCCTCGCCCAGCAGTATCTCCTCGCCGTGCCGTTCTACGCCGCAGCCTTCCTCGTCTTCGCGGAGCGTCCACGGGCGTTCCTGATCCCCGTCATCTTCTTGATATTCATGCCGTTCCATCACGTGAAGCCCGACTACGCAGCCAAAGCCGCCGCCGCGAACCAGTTCGCTGCCAACTCGTCGCTGTGGATTCCCGCCGCCGAGCAGCTCGATGCGATGATGGACGCATGTGCCATCGACCGGTACTCCGCGTTCGGAGGGCCGTCCAACATCGTCGTCCGCACGCATCACTCCCCGATGGATCATTCGTATCCACAGCAATCGAAGCATCCGGACATGCGCAAGCGGTTCCTCGAACGCCTGGCCGCCTCGCCCGTCATTTTTGTGGATGAGGAATACCTGAGTACCGTGGAAGATGCCGAGGTGCGATCGATTCTGCAGACCAATTTCACACGGAACATTCTCACTTGCGCTCAAGGAAAAATTCCGCAGGGCGTCATTGTCCTCTTCAATGCGGTGACGCAGCCTTGACTCAGATCGTCAACCACGGTCGATTCAGCAGATCCTTCGGGTGCCGCTGTCCAAGCTTTCCTTTGAATGCCGGCGGGTGAAACGTCTCTGGCCAGGGCGGGGGAGCGAAGCGGCCCTCAGTCAATTCTCGCAGGATAAAGAAGGCGTTCACTCCGTGCCTGTCCGTTCCCAGCAGCGCGTATCCTTTCTCTTCCCCGAGCTTCTTGAGCGCGGCGAGGCTTGCGCCGTAGTAGTCGGTCTTGTCCCACGAGAAGGTCGGGTCATAGGGGATCGTCTTCGATTCTCCGGGTGCGAGATGCGCGTTGTATTCGATGACGACGGCACGCGGTCTGTAATTCACGATCGCTTTCCAGACCCAGTAGTCGTTGCCGTCGATATCGACGCTCAGCAAATCAAATTCCCCCGGCACGCCGTACTTCGCAAACAAACCTTCGATGTTCTCCACAGTGATGAATTCCTTGTGGAGATTGATCGTCGGATCGTCATGCCCTCCATCCATCAACAACCCCGTCCATCCTTTTCGCTTCATCAGGTACCGAGTGTTGGTCTGGATACCGTCCTCCGCGCCGAACTCGACGTAGAACTTGTTCGTCGTCCCGATCATCGCGAAAATCGCCTCGAGAATTCCATCTTCGCCGTTCTGCGAGTATTCCCGGCGCTCGATCATCGGCATCCGCCTCTGAAACGCAGAAATATCCCGAATAGGTCGCTCAAGAAGAACATGCAGCGGCAGGAGAATGCAGGCTCGGAGCCAGCCCTGGAGCCAGGACAAGCTCTTTTTTGCACGTTTTGCGATGCGAGAGAGAAATGGCATTCGAGTTACTAGTGATTAGTTATTAGTGTATTCGTTATTAGTGCATACGGGAACTTTGCGACCACTAATTCACTAATAACTAATAACTAATACACTATGACCGATGCGAGTATGCCTTCTCACTCCGGTCCTGGACGCCTTCAAAGGCGGCAATCATCTGCCGCTTCTGGCTGCGTTGCCCGACGTACAATTTACGATCGTCACGAGCCGGATGAAACCGCGGAATGCCGTTCTTCCGTCCAATGTCCGTTGCGAAGTCATTCCCGGCCGCCTCGGTCCGTACTACTACGGCTGCGTCGATTGGCTCTTTGGCCGGGCCGTCCTCCGCCGGTATCCGGCCGGTCATCCTTTCTGGAAAAACTTCGATGTCATTCACTTGAACCAGACGATGGGTCCGGCTCTTCTGAAGCTCAAGAAGACGGGTGTTCCCGTCTGTCTCCTCATTCACCATCCCGTCTCGGCGGATCTGGATGTCGCCCTGCAGGAATCATCACTATTGCGCGGACTTCTCTGGCGTCTCAAGTATTTCTTGCTGCGGCGCTGGCAGGCACGACTCTGCCATGAGTTCCCCGTTGCAACGGTGTCAAAGACCGCTGCGGCGCGCATCGCTTCCGATTATGGCATTCACGCGCATGCCATCCGCATCGTTGAGAACGGCGTCGATACGGCGTTCTTCACTCCCAAAGATCTTTCTTCATCGGAGTTTGACGCCATTGCCATCGGAGCATTTATTCATCCCAGGAAGGGGTTCCGGTATCTGGTCGATGTTTATCGAGAACTCGGAAAAAGCGGATTGCGGATAGCGGATGTCGGGAGACGCTCTGCCGAGCAGCAAGCGGAGCTCGCCGCCATTCCGAACGTCCGGATATTCGGAAACGTTCCACAAGAAGAACTTCTTTCCCTGTTGCAGCGGTCTTCTGTTCTTCTTTCAACCTCTCTCTACGAAGGCTTCGGTCTCTCGCTCATCGAGGCGCTCGCCTGCGGACGGCCCGCGTTCGCATTCGATGCCGGAGCGGTGCAGGAAGTCCTCGCTCCGGTCGATCCGGATTTCGTCGTGCCTCTCCGCGACTCTGCGGAACTCGTCCGTCGCGTGACGGCTTTTCTGGATTTGCCTCCCGATGAACGCGCGCGGAAGGGAGTTGTGTACCGTGAGTCCGCCGCGCGCCTCTATCCCCTGGAGAAATCCGCGCAGGCGCTGCGCGATCTTTACACCATGCTCGGTGGAGGCTGAGGAGCGCTTCTGCTTGCGAAAAGCACCGTATTCCGATAGCGTCATTCGGCTCAATGTCCGCGACCCCCAACACGACGATCGGGAAGACGTTTCTCCTTCTGCGGAAGATTCATATCCGGCCGATTCACATCATCATTCCGATCGTGCTCGCGATCCTCGCTGCGTGTTTTGAAGGCGTCGGCATGGGGCTGCTCATCCCCATTTTGAACGGGTTTTTGGGAAAGAGCTTCGCGTTCACTACGGAGATTCCGTACATCGGACCGGTGATGCGGCTCTTGCCGCAGTCCGTTCTTGAGAACGACCGCCTGATCTTCGGCGTGCTGCTGACCGGGTTCATTGGGATCTACATTCTGCGGAACCTCATGCGGTTCCTCTCCGCGATCAGCATGGCGTACCTTTCGCAGCGCACGCTGCATCATCTTCGCAAGACGCTCTTTTCCCGGTACCTCAGCTTCGGCAAGCAGTTCTTCGATACCACAAATATCGGCCACCACAGCCTGCTTCTTCTCGATTTCTCCCAGAATGCGCTGCTACCCCTCTCCACCTCCGACCGGTTCATCAACGCGCTGTTCACGCTCATCGTGTACTTCGGCGTCATGCTCACGATTTCGTGGAAACTGACGCTCATCGCCTTGCCGCTTTTCGCAGTACTCCACTTCGCGGTGCGCTCGATGATCGTGGCGATCAAGCACCTTTCGTATTCCATCATCCAGCGGGGATCGGACCTCAATAAGAAGTCCGTCGAAATCCTCTCCACGATTCCGCTCGTAAAATCCTACCGTACCGAGCGGTTGGAACAGGGCCGCTACACGACCATCAGCGACGAGAAGGCCCGGCTCGATTTCCGCGTGAACGTGCTCCAGTCCATGATGCTCCCGTTGCAGGAAATCATCACGGTTCTCGTCGCCGCCGGCATTTTCATGGGATCGCTCTACCTCTTCGGACGCGACCAGATCGCCTCCGCGCCGGCCCTGGTCGTCTATTTCTACGTCGTGATCAACGCATCCAGCAAATTCGGCATGGTTTCCAGCTATCGTGGCGCGCTCGCCAATTCCGTGGGACCGCTCGACGCCGTGCTCTCGATTTTCGACGACAAAGAGAAGTTCTTCGTGGCGGGCGGCCCCGAGACATTCCCGGGTCTGAGCGACAAGATCGAGTGCCGGCATCTCGATTTCTCCTACTCCGACCGCGAAATTCTGAAAGATGTTTCATTCTCCATCAAGAAAGGACGGATGACGGCGATCGTCGGGCCCACCGGCGCCGGCAAGAGCACGCTCATCAATCTGCTCATGCGGTTCTACGACTGTCCCGGGGGATCGATCTTCATCGACGGGAAGGATATCCGCACCTTTACGCTCGATTCCTACCTTGCGCATACGGCCGTCGTCAGCCAGGAAACGCTCCTGCTGCACGACTCGCTGCGCAATAATATTCTCTACGGACTCTCGGGTGTCAGCGAACAAACGCTTCTCGACGTCGTGCGCCGGGCGCGTCTTGCGGACTTTATCGCGGAACTGCCGCAAGGGCTCGAGACGCTCATCGGCGACCGGGGAGTCAAACTCTCCGGCGGCGAAAAACAGCGCGTCAGCATCGCCCGCGCGCTCCTGAAGGGTGCCGAGATCCTGATCCTCGACGAAGCCACCAGCTCGCTCGACAGCCGCACGGAAAAACTTATCCAGGAAGCGATCGACGAAGCCGTCGCAGACCGCACAGCCATCGTCATCGCGCACCGTCTCTCCACCATCCGCCATGCCGATAAGATCATCGTGCTGCAGGAGGGCCGGTTGGCCGAAGAGGGAACGCTCGACGAACTACTGGCCCGCAAAGGCGTCTTCTCGATGTTATGGGAGGAGCAGAAGTTTTGACCCCGGTTGCCTTTCCAGACACACTGTCGCATATGGCAGCCGCTCCCATTCGCGCCATCATCGGGCGTTTTGCGTTGGATTTTTCGCAGCAGACGATGGAAGACGTCCTGCACGAAATGCCGTTTGCGTTCGGCGCGATTCTTTCGACCGGGACGACTCCCCGGTACTTGCGCGGAATACCGCAGGAGCACCAGCAGTGGTTCATTTCGAGCCAGATCCGCGGATGCGAGTACGCGGGAGTTGAGTGGCAGTCGCTCGCTCCGGTGGACGAGGAACTGATCGAGCGCATGCGGGAGTGTGAGGCGACGTTCATGGAAGCGGTGTCGCGTTTGGAATGGAAGCGGAGCATTCCGTACGCCGTGCGGAAGCGCTGGTACCTGCGCCACCTGCGGTTCTGGAACGATTACCTGACGCGCTACCGGATCAATCTCTACCTCTCCGCATGGATACCACACGAGATCCCTGACATCATCATCGACGCGCTGTGCAAACTGCGGGGGATTCCCGTTGCGTACTTCGGCCTCAGCTCGATCCGCGACACCTCGTTCATCGAGCGCGATTGGGAAGAGTCCGCCGTACAGCTTGGGGTGCGGTACACGGAACTCCTCGCGCAGACGGACCCCGCAACAGATCCTCTGACGATTCCCCTTGAGGAACGGTTCGACCAGCGGTACCGGGCGCTGGTGATGCCGCGCGGCGAAGTGCCCGCCATCGAGCAGCAGGAAGTCGACGTTCCGTATTGGAAATCGGTCCGGCGGCTCGTCGCTGGCAATCCGTTCGGCGCTCTCATGCGCTCCGTCACGTATGCCACTCCCCGCGGCATCGCCCGAGCGCTGCAAACGTGGCAGCGGCGCAGGCGTGTTGCGGAGGGAGTCGCGTTCTATAACGCTCATGCCGTCGAACCGGACCTGAAGCGCGACTACGTCTACATGCCGCTCAATTTTCAACCCGAAGCAACCACCGTTCCGCAGGCCGGCGGGTACGCGGATTTGATCCTCACCGCGGAACTGCTGCACGCGACGCTGCCTCCGGACGTTTTGATCTATGTCAAAGAACATCCGCGCCCGAGCGGCCCGGAAAAGCGCACTCTCGATTTTTATAAAGATTTCGCCGCGATTCCTCGCGTGCGATTCGTGCCGCGTTCCTTCAATACCTTCGTATTGCGGGAGCATTGCCGGGCCATTGCCACCACGGCGGGGACCGCGGGCTTCGAGGGCCCCTTCCGAGGCAAGCCGATCTTCCTCTTCGGCCACTGCTTCTATCAATTCGCCCCGGGAACGCACCGCATTCATTCCCTCGACGACTGCCGCGCCGCCGTCCGCGAGATCTTCACGGAAAGAAAAACGCCGACCCTCCTCGAATGCCGCGTCTTCCTCAAGGCCATCGAGGAGACGTGCGTGCACGGAGTCCTCGATCCGTTCTGCTTCAACGTCTCGCATCTTTCCCAAGACGAGAACGCGAAAAACTGCAGCAGAGCGATCATTGATGAGCTGCGCACGATCTTCAAAGGATGAAGGTGCGATTATTTCTTTCTGACCTGTTCGATCTTCTTCGCGATCAGTTCGCCGAACATGTCGCACTGCTCTTCGGGTGTGAAGTGCTCGCCGGGGCCGAGCGGGCCGCACTCGAAGTGCGAGGAGAGAGCCTCGATGGCTTTGAGGAAAATCCGGACGTCCCGTAGGGAGGGTTTCTCCTTCTTCTGGACCACGGATTCGACGGCACGGCGGCAGTCTTCGGACGTGTGGATCATATGAGCACCCGCGCAGTACTGGTAGAAGACGTGTCCAAAGACGAAGACGGGCTTCTGGCGGAACAGCGCCTCGAAGCCTGCGGTGCCGGTACACGTGGCGACGGCGATGGAATTTTCTGCCAACGCGAAGGTGTCGGTGTTCCGGGGAACAAAGCGCACTGCGGGTATATCAAGCATCTTTTTGTAGAGCTCGACGCTGCGCTGCTGCTCTCCCTGGTGCGGATGTTCCTTTATATAGATGAGCACGTCCTTGGGGAGATGCCACGCGAGCAGCTGCACCATCTTCTCCTGGTCGACGAACGCGCTTGCCTGCGGGCACGTGGTCGCTTCGGGCTGCATCTGCAAGGGGATGTACACGTAGGGCTTTGAGAAATCGGGCGCTGCTGCGTGGTCGTCGTACATGACGATCGTCCGGTGTTCGCGGAGCTTGCGCCTCCAGAAATCCCGCGACAACGACACCGAGAAGAATTTCTGCGGCTTGTTGTAGAGAAATTCCAACGCTTTGCCCGACCACTTCCGGAAGAAATTTCTCTTCAGGAGATGCTTCTGTCGCGGATACATGAACCACGGCCGGTCGTTGCGGACGGTTTGCCCCTGCCAGTAATCCTCGAGCTTGGATGAAAGGGGAATCGGCTTGGCAGAATCGCGGTATTCCTCTCGCAGCTTCGCATACAGGTCCCGCAGATCCGTTGCGGACTCTTCCCACGTTTCCACGACAAGCGCGAGGCCGGGGCAGATGCGGTCCACGAGCATGGTCTGGATGCCCTTCAGCCTGCAGAGGTCGTAGATGACCAGGTCGTAGCTTTGGTGGGGCGGATGATTCAGTAACAGCAGGTCGATCTTTTTGGAATCGAGAAGATGGTTCCAGTACCGCAAGTGATCGAAATACTGTCTCCGGCGTTCGGCGTAGGGGATATCGGTCAGGGAATTCCGGGTGATCATGTTCATGAACACGGCCTCGCAGGGACGCATCTTTTCGATCACTTCTTCGTCCAGCGGCGGGATGACGCTCCAGTCGACGCCGTCGTACCGGCAGGCTTTATATTCCCGGGAATTAAACAGCAGATGCTCCTTCGCGTTGAGCTTGGGAATTTCCCGCAAATCCCAGTTAAGGGAAATGCATGTTTCCACGGAAATGTCCCGGAATGCGCGTTCCATGGTCAAGTGGTCGTACCGGCCGTCGAAGGACTTGAGGATGATGTTCACGGGTGCGCTATCCTACCATCGCTAGCTCTCGCGAGAAAGGCGTCCCCCGGCGTATGGATACGACCGCCGTTTTCCCGAGGATGCTCCCCAGTTCTTTCGGCGGCAGACCGTACCCCGGCCGAATGATGCGGACATTTTTTTCGGTGAATGTCTCACCGGCCGCGATATCTTCTATCACGAACACGGACGGACGAAATACAACGCTCCCTTTGTCGGCGCGCGTCGGTCCGTAGGTGACGCTCCCGAGCGCGCTTTCCTCTATCGGCGCCGCTTCGGGGTTCTTCTCCGCTTCTCGCACGGCATCCACCATCGCTTTGAACTCCTGCGGCTCCATGGAGAACGCGCTGTCCGGACCTTTGTCGCGCTCGCGGTCGAGCACGAAGTGCTTCTCCACGATGCAGGCGCCTCTGCTCACTGCGGTGACGGGGACGGCATGGCCGAGCGTATGGTCCGAGAGTCCCACGGGAACGCCGAAGTCCGCCATCATTGCCGGAATAGTCTGTAAATTCGCGTCCTCCATCCGCGCCGGGTACGCGCTGGTGCACTTGAGCAGCGAGATCTCTTCTGTTCCCGCCGCACGCAGCACTCCGACGGCTTCGGCGATCTCCTCTTTGGTCGCCATGCCCGTCGAGAGGATCACGGGCTTGCGCGTCTTGCCAACACGCGCGAGCAACGGGTGGTGCACCAATTCAAATGACGCGATTTTGTAGGCGGGGACATTCAGCGTCTCGAGAAAATCCACCGCGGTGATATCAAACGGCGTCGAAAAGAAATCCATTCCCAACAATTCCGCTTCCTCTTTCAATTTTCCCTGCCATTCCCAGGGCGTGTACGCCTCGCCGTAGAGCGCATAGAGGGACTTTCCCTCCCAGATCGTCCCCTTCAGGCAGTCGACGAAGAACGGATTGTCACAATCAATCGTGATGGTATCCGGGGTGTAGGTCTGGATCTTCACGGCGTCGGCTCCCGATTCCTTCATCGCACGGATGATCTCCACCGCACGCGAAAAATCCTGCCCGTGATTGGCCGACATCTCCGCGATGACGTACGTCGGCCGGCCGGAGCCGATCGTTCTGCCGTGAATGGTGATATGCGTGCTCATAAAGGGGAAGTTCGTCTTGCGGTCATGAGGCATTCTACTATCATGCGCAGCATGCCCATTGTCCCAAAATTTCTCCAGGGAACCGTCAACCCGATCCTGAAGAAAATCGTCCGTTCCACCCTCTATACCACTCGATACAACAATTCACTCGATATCCGTTTGAATGAGACGTATTTGCGCTACCAGCGGTATTGCTCCGCCCAATATGCATCCCGCCACGGGCTGCAGGATTTCGGCGAGTCCCGAATCCGCACGCACAGCGCCCAGATTTTTCCGAAAGTCATGCCGGCGGACAAAGCCCGGCAGTATTCCTCCGTCATTTCCGGCTTCATCGAGAACAATAAAGAACTCGTGAAAATAGATGACAAACACTCGAGTCTCCTCAAGACAATCAAGCATCCTCTCCAGACGATGGGCACGGACTACCTTGAGATTTTCAAGAATCCCGCCCTCCATCAAGCGCTTCTCGCGTTCTTCCACGGAGATTACCGGCTGGAGTGGGTCTCGGCTTTCCGGACGCTGCCGTCGACGCATATCGCCTCGTCCTGGAACTGGCATACCGACGCCAACCCTCCGTATTCCTGCAAAGTGTTCCTTCATCTGACGTCGGCCACGGCCGAGACGGGCGCGACGGATTTTATGACGCCCGCCGACACCGCCGCGTACCGCCGCGCGGGATATTTCGGCGACCAGTACGGGAGCGAGCGGATGGGGGATCAGGGGATTCAGGAATTCGCAAAGAAACACAATTTGCCCTACAGGCCGTTCCACTTCGATGTTTCAGCGGGGGACGTGTCGCTCTTCAACCAAAACTTTCTGCACCGCGCCGTCGCTCCCCGCACGGGATACCGGGATGTCATGGAATTTTTCCTTTTGCCGAACCCCGTTCCATGGGACGAGCAACTGGCGAAGGACGGCATCGACAGCGCGCAGCTTCGCGTGCCGCTCTACCCGAAAAATCCCCGACGGGCATGAAAAAATTTCTCTCCAACGTGAGGGAGTTTTTTTATCAGCTGCTGCGCGTCAGCGTGATTCGGCTCTTCGTCGCGGTTGTCCGCTACGTCTGGTTCGTCAAAGTCCTCCGACGCCTGAAGACGGTCAGCCCGTCCACGGGCGACATCGGCGTGAACGCGGTCCATCACAATCTGCTGGGTCTCCAAAATCTCCGCGGGCTGGCCGTGCCGCGTTCCCACCGGTTGCTGTACCCGCTGGCCGCTCTCCGCTTCAGCAAATCTTCTCCCATACTCTCCATTGGGCCGCGGTCCGAAGGCGAGCTCCTGAATTTTTGGGGACTCGGTTTCCGTAACGTCCGGGGACTCGATCTCATTTCCTATTCGCCATGGATCGATCTCGGGGATATGCATGCGATGCCGTATGAGACCGATCGATTCGGGGCCGTCATCATGGGATGGGTGCTGGCGTACAGCGATAACAGGAAAAAAGCGGCGCAAGAAGCCGTTCGCGTCACGCGTCCGGGCGGAATCATCGCCGTTGGAGTGGAATACCGCGCGGAATCCGCGGAAGAATTATCGAAAAAAGTCGGGTATGAACTGTGCGATGAAAAGAGGATCACGTCGGTGGCGGAAATCCTCGAGCTCTTCGGGGAAAGCGTCGATCGCATTTTCTTCCGGCAGGATCTCCCGGACGGCCCATGCGAAAAGTGGGATCTCCTGGTGCTCTTCTCCGTGAAGAAGTGACATTACATCATCGCCGATCCTGATCCGTCCGGCCTACGCGGGTCTTTCGGGAAGCCGCCTTCGGCGGACAGCAGCCGCTCGGGATTCTGCTTGTAGTCCTCGTCCCACGAAATGAGGCTTGGGATCATCAGAAACTGGATGACATCTCGGTATCCGGATTTGGGAGCGACTGCCCTATGAAGGAAGTTCTGATCAAAGAGTGTCGCGTCCCCGGCTTCGACGTCGATGCGCAGCGGGCGGTAAGGGAGGCCATGTTCTTTGGCGAACGCATCAAGATCGCTGCGCCGTTCATTGCCGAATTGCCCAAAGTACCCGGCGCGCCTGTATGCCATCGTGTCCTCGCGATTCATCAGCTCAGTGGCGCCTTTTTCGGCGTTGGCCGGCGTCAGATGCACGAACATCTTGCAGGTGAACGGAGGGTTCGTGTCGCTGTGCCAGAGCCAGGACACGGCGTCCTCCTCCTTGGTTGCGAAAGATCTCCAGGCCGCTGCCCCTTTGATTCGATAGTTGCCGCCGAAGAACCGCAGCAGTGCGTCGTGCACCGCGGGGTCGCGGAACGCTTCCACAGAGTCGGCGCCGAGAGTTTTCAGCGGAGACCGGATCTCCGCCATCAGGCCTCCTCCCTGCTTGTGCGGGGGGAAATACGCGGAGGGGTCTTTCGATTCGATCAATTGCCCCATCTTCTCGGATATCGCGCGCGCTTTCTCCTTGGAAAACACTCCGCGGAAGGCGACGGCGGGAGTGTCCTTGATGGGCGACGGCGGCAAGATCACGCCGGGATGATCAGCGGCATATTTTTGTGAACATTCGCGGGCGAAGTCGATATACAGCTTGTTGAGACGGTATGAGAGTGTGTTGTTGTACTTCCGATAATAAAAGGGCGAACGATGGATCCGCTTGATGACGGCGTCGGCGGCGGTATTCAGCAGGCTTGGCATGACTGACAATTTACTTCTTGACCGAGAAAATAGCCATGACATCGCATTTATTGGAGCCTGGAGGCGGATCCTGAGAGAAATACACATGGTCGACCGCGTCGCCGAAGTACCCGAGTATCTCCGCCACCGATTGGATCGGCGTCAGGGGCAGGTCGTATCCGATCACCGCGGACGTTTCTTCCGCCGACCTGCTCATGTACTCGGCACCCACGGCGATAATGCCGCCGTTCCGCACCACGCGCACGGCTTCCTCCGCGGCCTTGCGCCGGTCATTGCTGTACGCGATGACCCACCCCATGATGATGATTCCAAATTGACCGTCCTTATATGGCATCGCGTGCATGTCGCCCGCGTCCACCCACGGCGAATACGTGATCAGGTCCAGACCGCGGACGTTATGGAATCCGTATCCGATCAAATTCAACAGTTCGCCTTCCGTGCGCGGTCCGATGCTCAAAATCGGAGAAGACTTGCTCACGCGAATCGAGGAGAGCGGATGCACGAGCAGGCTCGACCGCGGCGCCGAGAGTTCATAGAAGGAGCGCACGCGCTTCATGTTGTGAAAGACGGTATTGTGGATGACGTCACTCGTCGCGGGCTGCAGCGTCTTCAATCGTCGCAGGAGAGTCGAGTACAGGAAATACCGTGCCCATCCCACGGCGCCGCGCACGGCGTCGATCCGGAGGAACTGGCAGAGAAACCTTCTCACGCGGAAGGCAAATTCCCACAAGTGCAGGGCTTTGAGCATGCGTGCAACGGTTTTCTTCATAGAGCTATGATAGGTTGCCCCCGCGCGCACGGCCATGCTATAACAATGCCAAGAAAGGTCGATTTCCCGTATTGAGAAGCGTCTTTCACTTCCTCTCTTTCGTATGGCTAACAAATCGTTCACGACGTCCTTCGGGCGGCAAATTCCCTTCGTCGAAGGATACTTGGAGGCGCATGCCCGAAATCCGTGGGAAAACGATTGGTCGGACCAGGAGGCCGAGGGTTTTATGACCTCCCCGATGTCGTACTCCAGTTTCCGAAAGGACCTCGTCGAGTACGCGGTCGCACGGAAGTTCCTTCACTCGCTCGGAGTCAAAGGTCCGTGGGGAAGTGCGCTTGAGATCGGCGGCCGAGAAGCCGTCGTGGCGCGTCTCATCAAAGGGGAGGGAACGGAGTACGTGGAAACGATCGATCTCAAGCCGTATTACAAACGTCTCTCGACTCCGCTCTTCAAGACGCGCATGCGCGACGTCTTCGCTCCCAAGGTCCGCGGCATCCGCGTGCCGCGGCGTCTCGCAGGTCTCGCAAATCCGAAGTACTACGACTGGGCGCAATCCCAAGCGCGCGAATTCGGCCTGCAGCCCGACCGAAATTTCGGGTGGGACATCAAGATGGTCCGGGAGCCGGACCTCGGCACGTATACGATCGGCGACGTCAACACGTACGACTTCAAACGGAAGTACGATTTCGTCTCCGCGATGGGCTGCCTCGATTACTTCGATCCGGAGCACCTCTTCAAGCGCGTTTCGTCGATTCTCAATCCCGGCGGCATCTTCGTCTTTCTCTTCGAGTATTGGTGGTTTCCGGTGAATACCACCGACGTCGTGGGGCACTTCCCGTACGTGACGCAGCGCCTGACGCGCGACGATTTCATTCGGTACGCGGCGGAAAATTTCTCTGCAAAAGAGGCGGACTGGCTCCTCAAACGCCGCGATTACTATCACCAGGGCAACGTTCTGGTGCCGAAACAGTACTGTGATATCGCCGACAAGAACGATCTGTACGTCCTCGGCGAGCACCGTTGCATGACGC
Organism: Candidatus Peribacteraceae bacterium; assembly: GCA_013140485.1. Lineage (GTDB taxonomy): Bacteria > Patescibacteriota > Gracilibacteria > Peribacterales > Peribacteraceae > JABFSS01. The sequence goes on along the minus strand of JABFSS010000087.1, from coordinate 608 downwards.
TGCGCAATTACTTCCGCCGCACCAGCATGACGCCCTACTTTCTGGACCAGTTCGAAGATTCCAAGCTCAAGGACGTCATGGAGGACATCAAGCAGTTCCGCGGCGACGTCAGCTTGGCCGATCTCAAGACAGGATTCATGATGATGGCGTTTGAAAAGCGAGGCCCGCGCAAGCCGCACGTTCAGGAGAGAATCAAAGAGGTGCCGAAGCTGCGGTGATCCCTCGTTACGCCCGTTGCTCCGCAACGGGCTACTCGGGATGACACCTGATTAACAAACCTCCCGAATCAATTGAAACGGCTCCGCCGCGGCGAGCCCCGCCACGCTGCCCCAGTACTGCGCCGTTGCCTTCAATGCTTCTGCACTGCGGGGATGCGGGAACTTGCGGGCCTCTCCCTCGTACATTTCCATCGCTTTGATCTTCTTTTCTACTGTCGCTGAGACGTCACAGAACGTGGTCGGAGTGAATGCCGGCGCGAATTGTTTAAAAGCCCACTCGGTCGAAGAGCGTACTTCGTATCCGTAGACCATCTTTACCGTCGAACTTTTCATCGGACGCGTTGCCGTCAGCACCGCGCGGAATGTCAGTTGATGATCAATGTTCAAATC
>JABFSS010000056.1 GCA_013140485.1 Candidatus Peribacteraceae bacterium | reverse complement strand
GCCGTATGTAGTACCCGTCCGTCTGTTCCGCCACGCCACTGCTCGTGGGGATGTTGATCACCAGATCGACGCGTTTCTGTTCCAGGTATTCGCGGATGTTGGGGCTGCGCGGCTCGGACACTTTGTGGAGGAGACCCGAGGGTAGATCGCGCGACATCAGGAATTCGTGCGTCCGTTCGGTCGCAAAAAAGGAGAAGCCTTTGCGATGCAGTTCCTGGATCGACGGTAGCAGTTCGATCTTGTCCTCAAGCCGTCCGATGGTCACCAGAATATTCTTCTGCGGCATCTTGAAGCCGACCGCAAGCATCGCCAGCAGCAGCGCCTGTTCCGCGTTCCAGCCGAAACACGCGACCTCCCCCGTGCTCGCCATCTCCACGCCGAGGCGCGGATCGGCGCCCTTGAGCCGGCTGAAGCTGAACTGGGCGGCTTTCACGCCGACGTGGTCGAGATCCACCGTCTGGTAGCGCTTGTCCGGCGGCGCGAGTCCCAGGAGCGCCTGGGTCGCCAGCACCGCGAAGTTCTCGCCGGTCACTTTGCTCGCGAACGGAAAGCTGCGGCTCGCGCGCAGGTTGCACTCGATCACTTTCAAATGGTTCCGCGCGGCGAGCACCTGGATGTTGAAGGGGCCGCTGATCTTGAGCCCCTGCGCGATCTGTTTGGCGATCACCTTCAACTGCCGCAGCGTCGCGACGTTCACGCGCTGCGGTGGCAGGACGATGGTCGCGTCGCCCGAGTGGACGCCGGCGTTCTCGACGTGCTCCGAGATGGCATAGAGGAGGACGTTGCCGCCCTGCGCGACGCCGTCGAATTCGATTTCCTTCGCGCCCTGCTCGAACTTGGAGATCACGACGGGAGCGTCCTTGGAGACGAGCGCCGCCTGTTCAAGATACGCTTGCAGATCATCATTACTGTGGACGACGGCCATCGCGGCGCCGGAGAGCACGTAGCTCGGGCGGACGATGACGGGGTACCCGACGCTCTCGGCGAAGGCCCGGGCAGACGTCATGTCGGCGAATTCCTTCCACGACGGCTGGTCGATATTGAGCGTATCGAGCAGGCTCGAGAATTTGTGCCGATCTTCGGCGCGGTCGATGTCGGCGGGATCCGTGCCGAGAATATGCAGACCCGCCCGCGCGAGTTTGGGGGCCAGGGAGTTGGGGATCTGCCCGCCCATCGAGACGACGATGCCGTAGGGCTGGATGAAGTCGGCGATGTCGCGGACGCGTTCCTCCGTCAATTGTTCGAAAAATAGAGCGTCACACTCATCGTAGTCGGTGCTCACGGTTTCCGGGTTGCTGTTGATCATCACCACTTCGTAGCCCTGTTTCTGCAGTTCATGCGCGGCTTGGACGCAGCACCAGTCGAACTCCACCGAAGATCCGATCGAATATGGTCCTCCACCGAGAACGATGACTCGCTTGTGAGATTCAGTGGAAAGTGAAGAGTGAACAGTGAAAAGTTCTTTGCTATCTACATTTTTCACTTTTAACTTTTCACTATTCACTTCGAATTCGACGTCATTCTCCGTCCCGTGGTAGGTCATATATAGGTAATTCGTTTGGGCGGGAAACTCTCCCGCCAGCGTGTCGATCTGCTTCACGACCGGGACGATGCCCGCGGCAATGCGCTGTTGTCGGATATCTTCGGGAACTTCTTCGCGGATCGCCGCGATCGCTTTGTCCGAAAAACCGTGGCGTTTGCCGCGGGTCAGAAGACCCGCGCTGAGAGGGGACGATTTCGACTGGAAGAGTTCTTTCGCAATGAGAGCGCACGACCGGATGCGGTCCAGGAACCACCGGTCTATGCCCGTCGCGATGGAGACTTCCGCGGGCGTCCAGTCTCCCGCGAGGGCGGCGGCCACCGCGAAAAGCCGGCGTGGCGTCGGGCGTTTGACTTCGCGGTTGATGTCATCGAATTCGAACGGCACCGGATACAAGCCGTCTGCGGCGATGTTCAGCATCCTGATCGCTTTCTGCAGAGCTTCCTCGAATGTCCGTCCCAGCGCCATCACTTCGCCGACGGACTTCATTTCGCTCGTGACCTGGTCAGAGACGAACCGGAATTTCTGGAGGTCCCAGCGCGGCATTTTGACTGCGACGTAGTCGAGCGACGGTTCGAAATCGGCGCAGGTGACTTCGGTGATCGCGTTGCGGAGTTCGGGCAGGGTGTAACCGAGCGCGAGTTTCGCCGCGACGAAGGCGAGCGGATAGCCGGTGGCTTTGGAGGCCAGGGCGGAACTGCGGCTGAGGCGCGCGTTCACTTCGATCACGCGGTATTTGCGTGAGCGCGGATCGAGCGCGTACTGGATGTTGCATTCGCCGACGATCTTCAAATGCCGGATGACTTTGAGCGCGATCGACCGCAGCATTTGGTACTCGGTGTTGTCGAGCGTCTGGCTGGGCGCGACGACGATGGACTCGCCCGTGTGGATGCCGAGCGGATCGACGTTTTCCATGTTGCACACGGTGATGCAGTTATCGGCACGATCACGGACGACTTCGTACTCGATTTCCTTCCAGCCGGTCAGGTCTTCTTCCACCAGCACCTGATGCGATTCGACGAACGCCACTTTGAGAAGATCGCGCAATTCTTCTTCGTTCACTGCCCGTCCGCTTCCTTTCCCTCCCAGCGCGAACGCCGCGCGGATGATCACCGGGTACTTGATCTCAATGGCTGCCGCGAGAGCGTCCGTCACCGATTCGCACGCGCGAGAGCGGGGGACGGAGACATCGATGGAATTCAGCTCTGCGTTGAAGAGTGCGCGGTCCTCGGTTTTGCGGATGCTGTCGACGGGCGTGCCGAGCACGCGGATGCCATGCTTCTTCAGTATGCCCTTTTCATCAAGCGCGACGCCGCAGTTGAGCGCCGTCTGCCCGCCGAAGCTGAGCGCAATCGCGTCCGGCTTCTCTTGTTCGATCACTCTCTCGACGAAGTTGGGCGTCACGGGCAAAAAATAGACCGCGTCGGCGAGCCCCCAGCTTGTCTGGTTGGTCGCGATGTTGGGGTTGATCAGCACGACGCGCTTGCCTTCTTCCTTGAACGCCTTGATCGCCTGGCTGCCGGAGTAGTCGAATTCGCCGGCTTCGCCGATCTTCAGGGCGCCGGATCCGAGGAGGAGAATGGTCTTGATGCCCCTCGATTCCTCGCTTCGCTCGTCACTCGGGGTGAATTTGCCTCGAGGCAAATTCAAAAAATCGTTCCCCTCGCCCTTAGTGGGCGTCGAGGAGCCGACGTCCTTCGCTGCGGTCATGTCCGGGGGAGCCTAATGGACGCTCAATCCAAGAGCAAGTTGATTCAAGAGAAGTAGACTGACTATCAAAGCGGGTCCAATGACCTCTTCGGTTGCTTCGCCACTCCCGTATCTGACGCAGCCTGATTATTGACGGCGGAGACTGAGTATCCTCGGTCCGCCGTCTTTCGCAACTTGCTGCGCGGAGTTATGCCCAGTCCGTCCTCGCCTTGGACGTCATCGTGGCGAGGTTTCGAGGTTTCGCCTACATACCGACCTGGATCGGCCAAGGCGACGTTGATCTTGTCATTCAGGCGTTCCTGGAAAACTTGAATACTCCCTAAATTTTTATTGAGCAATATTCTCTCTGAAAGCGCTTGCAGGCTTCCCGGATCCAAATCTTTAATTCTTTCTAGTACTTTTGCCTTACGGAATGCAGATCGAGATCCTGTCGGCATCGTTTTAGGAATTGTTCTGAGTGCTTCTTGATGTATTTCCTTATACCAAGGTTTCCATTCTGGGAAATAGATGGTCGAAACAAATTGCCAGCTCAAATCTATATCTACTGCCTCTGCTATTTCTTCCATCGTCAGCGGTCCAGGTGTATTCGTGTAATCCTCAAGAGAGCTCCTAAATAGCTCTTGCAGAAGTACAGTGGCATTGCCTCCGAACACTTGTTGGAACTTTTCTCCCCTTCCACTTTTCTCAAGCTCAGTTTTTGCTGCATGTATCACCGATGAGTCCCGGGCATTGGATGGCAGTAATGATTCAATTTCTATCATATGGAGTAATAGGTTACCGATGCCCATTTCTCTGCCGCAAATGCCGCTCCAAATGCTTGGCGGTCGGATGCGTGCCGAGGAGTTCCAGGAGAATCGTGCCGAGGATAATGAGCCCGCCGCCCGCAATGTGATACCAGAGGATCGGTTCGCCGACGATCCACCATGCGAACAAAAGCGACGTGACGATACCCGTGTTGCCCACGAGCGAGACCGTCGTCACCGAAAGCCGGTCGAGCGCTTCGTAAAAGCTGAAGACGTTGAGGAACCGCGAGATGAATGCGAAGCCAAGTAGAACCGGCAGTGCCGCCAGCGGGAACGCCCGGACTTCCTCCATGAGCGTATGGCTGATGAACGGCGACAAGAGGAAGAAGCTCACGACAGCGATCGCGCTGCGCGAAAAGAGGACGAGGTGGGGCTTCACATGACGAAGGCTTTTGCGGAAGATGATGCCGCCCGTCGCGAAGCAAAAACTCGAGGCGAGCAGGAGCAGGTCTCCCGAGCTCATGCCGATACCTTGCGTGAATCCCCGCAGAGCGATCACGACCACACCCGCGCTGATCGCGACCGATGACGCCGCGTGCGCCCGTCCGAAGGATTCGTGCAGAAAAATGACCGCGAGCATCACGAGGAAGACCGGTTCCATATTGAGGAACAGCGAAGCGTTGACTGCCGTGCTGCGCTCAAGACCGTGAAAGAGCAGCAGGGGGCCGACGGTGCCGCTTGTGAGACCGACGAGCAGCAGCGGAGGAAAAGATTTCCTATTCAGGCGTGAAATGCCGCGAACGACGGGCATCAGTCCGAACGAGAACGCGACGAAGAAGCCCGTGAGAAGTTCACTCACGAAGAAGAGCGAGAGGGGAGAGAGCGCTCCTGTGAGGAGCTTGGCAAAACCGTTGTATGTCGAGGCCGCCAGAATGCAGATCACCAGGGCCATCCAGCCCACGCTTTTCGCGGACATGGATTCGCGCTGCCACGCGATGAACGGCCATTGTCGAAGCGTGAGGTAAATCATGTTTATTAGTATTATTATAACATATAATAACTAGTCTAGCAATTTCGGCAAAAGAGCCATTCCTGGGCTATTCTTTCATCCATGATTCGCGGCCGCCTCACGCATTGGCTCCTGGTCCTCCTCGTCGCCGCGCCTCTCGTCGTCTATCTGCCCTCCGTCGTGCGTGATTCTTTCGTTTCGATCGACGACAGTTTGCTGATCACCAAGAACGCGGCGGTCCAATCGCTCTCACCCCGAAACGTCGCGCATGTGTTCACGTCGTACGATCCCGAACTCTACATTCCGCTGACGCTCTTCACGTATCAAATCGAATGGGCGATCGCGGGTGCGCAGCCTGTCCTGTTTCACCTGACGAACCTTCTGCTGCATATCGGCAGTGGCCTCTTCCTGTTCTTTCTCCTGCGCAAGATCTTCGATCGCGAATGGATCGCGTTCTTTGGCGCGCTCCTCTTTGTGCTGCATCCCGTCCACACCGAAGCCGTCGCGTGGGCCGCGGCGCGCAAGGACGTTCTCTCCGCGTTCTTCTTTTTGTGGACGCTGCTGTTGTATGAATCCGCGAAGCACCCGCGGAATGGGCAGATGGCCAGATGGGCGGTCGTGACGTTCCTCGCCGCACTGCTTTCCAAAGTCACGGTGGTCTTGCTTCCGCTTGTCCTGCTCATGCTGGACTGGAGAAGAGGGGAGCGCATCGGCATGAAAAATCTCCGCGAGAAAATTCCGTACTTCGCGTTGAGCGCGGTTTTCATGGTCATCGCGCTCTTCGGCAAGGCACAGGGGATCGGGTCGCTGGGACTCTGGAAGACGATGCTTCTCTCCGCCAAGGCTGTCATCTTCTATATTCAGCAACTTTTCTGGCCCGTTCATCTTTCCGTCATCTACGCGCAACAAACGCCTGTGGGATTGGGATATGCCGAATTTTGGGTACCCGTTCTGGCGTTGATCATCCTGATTGCCGGTGTGGGCGCAGCAGTGCTGCGCCCCTACCGGAATATTGCCTTTGGATTGTCATTTTTTCTCGTGACCGTGATACCGAATTTCGCGAACTTCTGGAAGAACCGGTTTCTTTTCTTCGCGTCGGACCGGTATGCCTACATCCCATCGGTCGGCCTGATCATTCTCCTCTGTGCTGCGGTTGTGTGGATCAACCGGAAGAACATTCAGATGAAACTTCCTTCGATCGCTGTCCTCTCGATCCTCTCAGCCCTCTTCGCCCTCTTCACCTTCCAGCAAACCCGCGTCTGGCAGACGGATCTCGTTCTCTATCAAAACGTTCTGCGCTGGTATCCCGATTCCGCGCTGGCGGCCAACAACCTCGGCGACGCGCTCGTGAAGAGCCGCAAACTCGACGAATCGATTCCGTGGTTCGCCAAGGCGGCGGAATTTGACCGCAACTACGTCCAAGCAATGACGAATGCCGGCAACGTCGAACGCGAACGCGGCAGGTTCGATGCGGCCCAGGCATGGTACGAGAAGGCGATCGCCGCAATCGGAGATGATCCACGCATCGAGGACGTCGCGCCGCATTACCTTCTTGGCGAACTCCTGATCAACATGGGAAAACTCGAAGAGGGTCTTGCGCACTTCCGTACCGCCGTTGAATTACTTCCCGATGTTTCCGAGCCCTACTACAACCTCGCGGGTCAGCTGCAGGCGCTCCACCGGGGGGACGAAGCCATTCCGCTCTTTGAGAAAGCGATCAGTCTGTATCCCAACGACATCGCCTCGCGCTATCACCTCGCGGGCCTCTACGCCGAGCGCGGACGGCTGGCGGAAGCGAAGAATCAGCTGGAGTACGTGGTGAGCGTGGATCCCGGGTATGAGAAAGCGAGTGAGCATTTGATGAACATTCGGAAGTTGTTGCTGAAGTGAGGGAGGATTCCAAGGACCTTCTTGCTACAATTCCTTCATGATCACGTTCGACGATTTCCAAAAAGTCGATATCCGCGTGGGCAAGGTTCTTTCCGTCGAGCCGTTTCCCGAAGGCAAATTTTCCACGCACATTCTGCAGATCGACTTCGGCGCCGAGATTGGCATCAAGAAATCTCTCGCGAAGCTGAAGCCGCTCTACAACGGTCCTGAGCTGCTCGGCAAGCAGGTCCTCGGCGTCGTGAACTTTCCGCCGAAGCAAATCGGCAAGCACTTCAGTGAAGCCCTCACGCTCGGGGTTCCGGATGCGGAGGGAAACGTCGTCTTAGTGCAGCCGGGAAAGGAGGCGACAGTGGGTGGGAAATTGTTTTGATATTACGTTTCGATCACGCAATCAGCCTCTGTTTCGACTAACCAGTCGTTCTTGATCAAGGCACTGACTTCCACGAATGTGCAGGCAGGGCGAATGTCTGAGAAAAATTCCCCATGCGCTTTTGCGGCTTCTTCCCAACGGGAAATATCCGTCAGCATGATGCGTGTTCTTACGACGTTCTGCAGGCTGCCACCCGCTTCCTCAATCGCTTTCTTCATGATCTCAATGCAGCGTTTGGTTTGACCGTAGACGTCGCACGGGCAGGCAGTTTTACCGTCTGGTGTCATGGGAGCGGTGCCGGCGACGGCAATCACATTGCCGATCCTCACTGCCCGTGAGAATCCAATAGTCGGCTCCATGGGGGAGTCGGAGGAAACATTTTTTCTCTTCATAGAACACATTGTATCATGATCTATCCTAGTTCTCTCAAACGGAGGATATACTGGAAGTAGTTCTTTGCCGCTGTGGTGAAATGGTAGACACGAGGGACTTAAAATCCCTTGCCCTCTTATCGGGGCGTGCTGGTTCAATTCCAGCCGGCGGCACCACGTAAAATCGCGCACAGCGAAGCGAGCAGCTATTTTACGTGGGACGTGGCGGCGCAGCCGCTTTACGTCCCCGCGCGCGATCACATGGCACGGTCACGTGTAGTTCCTCAAAAACAACAGCAAATGCTTGCTCATACTGCTGTCGTTCATACAATTCCTGCGTGATCATACGACTCTCAATTTTTGTTTCCGCCGCAGCCGCCGAATAACGGGGCTGTGATTTCGCATTTGCGTCTCACCGCCCCGGATCGGGGCTTTTTTACATTCTTTCTTTTCTCTCCATGCCGACTCCTCCTTCACAGGAACAATGGGTAACGAATCATCTTGCTCGGATCGAGCAGGGGTGTGCATCGGTGTCCGCTGATCCGAATGTCGACGTTCTGACGAGTGAGGTGTCGGATTGCGTGGATGCCATCAATCAATTTGCCTTGCGCGGAAGTGTGCTTGAATTATCTCGTGAGACGGTGCAGCGAATGCTCCGTGTGTTTATGCGTGCGTCTCGAATAATAGAAAAGTATTTTCCAGAACGCGGAGGATATGCTATGGCAATACAGAGCATGCGCGTTGACATAATGGCTCGCTATCGAGCGGTATTGCTTCCCTAAGTCCAAGCCCCAACCCCAGCCCTAGATCGGCAACGCCTCCAGCTTCACCGTCGGCGTCACGCCTTTCTCCGAGCGCTCGCCGATCTTCAAGGGCTGCCCCGAGAGGGGATCGACTTCCACGGCCTGGACGATCAAACGTCGTAAGGTGGTGCCGATGGGCGTGCAGGTCATGAGCGTACTGATGCGCTTGTTTTCGGGCTGATCCAGCACACTGACGTCGCTCGGGCTGACTTCCTTTTTACTGGTGACGAGATATCGGTGCCGGTCGCCTTTGTAGTAGACCCAGTACTCGTCGCCGATCGCGAGCTGCGGCAGGCGCGCGAAGACGGTTTTGTATTTGCCCGGTGCCCAGGGGTAGTACGAGCTGTGTCCCGTGACGAAAAAGTTCCCCGCCTGGCCCGGCCGCGCGGTGCCCGGGTAGTGGACGACGCCGTCGGCCAATGCGCTCTGGATGTCGGTTTCGACCTGCGTCCAATCTTGCTTGAGCAGAGAATCCAGCGGCGGCGTAACGAGTGGGACGTTGAGACTCAGCTTGGGAATCAAGATGCGGTTATCCGGCGGCCCGACGGTCGGAAGAAAGCTGATCAGTTCGCCGCGCTCGCGTCCGTCGACGGATTGCGCGGCCGTTTGTTTCAGTGTTTCGATGAGCGCGTCATCGGCACCGTCGCCGGCGGACTCGATGCTGGGACTGCTGAGAATCACCGAGATATTGCTGCGCGTGATTTGCCAGAAGCTGTCGTAGTTGAGCGCGACGAAGAGCCCGAGGAAGATCACGGCAAACGTCCCGCCGAAGCGCAGGATATCGAGTGTGAAGAGCGTTCCGCGGCTGTACTGCTTGATTTCCCTTCTGCGCGTCGGTACCCAGACGGGCTGCGCCAGAAAGTTCCATGTCACCCGCCTCAGCCACACCAGATCATCTTTCGCGCGCTCCAGTAGCGGCTGGCCCGCATTGATACTGACGCGGTATTGCTTCGCGCCCTCGCGCACGGCGCCACGCGTGATGCGCCGCACCGCGACGATGCGTTCCTGCACGTGGATGCGCATGGGAATCCGTGGCGGCAAATTTACGGACATCGCAGGAGAAATCTCCGGCACGCCATCGAGTTTGTGCAACGCTTCAGGATTGTCTTCGATAATGATCCACTCAATGTTTTCGGGTATGGGGATTTCTCTCCGAGGTGATGGCTCCCGCCGGACTTCACGAACTTCCGGTTCAGAGGCTCTGGTGAAGCCGGGCAGGATGATATTCCCATCGTCGTCGTACCAGGCCCGGTGGGGGAAAGAGGGGTTCAGCAAAATCTCGTAATTATACCAGAGAAATGGCTTACATGAAAGGAAAACGAGACCGCTGAATGCAAACAAGGCAATCAAAGAAAACGAAGAAAACGAGGATCCTTGTTTGCCTTGTTTTCTTCGTTTGCGTCGTTTGCTTTACATCATCACTCCACCACCCACCACTTCCTCTCCTCGATACAAAACTAACGATTGTCCAGGTGCCTGCGGCGCCTGAGGATGCTCAAAAGAAAATGTTCCCTGATCACGCGTGAAGTTGATCGATCCGCGCAATCGTTCACTCAAGGATCGTGTGCGGCACTCGAACGGCACCGTGGAATTCTCCTCCGGTTTCCATGAGACCCAGCGCAGTTCTTTCAATTGGACCGTCGCTGCGCGCTCTTTCCCTTGCTCTTCTACGATGAGTTGATTGGCCCCCGGATTTTTTGCGACGACTTCGAGCGGAATTTTCAGCCCGCCGATTTTCAATCCTCGTCGTTGCCCGACCGTATAGAGAGGAAGACCTTCATGATGCCCCACGACCGTCCCGTCTTTCCGGACGATCTCGCCCGGCTGCATCGCATCGTTCAAATAGCGCTTGAGGAATTCTTGCGGGGCTTTCTCCGGGAAAAAGCAGAGATCCTGGCTCTCGCGGTAGTGTTCATCGAAGGGAATCTGAAAGTTCTTGGCGAGTGCATAGACCTCGGTCTTGCGCATTGCTCCGAGCGGGAAGATCACGTTGCTGAGTTGTTCCTGCGTGAGCCCATAGAGGTAATAACTCTGGTCTTTGTTCCGGTCCACCGCTTCGAGCAGGAGATGACGGTCGGAACCGTCGGGCAGTCGCTCTTTCGCGACGCGCGCGTAGTGGCCGGTCGCGAGCTTCTCGCAACCGAATTCCTTCATCAATTCCAGGAGTTTTCCGAACTTGATCGTGCGGTTGCAGCCGATGCACGGGTTGGGCGTCAATCCTTTGCGGTATCCGTCCAGGAACGGATCGACGACGTTCCGCTTGAATTCGTCTTCGAGATTCACGATATGCAACGGAATGTCGAGCGTCTTGGCGACGGATTGCGTGCGCGCGGCCGTCTGCGCGTTGCAGCACTTGCTCGGTAAAATTTCCGCCAGTGCGGGCGCGAGGGGATCGCTCCAGAGCGTAAAGCGGACGCCTACGAGTTCATGGCCTTGGCTTGCCAAAAGATGAGCGACTGTTGAGGAGTCGATGCCTCCCGATAGTGCGACAAGAATTTTCATAGAGTTGGCTCCCAGTATATTCCAAAAGAGCGGTCAACCTAGGCTGACCGCTCTCCGGAAAATTTCACGTGATTACGACTGATACGACGTCGATTTGACGGTCGTGTCGGGGTACTCGACCCACAAGAAGGGAGTCTGCACGGTATCCGTATCGAACCATTTGAAGTGGCTGCTGTTCGCGGCCAGGGTCGTGAGAGTTTTGTCGCTGAAATTCTGGAGTGAAACTTGCAGAGTCGAGATAGAGAAACTGCTGATTCTCGAATTGGTGATATTCGCCTGCAGCACGAAGGTCTGGTCATTACCTTGGTTGATTACGGTGTCCACGCCCGCAGCGTTCAGGCTGCTGCAGACGGCTAAGAAAAAGCCGGATGCGGTTCCATTGATCACAGATCCGTTTGCCCTCATTGCCGTGCAGGGTGCGGTGGTCCCCGATGTGGCCTTGTTATAGAAGTGCAAAGACGATGTGGCGATAGCGACGTTCGTGGCCTGGACGTTGAAGATCACACCCGAGAGGACCACCTTGTTCAGGCCGTTCTTAGAATTACCGTTCGGAGACGCTGTAAATTTGAACTGTCCGATATCTGAGATACCCGTGGGAACGTTGGTGCCATTGGCATCCGGGTTGGCGTTGGTGATCGAGGTGATCTTCGAGAGAACAGTCACGTTGTCGTTGCCCACAATATCCATGTTGGTGGAGGCAGGAGACGAGCGGCCGATAAACATCTCGCCTTCGGCGGTCGCATTGCCGTTATTGGCTGAGAGGGAATTGGAAGACGCAACGCCCCTAGCACGGACCGCCCCCTCGCCCGTGGCGTTGTCGGCGATTGCGCGCGAGTTGATCAATAATTGAATCGGATCACCGGACACAGCTCCCTCATCGTCCAATTTCATACGGAGTTTGACGAGGACTATGACATCAACATTCTTGGGTACGATCAGCTGACCATTGTCCATTTGCGCGCAGAGCGTTTCGGGAGGGACGATGTCGGTGCCGCAGCCGCCGACGGTTGCCGAGGCAAACGGCGTCGTTTCACCCACTTTGTACAGTTCCGCTTTGCTTACTGAGCGCAGTGTAAGACCGTTGACACTGCTCACCTGCAAGTCTGTCACATCAATATCTTCAGACTCGGCGCGGAAAGTCAGACGGAGAATGGGTTCGCCCAGAGAGCCACCGAGGAGCTGTCGGTTGCGGGTTGGGGTGCTGTCCTTTGTCACGTAGAGACTCCCCTGATTTTTGAGTGTATAGAGCATGGATGCGACAGTTGTGACGGTGATGTCGCAGCTGCTCATGGTGCAAGAACCGTTTGTCCGGATGCCTGCGAGAACTGTGCCATTCGCGACATTCTCCGCTGAGATGTAATCGATGTCGCTGCTGGAGAACTGCACTTGGAGCGTGTTGCTTGTGAGTGATGCGGAGATGTCGGCGTGCGCTTCGAAGGCGACTGTCGTCGTCTTGGGTAGCACATACCCGCCGCCGACGAGCTGGCTGAACGTCAATTTCCCATTCTGCGCGGTGACTCCTCCCTGCAGTTTTGTGTCGACGCCGCCGTTCGCATCCGTATCGACCCAGAGGCTGTAGTTCTGCGCGTTCTGGAGCGAACCCGTCGCGGCTTTCAGAATGATCTTCGTCAGGAGCAGATCCGCGGTTTCGTTGGCTGTGGATTCAAAACGCAGCAGATTCACATTTTTCTGATTGGCAACGGCGACATTCGCCGTGCCGATGGATTTGACTGCGACCGTGAGCCCAGGATTCAAAATTTTCTGCTGGTTGCCAGTCACCGTTCCTCCCGGTTGAATCGTCACCACGGGGTAGCCCGAGGTCGAGCCCTGCACGTCCATTTGGTACGCAATGCTGTTCGAAACATTCACCAGTCCTCCGAAGGTACAGCCGGTCGGATTGACGCCGCTCGATAGCTGCTTCGATTCCGTGCAGATGTGTGCCTTGAACGTGTCTCCATCAATCGGGTGGAGCGACGTGCCGTTATCGATAAAATCGAGGCGCAGTTGTTCCTGCGTTTGCGCTGTAGAACTCACCGGTACATTGTCGAAACGATAGATTTGATACGTGCCGCCGCTCGCCTGACCGAAAGATGCTGCATCGAGCAGCCGTACTCCAGAGATGACCTGACCCGTGACGATATTGCGCAACTCCACATTCTCAAGGACGCTGCTGATCTGTGCCGGGGAACCGTCCGGATTCGTGAGCGCGCCGCCGGTGATGCTGTTTCCCTGAATGGCGACGAACATCTTTTGGATGAGTTGCGGTTCGACAGTGGCGCTAAACCCCGCATTTGCCATGACAACGTCCTGTTCGTTGCGTGCATGGCTCTGCGTTGCCGGACCGTTGATGCTTACGTCCAGCGTGCCATCGGAGTAGGGCGAAGGACAGTTGGCGGCACCCGGCACCGTTGTGGTTGTCGTACTCTGGTTATTCGCCATATTCGGGTCGGTCGTGTTGATGGGACTGACCGTGGCGGTGTTGCTGATGGGGTTGCAAGCTGTGCTTAGAAGCCGGAATGTGACTTTTACAGAACTGGTAGTAGGAGAAGGAGGAGGTGTCCGTCCGGCCGCATAATATTTGCACACGACTGTTTCCGATTGGAGACTGCATCCCATTTGGCCAAATGTGCCGACGGGATAGGAGAATGATGCACTGACAAAAGTCGTCCCTGCCGGAATCGGGTTAGAAATCACATAGCTGAACGGTGCAGGCGCGCTGTTATTGGTGACAGTTAATGTGTATGTGATCGTATCGCCCTGCGATACGGTCGCTGGGCCGGTAGTAGCGATGGAGAGGTCGGCAATCGGAGCGGCATGTGCCACAGAAACGAACGCTGAAAGTACAATCGCCACAGCGCCGAGTGGCAGAGCATTGAGGAGCTTCTTCATACTGGAGAGTGGGGAAGTGAGTGAGTACGTTTGAAGACGGATGAACGATACGAATATGACGAACGTCCGAGGACAGAGATATTACACAGTATTTAATGCTATTGTCAAATAATACTTTATAACTTCTTTGCAACTGCAAAGCTGTAAGTTCGATATGATCACGTTCGTCTCAATGGTGTTCATTCTGTTACTCTATTCACATGCAATCATCCTCCCTCTCCTCCTTCATCGCCCACGCCCGGTCCAAAGGAATGGACCACCAGACCATCCGCATGCTCCTGCTTTCGGCGGGATGGAAAGAGAAGGATATTTCGCAGGCTATGGCGTCCGAAACTCTCGATATGGCGGTGCCGCTCCCGCATGACGCCGGCAGCGCACGCGATGCATTCTTCCATTTGCTGAGCTTCACCTCGCTTACGGCCACGGTCACCAGTTTGATTTTCCTCTGCTTCGATTTCTTGAATCGCATCCTTCCCGACGCCGCGTTTCCCAATTACTACGACGACGTGTCATCGGTGCGCTGGGAATTGGCGATCCTCGTCGTGTCGTTCCCGGTTTTCCTCTGGATGACCCGCCTTCTGCAGAAGGAATACACCATGCATCCCGAGAAACTCGCATCCGGCGTGCGCCGATGGCTCACGTATCTGATCTTGTTTGCGACTGCCTGCACGCTCATCGGAGATCTCATCACGCTGATTTTCTATCTTCTCCAGGGAGAGTTCACCATTCGCTTCCTCCTCAAAGTCGCCGTCGTGTTGATCGTGGCCGGACTTCCCTTCAGCTATTACCTCAATGCGTTGCGCCTGCCGCCCGACCAGTATGCTAAGACGTCCCTCCACTCGCAGTACCGCTGGGCGGGCATCGCGATCGTGGTCATGGCGATGGTCGCGGGACTCTTTGTCACCGGCAGTCCTCTCCGCGGGCGCAGCGAGCGCTTCGACGAGCAGCGCGTCAACGATCTGCGAACCATCCAGAGCGAGATTCTCAATATCGTCTGGGGAAACGAGCGTGCTATGCCGACGCCTCCGGTCAAAGAACTCACCAACCCGCTTCCCGTGACGCTCGAGGATGTCGCCGCGCAGGCGCTCTACCAGCGTCCGAACATCGTCGATCCCGAAACAGGCCTTCCCTACACTTACACGCGAACGTCCGATCACGACTTCCGGCTCTGCGCCACGTTTTCTCTCTCTCGGGATCAGCAATACGACGTCTTCTGGAACCATCCTGTGGGCGAGAAGTGCTTCGACTTCGATGCACTCGAACAGGCCAAGTAGAGCTCATCATCCCTCGATACGCTCGTGGCTCCGCTGCGAACTACTCCCGCCTTCGCTCCTGCGGGAGCTACGGACGGGCAGGCGGGATGACAATGGAGGCCATTCCTCTGTATTCTTCTTTTGATGATTGAAAAACTCCGCCAGCTCGCGCGCGAACACGCCGATCTTCAGACGAAGCTCGGCGATCCCGCCGTGCACGCCGATCATCGCGAGATGGCCCGCCTCGGCAAGCGCATCAAAGAACTCGATCCACTGATCGATCTCCTCTCCGAGTATGACAACTGTCAGCGGGCGATCGACGAAGTCGAGAACATGAAGAACGATCCGGAACTCAAAGCGATTGCGGAAGAAGAAGCCACTGCGGCGAGTTCAAAGATTCCTGATATTGAGAACCGTATGCGGTCCTTTCTAGTGCCCAAAGATCCCGATGACGACAAGAACGTGATTCTCGAAGTCCGGGCGGGAGCGGGTGGTGACGAAGCCGCTCTGTTTGCCGCCGAACTTCTGCGCATGTACCTGCGGTTTGCCGAAGAGAGGAAGTGGAAGGCGGAATTTCTCGACAAGTCCGACGCCGAAGCCGGCGGTATCAAAGAAGCATCCGTGAAGATCGAAGGCACGGGCGTCTACGGTTTGCTCAAATACGAATCGGGCGTGCACCGCGTGCAGCGCATTCCCGAGACCGAAGCGAAAGGCCGCGTGCATACCTCCACCGTGACCGTTGCGATTCTCCCCGAAGCCGAAGAAGTCGACATCGTCATCAAGACCGAAGACCTGCGCATCGACACCTACCGCAGCGGCGGCGCGGGCGGGCAGAACGTCAACAAAGTCGAGACGGCCGTGCGCATCACGCATATCCCCACGAACACCGTCGTCGCGTGCCAGACCGAGCGCAGCCAGCTCAAGAATCGCACGCTTGCGATGGGACTCCTCCGTTCACGACTCTACGCGGCTAAGCAGGAGAAGCTCGCGAAGGAACGCGGCGAACTCCGTTCCGGACAAATCGGCAGCGGCGACCGCAGCGAAAAAATCCGCACCTACAACTTTCCCCAGGATCGCGTGACCGACCACCGCATCGGCGAGAACTTCAGCAACATTCCGGCGATCATGGAAGGCGATGCCGGGAAGATTTTCACCACTCTGAAGGAGAAGGATGAGGAGCAGAAGTTGGCTTTAATCGAGAAGAAATAATCACGCAATCTCCTCCTTCCCCGGCTCCAACGGCGTGAGCATGGGGACAAGAGCCGACGGTGAGGGTGCACCGAGATCGTCATCCGTGCGAGTCTCCGGCAACAACGGAAGCAGCGGCAGCGGAAGGAAACTTGAGAGAATCGCAATCCACATGACGATGTGGAGGTTCGAGTAATCGGCTGCCATGGTTTCGGTCGCGCTGTGAACGTCGAAATACGTCGTGAGCGCAGCGCCGCCGAGGTCGCTCACGGAGAGTCCGATATTCATCAAACTCGCGAGCACCGCGAACATTGTCGCTTCGATGCCCTTGGGGCAGATGCGTGCGACGAGCACGAGGAGCGGCAGAAAACCGAGTTCGAAGAGCATGCCGCTGATGAGCGTATCGGCCATCGCGAAGACTTGCGGGCTGACGCCGAGGATCTCGTACCACTTATAGAGCAGTCCGATCGACGGGATGGATAACACAACGCTCGCGACCATCAGCCAGAAGAACAT
>JABFSS010000076.1 GCA_013140485.1 Candidatus Peribacteraceae bacterium | reverse complement strand
TTCTTATACTCGTCCATCAGCGCTTTCCGCTCGGCGCCGTTTAGGAACAATTTGTGCATCTGGAAGAGCACGCACGTCAACGGATCTTTCGGATCGTTTATGCCTTTGGAATCGGTGACGACGCTCATGATCAACTTTTTGATCGTCGCCTCGGGCGCGAAGAGCGGGATCGTGTTGCCGTAACTCTTGCTCATCTTTTGCCCGTCGATGCCGGGGACCACGGCGACTTCGTCACGAATGAGCGGATCGGGCAACACGAACGTCTCGCCGAATGCTTTATTGAACTTGGTCGCGATGTCCCGCGCCATCTCCACATGCTGCTTCTGGTCCTTCCCGACAGGAACGACGTTGATGTCATAAAGGAGGATATCGGCGGCCATCAGGACCGGATACGTGAAGAGCCCCACCGACGCCGCGATCCCCTTCTCCACTTTGTCCTTGTAGCTCACCGCGCGCTCCAGCAGCCCCATCGGCGTGACTGTGGAGAGAATCCAGAGGAGCTCGGAGTGTTCGTGGACGTCGGACTGGAAGAACACGACGGCTTTCGCGGGATCAAAGCCACAGGCGAGCAGATCCAGAATCGCATCGCGCCGGTACTCCCGCAGCATCTTCGCATCGTGCACCGTGGTCAGCGCATGGAGATCGACGATGAAGTAATAGCTCTCTTCGACTTTCCCGATGAAGTCCAAATTCGGCTTCATCGAACCGAAGTAATTGCCAAGGTGCAGCGCGCCGGAGGGTTGAATACCCGACAAGACTCTCATGCGAGGGAGTGTAGCACCTCCTCAAATACTTTCGGCATGGGTGCTTCAATACTCACGTCTTTATGGGTGAGCGGATGCGGCAGCGTCACCTTCCACGCATGGAGGAAGAACCTCCGGTATCCGAGTTCCTTCGTGAACTTCCGGTTGAACTTCTCGTCGCCGTACACGTCGTCAAGAACAAGCGGATGATGGATCATCGCGAAATGGCGGCGAATCTGGTGGTGACGGCCCGTGTCGATCTCCACTTCGACATAGGTGGAGTTCTGAAATCTCTGTATGACACGGTATCGGGTCACAGCCGAAACGTTTCCTTCCCCCTTCGTCCTGGCGGGCAACGGCATCGCGATCTCACCCTGATCGTGTTTGACCCTCCCCGCGACAATCGTCCGGTACGTCTTCTTCCATCCTTTGAATTTTGAACTGAGCGCGTCGGCGAGGATCTTCTTGTTGCGTGCGAAGAGGACAATGCCCGACGTCTCGTAGTCGAGACGGTTGAGCGGATGAATGCCGGGGTACTGCTTCTTCAGGAAATCGAGGAGCGGCAGCTTCTGGACCTTGCCGGAACCTTTGACGACCAGTTCGCCGGGGAGCTTATCGACGGCCAGAATCGCCTGATCGCAATGGAGGATTCGGTCTGCGCGGATGGACATGAACGCAGTATACTGACATTCTTCCCAACTGATGCAACGCACCTGCACTCTCTGTTCGGCCGGGTTCATGATCGACGACATCGATCTGGCGTTTTATGACAAACTATCGCCGGAATTTGGAGGGAAGAAGATGGCGATCCCCCCGCCGACGCTCTGCCCCGAATGCCGCCTGCAGCGCCGGCTCGCATGGCGCATGGAACGAACGCTCTACTTCCGCACGTGCGATGCGACGAAGAAGAAAATCATGTCGGTGTTTCCCTCCGACAGTCCCTTCAGAGTCTTTCACCCCGAAGCCTGGTACGGCGACTCGTGGAGCGGACTCGACTACGGACGCCCGTTCGACTTCAACCGCCCTTTCCATGAGCAACTCGGCGAGCTGATGCGCGCGGTCCCGCTCCTCGCGCTCTCGGTCGTCGGCACGCAGAACTGCGAATTCGTGAACCAGATCGGTTTTTCGAAAAACTCGTATCTGATCTTCGAGGGCGACTACAACGAAGATTGTCTGTACGGGTACCGCGTGTTCTTCGACAAAATCTGCGTCGACTGCACCGAAGTCATCCACAGCCAGCAGTGCTACGAATGTACCGACTGCGACACATGCTTCAATCTGCGCTCGAGCCAACTGTGCAAGCAGTGCAGTGACAGTCATTTCCTCTACGACTGCCGCGGGTGCGCGAGCTGCTTCGGCTGCGCGGGGCTCCGCCAGAAGAAGTACTGCCTTTTCAACAAACAATTGACGGAGGAGCAGTACAAAAAGACGTTGGCGAGCTTCGACGTCTGTAACCCTCAACACATGAAGGCGGCTTGGGAACAATTCACGAAGATCAAGCTCGGGCTCGCGCGCAGGGCTTTCATCGGCGAACAGAACGAGAACGTTTCGGGAAATTACATCTACGAAAGCAAAGACTGCGACGAATGTTTCAATATCCGCGGCTGCCGCGACTGCCGGTACTGCGACATGGTCCGCGAGAGCAAAGACTGCATGGATTACACCGTCTGGGGAGCCTCCGCGCAGCTCATCTACGAATGCGGGACCTCCGGCGTCGGCCTGCAGAATCTCCGCTTCTGCTCGGAATGCTGGGAGAACTGCCATGATCTGCTCTATTGCTTCCAGTGCGTGAACGGGACCGGAGATTGCTTTGGCTGCGTGGGGCTCCGGCACCAGAAGTACTGCATCCTGAACAAGCAGTACACGAAGGAAGAATACGACGCGCTTGTTCCGCGAATTATTGAACACATGCAACGCACCAAGGAGTGGGGGGAGTTTTTCCCGGCGGCCGCGAGTCCCTACGGGTACAACGAGACCACGGCAAATGAATACTTTCCGATGAAGAAAGAAGATGCGATCGCGCGCGGCTGGAAGTGGAGAGACGTGCTCCCATCGCACGCCGGAGCGGGCACGGCCGTTACGGTGCCATCTGGAGACTCCGTGAATCTTCCCGACTCCGCCATCGAACAGATCTTCGCCTGCGAAGCGACGAACAGACCCTACCGCATCACCACGCAGGAACTGCGCTTCTACCGCGATAACCATCTGCCGCTGCCTCACTTTCATCCGGATGAACGACATAGACAGAGAATGCTGCTGCGAAATCCACGGAAACTTTGGGACCGGCAATGTTCACAATGCGCGAAACCGATCCGGACGTCGTACGCGCCGGAAAGAGCAGAGAAGGTCGTGTGTGAGGAGTGTTATTTGAAGGAAGTCTATTGACGCGCCGAGTAGCTCCGCCGCAGCGGAGCGTACCGAGGCGTTACACAAACAACGCACCTGTCATCCCGCCCGCCCACCGTAGCCTTGGCGAAGGTGGGAGTAGAAATTGCCGCAGCAATTTCGTACGAGGGATCAGTCCTTAATCCGCCCCGCCAAATCAAACAAAAAATGAAAGATCTGACTCAACTCCGCCTGCGTCATCTTGAGCCCGATCTGCGTTCCTTTATAGCATGCGAGGTACACCGTGTGGCCGATCAGGAAGATATTCGTGGAACCGTGCGTCACCAGCGTCATGGGAGCCGAGATGTCTTTTCCCGACAGCTTGCGCAGCCGTTCGGGCACAAGCCCGCCGGTCACTTCGAACAGTTCGACGCTGACGGACTGGGCTTTCAAGTCTTTGAAGAAACCGCCGACGATCCTCTGCATGGCGTCGTCGCTGAGCCATTCTTCGAAGGTATTCGAACTGAGGAGGCGCACCTGCTTCACATTCTCCTGCTTCACGGCATGCAGCATATCGCGGAAGAGCGCCTTGATACCCGACGTGCCTTCGAAGATCTGCAGCCGGGGAATCGTGTCCTCTCCCTCGCGCAGAGACTTGAGAACGTTGGCGATGATCGGAAAGCGCTTGCGCAGGTCCGTGAGGTTCTGCGCCCGTTCGCCGATGTACGATTCCAGCGCATCGAAGCTCTCGATGCCAAAGCACTGCACGCCGCCCCGCGAGTACACCTTCACGAGTCCACGGTCCGCGAGTTTCTTCAAATGCTTGTACGCCGTCACGCGGTCCAGGTTGCTGCGCCGCGCGATGACGGACGCCGGTTGCACGCCGACTTCGGCGAGCACCAGGTAGATGGTGCTCTCTTTTTGCGAGAAACCGAGACTGGAGAGGTATTCCTGCAGCATGGGATCTGTTGTTCTTTATGAAGAACACTGGATTAATAAAGTATATCATATTAGGCTTTGCAGCTCAATTAAGCCATTTCTTCTGTTCTTCCAATGGAACGAATCTGTACCACCTGCAATGGCACATTCCTCATTCACGCTGATGAAGCCGCCTTCGTGCAGAAGATGGTCTTCACGTTTGGGAAGAAAACCTTCACTCCCCCGCTCCCCGTGCAGTGCCCCGACTGCCGGCTCAAGATCCGCACCTGCCATCGCAACGAGCAGTATCTCTACAAAGTCCGCTCGGCGTTCTCGGGCAAGGACATCGTCTCCATCAATAATGAGAAACCGGTTGGCCCCAAAGGGGACCCTTCGGGTGGCGAACCCTTCAAAATCTACGAACAGGACGAATGGCGCAGCGACGGGTGGGATCCATTGAGTTACGGACGGGACTTTGACGCGGCTCGTCCCTTCTTTGAGCAGTTCGCGCAGCTGCAGAAAGACGTGCCGCGCATGGCATTGATCAGCCTCGGCAATGAAAATTCCGGTTTCTCGACGGGAACCGCGTACTGCAAAAACTGTTATCTGATCAATTCATCCGAGAACTGCGAAGACTGCTATTACGGCAAGCTGCTGCAGAAGTGCAGCGATTCGATGGACTGCAGTTACCTCTACAATTCGCAGCTCTGCTACGAATGCTTCTCGGTCTACGACTCCTATAACTGCCAATGGGTCTCGTTTAGCATCAACTGCCGCGATTGCTACTTCTCCAGTAACCTCACCGGCTGCAGCAATTGCTGTCTCTGCACCAATCTCAATCACAAGGAATACCACTTCATGAATGAATCGTTGTCGAAAGAAGAATACGAGAAGCGCCTCACCGAATTCCGCGGTTCGGTCTCACGAATAGAGCAAATGAAAGAACTGCGGAAGAAGAGAATGCAATCAATGGTCCGCAAGTACGCCAACATCGTGAACTGTCAGGACTGCACCGGCGATTACCTCGAGAATGGAAAGAGCTGCAAAGACTGCTACGACGTCAACGAGAGCCAGGACTGTCGCTACGTGACCGTCGGCGTCAACGTGAAAGACAATTATGACTGCTCCAATATGTATCTGAAGCCCGAACTCTGTTACCAGACGCTCGGCACCATCGAAGTCTACGGCTGCGCCTTCTGCCTCTTCGTGTTTCACTCACAGCGGCTCCTCTACTGCGATTACTGCTTCAACTGCAGCGACTGCTTTGCCTGTTGCGGACTGACGCGCAAAAAGTTCTGCATCTTCAACAAGCAATACTCACAGGAGGAATATGAAGCCTTGGTTCCGAAGATAATCGCGCAGATGGAAAAGAACAAAGAGTGGGGCTTATATTTCCCCTCGACGTTTTCGCCGTTCGGCTACAACGAATCTTTAGCATCCGAGTACTTCCCGCTCTCTCAAGAGGAAGCCAAAAAGCAGGGTTTTCACTGGAGAGAAAAGGACGCACGCGATTACAAGCCGCAGACCTACACACTCCCCGACTCCATTGATGCGACGCCAGATTCCGTCACCCAGGAAATCCTCGCCTGTGCGGCATGCACCAAGAACTACCGCGTCATTCCCCAGGAACTGGCCTACTACCGCAAACACACCCTCCCCGTTCCACACAAATGTCCCGAATGTCGGCATGTGGAACGGATGAAGTTGCGAAATCCCCGGAAACTCTGGAAGCGCGAGTGCTCGAAATGCAAAAAAGAACTGCAGTCGACGTATTCACCCGACCGTCCGGAAGTGATTGCGTGTGAAGAGTGTTATTTGAAAGAAGTTTTCTGAATCACCATGGAACTCACGTACTACGAAGGCTGCGAATGGCACCAGTCTGGCAACGGACAGGGCTACTCCTATCATGATCCTCAAAAGCTGACACTGGATCCCCACGACTACGATACTGCCGAGGACTTCATTGTTTGTGCAAATGGACTCGAGCACACACGCCTGGACGTGAATTTGCAGCCGAAAGAATATGATAACGTCAGCCCGATGATGGCTAAGCGACTGGCTGCATTCAACGTTGGCGATCTGAAATGGATTTCCGAGGGAATGACTGTGGATGTGGCACGGGTGCTGGCTCACCGCTGTGGCTTCGGACGAATACTCCGTGGTCCGTCTCATTTGGACATTCAATTACCTCCAAAAAATCAGATAGATGAAATCCACGAATACTCCACCGAAGTGCTGTGGCACCTCATGCTGCTTCTGCCCACTACACTGTACGTCTGGAGACTGAAAGAGCTTAAAAGTATGGATCACTGGTTATGGAAAGCTTTCTGCCTCCTTCGCTTCGGCCGACGAACAATGCCCCGCGTTCTAACAGACGATGATTACTACTTACTTGGCTACGAAGGCAGTAGCGCCGAGCCACGCTAGATCGAAGACTGCTTTCATCGTCCGCGCAAACGCAGGACTCTCCACAATCAATCCGAGTAATTCATCCTGATTGAGCGACACGATGCCGACGGAATTGTTGAACACGAGCACTTCGTTCTCAAAGAGGAATTGATCGCGGTTTACGAGCAGGATCTCGAGGAGGTTTTGGTCATACTTCTTCGGGAGAAAGCGGTCCATCACATGCACGCTCTCGACCGTCGTCGGGGAGAGGTAGCGGGTTTTGATCTTCCTCTTCAGCTTTTCGTGAGTGTAGCGCTCGAAGAACTCCGGGAAGAACTCCGTGACGCTCTTGAGGTTCGTGTAGCCGAGGATCTCTCCTTTTGCCGCGAGTGATTCGGTGAAAACTCGCTCCACACCGTCCTTTCCTTCGTAAAAGCGGATCTTCGGCCGGAACCCGATGGAACTCGCCAGAGACTTGAGTGACGGGAGAAGTCCTTTGGCGATGTTCACTTTCTCTTCAGCAAGTTCGAGAAACTGCTCCGGGGGTTCGGGCGCAAAGCACTTCACACCGTTGCGGTTGTACTGACTGAGGAGTTGCTTCGCAAGAAGATTCTCAACGGTGTGGTAGCAACTGACGCGGTTGACTCCGGCTTTGCGGGCGATGTTGCTGACGGGGCCGCCATTAATTTCTAATACAGCCAGATACACACGAGCCTCCTCATCAGTCAGGCCAAGTTTGAGCAACTCAGTAATCACCTGATCATTCTACTCCTGTTGTAGATTTTTTTCTACAGTTTTTAGTCTAGTTAAATTGGCTTAATTAAGCCAAAATATTGATATTCTGACAAAAGCTGTTGGACGAAAATGACTCTATCGTGCAGACTGTACAGCGTCACAGAAATCAACACGAAGCAACTGCCCGCGCTGTACCCCTATTTAACTATGTTTTCCTTTGTGTATTAATTGAAATGGCACAATTGCAACACAATCGGCCCCGAATCTCCATTCGTCATCGTCATTCGATAGATAAGCACGCGACAGGGGTGAATTTTTTCATTGATTGCATGACGGAAACAGAACAAGCCGCTGCCGTGACGGCAAAACTCGATCAAATCCAGGACGAAATACGCAAGCAGCCCGGCATAAAATTGATACTTGAAAGATACATGGTCACCAAGCAAAAGCAGAGGCTCATCGTCACTGCAACGATAGCCCCGAACAACCAACCAGCAGCTGATATATTGATGCGAGCTACTGAAAAATACGCGGAAGCTTTGCGTTCACAATTTGGAATAAACGCCCTTCACTGTTGGGGCGAAATGTATACGCCAAAACCGGAAGCACGGCAGGAAGATATGACGCACTTTGGGAAGCTTTTGCGAAAATCAGTGGAAGAGAAAAATACGGAACATGCGCTGGATTATTTGAGAATTCTGGGTCTTAAGAAGTGGAATGACATCTACAAAACCTATTTGGAAGCTCGTCAGCATGACCAAACTCTGTCTCCCCATCAGATAACATTCAAGTTTCCTCATTATGTAAGCGAGGCAATTTGTCATTTCAATGCTCTCTCCCCTATCACCGGCTTATCGCTTGCTGCAGTAGACTCTGGTCATAAGCTTATCTTCCTAAAGAACGAAACGTGAATAGATCTTGCATTCAATGCCGGCAACCCTTTCAGACCACCCAACGTGATCTCGAGTTCTTCGATCTGATCTCGCCGGTGATCGCCGGAAAAAAATATCTGATCCCTCCGCCGACGCTCTGCCCCGATTGTCGCGTACAACGGCGCATGGCGTGGAGGAATGACAGGACGTTCTACCATCGAACATGTGATCTTACGGGAGCCAAATTCGTGTCGATGTATCCGCCGGATGCCAAGTTCCCGGTCTACAAGCAGGACGCGTGGCATGGAGACGGATGGGATGGACTGACGTTTGGACGCGATATTGATTTCACGCGCCCGTTCTTTGACCAGTGGGCGGCCCTCAATGATGCGGTGCCGCACTGGGGAGTGGCTATCAGCACGTGCGAGAACAGCGATTACTGCAATTACTGCAACGACGAGAAAAATTGCTACCTCGATATCGCCGCCGAATCGAACGAAGACTGTTACTACGATCACTTCACGAAATACTCCAAAAACTGCGTCGACAGTAGCTTCGTCTACCACTCGACGCTCTGCTACGAATGCATCCAGTGCTACAACTGCTACGGCGTGCGGTGGTCTCAATATATGGATGACTGCTCGGACTGCGCTTTCTGCTTCGACTGCAAAGGGTCCCGCAATTGTCTGCTCTCCATCAACCTCCGTAATAAGGAGTACTACATTCTCAATGAGCCGCACACGAAGGAGGAGTACGAGAAGAAGTTGCAGGAGCTCAAACTGAAGTCATTTTCCGCTCTGCAACAGGTATTCGCGTTGTGGAAGAAGATGCGCATCCAAAAAGGGCTGTACCGCGACATGTACAACCTCAACTGCGAGAACTGCATCGGGAATGATCTCAAGAATTCCAAGAACTGCGAGGGGTCCTTTAACGCCGTGAACTGCGAAGACTGCAAATATCTCTACGATGTCCTGGATGCGAAGAACTGCTGCGACATGAACTACTCACCGTACGGGCCGGAAGGATGTTATGAAGTGATCTCCACGGTCGGACTCAAGAATTCCGCGTTCTACATGGCAGGACCGTACAACTCGAGCTGTTACTACAGTCACATGTGCAAGAGTTGTAAGGATTGTTTCGGTTGCGTGGGGCTCAAGCAAAAGCAGTACTGCATTTTGAACAAACAATTCACGAAGGAAGAGTACGAGACGCTTGTTCCGAAGATCATTGAACATATGACGACCCCACTTCGCTCCTCGGACGGGAGCTTCGCGGGGCAAGAGTGGGGAGAGTTCTTCCCCGTTCGTCTTTCTTCACACGGCTACAACGAAACCGTTGCACAGGAGTACATGCCGCTCACGAAGGCGCAGGTACTGGAGCGAGGATGGCCGTGGCGCGATGAGATCGAATCGGAACAGAGCTATCTGGGCCCGGAAGCGACGATTCCTGACACGATTGATGATGCCAATGAGGACATCTGTAAGAAAATTCTCTCGTGCTCGGTCACCGGGAAGCCGTTCAAGATCATTCCGCAGGAGTTGAAGTTCTATAAGCAGCTCGGCATTCCCCTACCACGCAAATCTCCCGCACAGCGGCACAAGGAACGCAATGAACTGCGCAGTCCGCGCACTCTCTGGCAGCGAACGTGCTCGCAGTGCAGCAAACCCGTCACCACGTCGTATGCGCCGGACCGCCCGGAGAAGATCGTGTGCGAAGCGTGCTATCTCAAAGCCGTCTATTGATCCCATGCCCACCTCGTGTCGTCAGTGCCGGCGTCCCTTTGAGATCTCCAAGAGTGACCAGAATTTCTATGATCAGGTCTCTCCGGTCATCGGAAAGAAGAAGTGTCCGATCCCTCCCCCAACGCTCTGCCCCGATTGCCGCATGCAGCGCCGCTACGCGTTCCGCAACGAACGGCATCTCTATCACCGGAAATGCGACAAAACCGGAAAGCAGATCATCTCCAACCTGTCTCCGGAAAAACCGTGCACGGTGTATATGAACGACGTCTGGTGGAGTGACCAGTGGGATGCACGAACCTACGGTCGTGAGTTTGATTTTTCGCGGCCGTTCTTTGAGCAATTCGCTGAGCTGCGGGCGGAAGTTCCCCGCATTTCACTCTTCCAGTGGTTTTCGGAGAACAGCGAGTACTGCAACTACGCCGGGCACGTGAAAGACTGTTATCTCATTTTCGGATCGGTCTACGCGGAAAACTGTTACTACGGGTCCCCCTATTACTCGAAAAACTGCGTCGATACTCTCGTGGTTCGCGACTGCGAGCGGTGCTACGAGTGTGTCGACAGCCGAAAACTCTACGAATGTATCGGCTGCCGCGATTGCCACAACGGGCGCAACCTTCTCTTCTGCTACGACTGCCAGAGTTGCCAAGACTGCATCGGCTGCGCCGGCCTGCGGCAGAAACAGCATTGCATCCTCAATAAGCAATATTCAAAACAGGAATACCAGAAGCTGCGGGCGCAGTTCGACCTGTCGGATCCCAAAACGCACACATCGCTGCGGGAGAAGCTCCGCAAGATCTCACTCGAAATCCCGCACCGGTACATGCAGAGCGCGCAGGCGCAGAACGTAAGCGGCAACTACGTCTATAACTGCAAAAACGTTTTGGATTCTTATTATGCTGACCGCAGCGAGGATTGCCGCCACTGCGCGCAAGTGGTGGACCTGAAAGACTGTCACGACATTAACTTCACCGAAGAGAATGAGCTCTGCTACGAATACATCGGCGCGTACCAGAACGGACGGACGCTCTTTTCGCTTTTCAGTAACCAGCTGCATGGCGGCATTTACTGCGACGCCTGCTACACGTCCAAAAATCTCTTCGGATGCTGCGGTATCCGCAACGGTGAGTACTGCATTTTGAACAAGCAGTATTCAAAAGAAGAATATGAAAAGCTGGTCCCGAAAGTGATCGAGCATATGAAGAAGACCGGCGAGTGGGGAGAATTCTTCCCGGGAACACTCTCTCCATTCGGTTACAACGAAACCGTCGCACAAGAGTACTTCCCTCTCTCGGAAAAGGACGTCATCAAGAAGGGGTGGCATTGGCACAACGAACAAGAGTCGAAGGAACAGTACATGGGTCCTGCAGCGGAGATCCCTCGGAAGATCGAAGACGTGACGGACGACATCTGCCAGAAGATCCTCCTGTGCGAAGTGACCGGACGGCCGTACAAAATCATTCCGCAGGAGCTGTCGTTCTATAAGGACATGGGCATTCCTATTCCGCGCGTCTGTCCCGATGAACGACATAAGGAGCGGATGGCGCTCAGGAACCCGAGGAAACTCTGGAAACGTTCCTGTCAGAAGTGCCAAAAGGAAATTATGACAACGTATGCGCCGGATCGTCCCGAGATCGTCTATTGCGATGAATGTTATCTCTCCACTGTCTACTGATGACCACCTGCACTCAATGTTCGGCCCCCTTCAAGATCACCAACGACGATCTCGCGTTCTACGAGAAAGTCTCGCCGGTTCTTGCGGGGAAGAAGTACCTGATTCCGCCTCCGACACTCTGCCCGCCTTGCCGCGCGCAGCGCCGCCTCGCATTCCGCAATGAGCGTTGCCTCTACCACCGGAAATCGGATCTCTCCGGCAAGCAAATCATCACGATGTACGCAGCGAATACTCCATTCAAGGTCTACGACCAGAAAGAATGGTGGGGCGACGGCTGGGATGGACTGACGTTCGGACGGGAGGTTGACTGGTCGAGACCGTTCTTTGACCAGTTCAAAGAACTTCTTTTTGCAGCGCCGAAAATCAGCATGATCAACAAGGAGCACCAGAACAGCGAGTACAGCAACTTCGCCCTCTGGAACAAGAATTCCTACATGCTCTTCACGTCCGGGGGGTGTGAAGACTCCTTCTATTCGAACCGTTCCACGCGGTCGAAGAACATCTGTGATTGTTCCAGCGCGATCGATTGCGAGCTCTGTTATGAGATTGTGGACTGCAACAAGTGCTACGCCTGCGCGTGGATGCAGAACTGCGAGGGATGCCACGACTGCGTGTTGGGGTACGATCTGCGCAGCTGCAAGAATTGCTTCGCATGCTTCGGTCTGCAGAACGCACAGTACTGCATCGGCAACAAGAAAGTCTCGAAAGAGGAATATGAACGACTGCTCCCGGGACTTCGCGCAAACTTTGCCGACATGAAAGCGAAATTCGAGAAGCACAAAGTGGAATTGCCTCGCAAGTACATGCACGGCTTTGGGAACGAAGGATGCACGGGCAACGCGATCCAGCATTCGAAGAACGCGCGCGAGTGTTACGAAGTATCGGAAGTGCAGGACTGCACATTCGTCTCGAACGTCACCAGCATCAAGGACGCGTACGACGTGAACAACGATGACAACTCCGAACTCGTGTACGAAGCGGTCGGCAGTGAAAGCAATTCCATGCACTGCTTCAACGACATCTGCTGGTTCGACCGTGATGTTCTCTATTCCAACCTGTGCTTCCACTCAAAGAATCTCTTCGGGTGCTGCAGCCTGAAGCACAAACAGTACTGCATCCTGAATAAGCAGTACTCGAAGGAAGAATACGAAGCGCTCGTGCCAAAAATCATTGAACACATGAAGCAGACTAGTGAATGGGGTGAATTCTTCACGCCAACAATCAGTCCATTCGGCTTCAACGAGACCGTCGGGATGGAAAATTACGCACTGACCAAGGAGGAAGCGCTCAAGCGCGGGTGGAAATGGACAGACGAGGACGAAAGTCGTGAGAAATACCTGGGTCCCGCAGTCGACATCCCCTCTCGCATTGAGGATACGGATGATGTGATCTGCCAGAAGATCCTCACATGCGAAGTGACCGGTCGCGCATACAAGATCATCCCGCAGGAACTCGCGCTCTATCGCACGATGAAGATTCCCATTCCGCATAAATGCCCCGAGCAGCGCCACAAGGAACGGATGGCCATGCGCAATCCGCGGAAACTCTGGTCGAGAACGTGTATGAAGTGCAATACAGCGATCCAGACGACCTATGCTCCAGATCGGCCGGAGAAAATCTATTGTGAAGAGTGCTATTTGAAAGAGGTATACTGACTCCGATGGCAAACACATGCGTCGAATGCGGCATTTCGTGGCAGGTTACTCCCCGCGACCAGGCGTTCTATGACCGGATGAGCGTTCCGCCACCGAAGTCCTGTGCGGACTGCCGGTTGATGCGCCGTCTCGTGGAACGGAATTCGCGGACGCTCTATAAAAGGAAATGCGATAAGACGGGAAAGGAATTCATCTCGCCGTACCATCCCGACAGAACGTTTCCCGTGTACGCACCCGCCGTCTGGTGGGAGGACGGATGGGACGCGATGTCGTACGGGCGGGAGGTCGACTTCGCCCGGCCGTTCTTCGATCAATTCCAAGAACTTCTGAATGCCGTTCCGCATCAGGGACAGTTCGTCGTGGGCGGAACCATCCAGAACAGCGATTATGTGAACTGCGCGGGATACCTGAAGGATTGTTATTTGATCGCCGAGGTCGATTACAACGAAAATTGTTACTACGGAAACCGGCTCTATCACAGCAAGTATCTCGTGGACTGTAGTACCTGTTACGACTCCGAGCTGTGCTTTGAGTGCATCTACTGCATCAAATGTTACGGGCTGCGCCACTGCCGCGAATGCAAGAACTGCAGCGAGAGTTTTTTCCTCGATAACTGCATCGGCTGCAAAGACTGCATCGGCTGCATCAACCAGAGGCAGAAGCAGTACATGATTCTGAACAAGCAGCTGACGAAGGAGGAGTATGAGAAGCAGAAAGCGGCACTCAAGCTCAATACGTTCGACGGCCTGCAGGCCATGCGCAAAAAAGCGGACGAGCTCTTCCTCACGCAACCGCGCAAACCCGTGCAGAACGAAAACAACGAAAACTCGACGGGCAATCATCTCTACGATTCCAAGAACTGTGAAGAATGTTACGACTCCAAGGACCTGGAAGACTGCGTGCGCTGCGTGCGGGTGTTTTCGGTGAAGTCGTCGATGGATTACAACTCGTGGGGGGACAAGTCGGAATTGATGTACCAGTGCGCGGCGAGCGGAGACAAAGGGTACAACTTGAAGTTCTGTACCACGTGCACCACCAACAACAGCAATCTGGACTACTGCGGGCACTGCACCGGGTGCAGCGACTGCTTTGGCTGCGTGGGACTGCGGAAGAAGAAGTTCTGCATCTTCAACAAGCAGTATTCGGAGAGCGACTACAAGAACCTGCGGGAGAAATTGATCGCGCACATGAAGAAATCTGATGAGTGGGGAGAATACTTGCCCAAGCAGCTCTGTCCATTCGCGTACAACGAAACGATCGCGATGGAATACTTTCCACTGACAAAACAAGAAGCTCTCAAGCGCGGCTACGCATGGCGCGACGTCTCCGACGAGAAGCCGAACGTCACCAAGGTCATTCCTGCGATGAAATTGCCGCAATCCATCGGCGATATTCCCGACGACGTGATCAACTGGGCGGTCACATGCAGTGTCACCGGACGTCCGTTTCGCATCATCAAGCAGGAACTCGCGTTCTACCGGCAATGGGATCTCCCGCTGCCGCGCAAACATCCCGATCAGCGTCACTGGGAGCGCACTACGGGTCGGTCAGGGATCAAATTATTCCCGCGAGCGTGCGGCAAGTGCTCGAAACAGATTCAGACGACCTACGCGCCGGAGAGGCCGGAGATTGTTTACTGTGAGGAATGCTACCTGAAGGAGGTGTACTAAGGAGGCTGGCCGCGGCGTAGCGAGTTCGACGCGAAGCCGGGTATACTGATTTTCCGATGCAACAATCCTGCTCCCAGTGCAGCACGTCATTCGAGATCATGCAGGATGATCTCGACTTCCAGCAAAAACTCTCGCCGACGATCGGCGGCAAAACATTTCGGATCCCGCCGCCCACTCACTGCCCCAGCTGCCGTCAACAACGCCGGTGTGCGTTCCGCAATGACCAGCATTACTACCGCAATGCCTGCAGTCTCTGTAAAAAGTCCTTGATTTCGATCTACTCGCTGGATAAAAAGATTCCCGTGCTCTGCGACGACTGTTTCTGGAGTGATCGCTTCGATCCACTGCAGTACGGCGTTGAGATGGACTTCTCGCGTCCGTTCTTCGAGCAATTCGCCGAGATGAAAGCCAAGGTTCCGCGCCTCGCAATCTTTCATACCCAAAGCGAGAACGCGGAATACACGGTGCATAGCTCAAGAAACCGCAACTGTTATATGGGAAGTTCGGTCGTTGATTGTGAAGACGTGCATTACAGCGACTTCAGTTTCCTCTCACGGGATTGTCTCGACCTTTTCTCATGCGAAGCGATGGAACTCTGCTACGAGTGTCTGCTCAGCGATAAATGCTTCGGGTGCGACCACCTTGAACTCTGCTTCAATACGTCGGATTCGATGTACTGCTTCGACTGCAAGGGATGCCGCAGCTGCATCGGATGCGCGGGATTGCGGAATAAAAGCAACTGGATTCTCAACGTGCCGTCCTCAAAAGAACAGTACGAAGCGACTGCGGCAAAATTGAAGATTGATCCTGTGTTCCGCCGCGAATTTGAAAAGAAATTTCAGGCGGTGAACCTCAAAACGCCGAAACCAGCGGTCTGGCAGATCGGCTGCGAAAATTCCTCCGGCAATTATCTGACATTCTCCAAAAACGTACAGCAGGGATTCAACATGAAGCATTGCGAAGACTGCCGCTACGTCTTTGAAGGGCATCGCGATACCGACTGCGGCGACATCATGCGGATCGGGCTGGGAGAAATGTTGTATGAGTGCGCGGCAATCGTCGAATCGCGCTTCAGCGCCTTCTGCAACCTCACATATCAATCGGACAATCTCCTGTACTGCGACAACTGCCAGGCCACGAGCACCTCGTTTGGCTGCATGAGCGGCAAGAAGAACAAATACTGCATCCTCAATAAGCAATACACAAAAGAGCAGTACGAGGAACTTGTCCCGAAGATCATTGAACATATGATGAAGTCGGGTGAATTCGGTGAATTCTTCCCCGTGACGCTCTCTCCGTACGGCTACAACGAGACGAAAGCGCACGAATGGTTCCCGATGAAGAAAGACGAGGTCATCAAGCGCGGTTGGCGATGGTCCGACTACGAATTGCCGCCGCCGGAGAACGTAAAAACGATTCCGACGGACAAATTGCCGAACGATATCCGGGACATTCCCGATGACGTCTTGCAATGGGCAATCATTTGCGAAACGGCGGGCAAGCCGTTCAAGATCATTCAACAGGAACTGAATTTCTACAGGAAGAAGGGTTTGTCGGTCCCCCATCGCGGTCCGCAGCAGAGACATCGCGATAGGATCGCAAAGCAGAATCCGTTCAAGTTGCATGCGAGGAAATGCATGAAGTGCTCCAGGGATATCCAGACGACGTATGCGCCCGAGCGCCCCGAGATCGTCTATTGCGAAGAGTGTTATCTGAAGGACGTGTATTGAGATTCTCCTTGCATCAACGTCCAAAGTACGATATACTTACTTTCGTATTTCCCTACTTTATCATGACGACAAAAGTCCTTCAGAGCACCGAACGCGGACAGATTACGCTGCCAAAGCAGTGGCGAGATCATTTCAAAACGGACAATTACCTTGTGGAAATGCATAACGACCGCTTAGTCATCATCCCCTTCCAGCTCGGGGTCGCATCCGATGAAGAAGTTCTCTTTGATGCCGATCGCGACAATGACGGAAAAGGCGTCAGTCCGGACGAAATTATTCGTGCTCTCAAGAAAATCCGCCATGGACGAAATTGAAAAAATTCTCCGATCACTCGCTCCGAAAGAGAAAGAGGCGATGCTGCTCTTGATGGAGCAGGTGAAACATGACTATCGAAAGG
>JABFSS010000036.1 GCA_013140485.1 Candidatus Peribacteraceae bacterium | reverse complement strand
CTGCCCTGAAGAGGCAGGCGTAGTCAGTTCGACTCTGACCGGGGCCACCATTTGACTCGCTTCGCTCGCTCATGGTCGTCGCGCTGCGGCGCTCCGGCCACAACGCATCCAAGTCATATCACTCGTGGGGCTGTAGCTCAGCTGATAGAGCGCTACATTCGCATTGTAGAGGCCAGGGGTTTGAGTCCCCTCAGCTCCACCACGTAAAATCGCTCGCAGCGAAGCGAGAGCTATTTTACGTGGGACGTGGCGACGAAGTCGCTTTACGTCCCTGCGAGCGATCA
Organism: Candidatus Peribacteraceae bacterium; assembly: GCA_013140485.1. GTDB lineage: Bacteria > Patescibacteriota > Gracilibacteria > Peribacterales > Peribacteraceae > JABFSS01. Next base: position 4,022 of record JABFSS010000036.1, on the reverse strand, counting down.
CGTGGCACAGCCACGAAATTTTGGCTTCTGAAAGACAAGAAAAATTGGCATCTTTGGGGACGATTAAACACTAAATATTTTTCGTCAGAATTTCCTGCCCCTTGTAATTCGCGTAATACCCACTCTACCTTTTCGCCCTCTACGTGGCTTGCCACCTTGTACGGACGCTAATTCATCAATAGTTTCTTTTAGCGAATCACGAATCAGTGTTGCAACGTCTGCAACACTTCCGCTTTTCTCGGCTAATTTGCAGATCTTCAATGCTCTGCGATGAAAGTCTAGTCTTCCATCTGCTCCATTCAATTCTCTAAGTTCCACTACTTTCTGATCAACGACTCTTTGAACATCATCGGGAAGTTTTTCTGTTGAGTTTTGCTTATTCATATCCCTCTAATTATAGCATTTACTATGATAAATCTCTATCTGACCATATTTTATGATGAGTTGCAGTCCTGTCGGCTATCCTTCACGGCACAATAGCAACCGACCCATAGATCAGCCTCTCCACGTTCTTCAACGTCCTTTGAGCATACCCGCCAACTGACCCATCTCTGCCAGTACGGTGTTCCAACTCGATCGAATTAGCTCCACCAAATGAACAAATTTATTGATTTGAGCGTGGTACGAAGCGCGGGTACAGTTTTCCGCATACCCCCTTTTTTGTATGACTCTTTCTTCGAAGACGGTCCTCATCAGTGGTGTGGCTGGTTTTGCCGCACTGTTTTCCTCCGCCTCGCTCGCGATGGCCGCGGAAAAAGTGACTTTTAACGGGAACACCTACTACGTGGTGAATGGGAACGATCCGAAAATGGACAGCGGCAACGAAGTCTGCGCGAGCGTGGGCATGAAGTTCGCCGGCTACAAATCGATCAATACCACCGGCGTCTGCAAGGCCCGGCATCCCACCGCGAAGGAAGTCACAAGCGTGAACGGCAGCAAGGCCGGCTTCTACTGCAACGGCGCTCCGCAGACGGGACTCGCGTGCGGCAAGATGAAGAACGTCTGCCAAGTGTGTCCGGCATGCAACTTGAACGAAGCAGCTGACGGCAACCAGACGATCGGAGGCCACTTCGCGGAGATGTATGTCTTCTGCGAAGGCGGGATGTCCAAATCGTCTCTCTATGGAGCACTGCCGTTGCCAAAGTTTCAATCCGATCCCAATAACTGCGGTGCCGCCGGAAAGAAATGTCTCACCGGCATGATCTGTTCGAACGGCGCATGCGCTAGAAAGGCGGTGGCCAGTTCCAGCAGCGTCGATTCCCGCATCGGCAAACAGACCGGGTACAAAGTCTGCGAGTATTACCAGGCGACGAAGCCGAGCGACCCCGTCCGCGCGACCAAGAAACTCGTGAGCTGCGGCGTGCCGGGACTTGCCGACAAGTTCTGCAAGACGTCGCTCAATAACCCGGCGGCGAAGTCTCTCAAATGCGAGGAGAACGGTATTGTCGTCTGCGGCCTGCCGTGCACCACGCCGGGAGCGCGAAACGAGTGGTTCTGTTCCGCGGACATCAACCGCCCCCGCGGCACGATGGTGAAGCCTCTCGATTTCTGTCCTCCACTACCGTCTACATCCTCAGCAAAGCCCACGAAGGATCCGGGGCAGCTGTGCCAGCACGGCGGCGAGTGTAAGTCGGGAATGTGTCTGGGAGTCGTTCCAGGAAGGGAATACCGGTGTTCGTGCATCGGCTCGCAGAGCAAGTGGCAAGGCTGCACGACGACGAATTCTTCGCCTCTACCCGCGACGAACAGAGCTCCGGGCGTGACCTGCCAGCATGGAGGCCAGTGCCAGTCGGGCATGTGTCTGGGAGTCGTGCCGGGGCAGCAATACGTCTGTTCGTGCAATGATCCCAAGACGCAGTGGTCGGGATGCAGGAAATGATCAGAGATGATCATCCACCCGCACCTTCCCGATATACACGGGAATCTCCTGGTTGCCCCGAACCTTGTGAATCGCTTTTAACACGCCGACGCGTTCGATGACATTGCGGAATCGCCGCACGGCGCCTTCGTTGCCGAAGTCCGTCATCACCGTGAATTGCTCGAGTCTCTTGCCGAAGATCAGAATCGAACCGTCGACGGCCTTGGCGATGCGGTACGCGCCCATACGGTCTTCGCGCAAATGTGGCCGTAGAACGGGGATTTCGTTGTCCGCGAGTTGGACCTTGTCGGAGACGATCACTTCACGTTTCTTGCGCTCTTCCAAGACGACCACGAGAAGTTTTTTCGTGAGTGAATCGATGTTGTTCTTGGTCGCGCACGAAATATTCCAAAAGACGTCGATGCCCTCTTTTTTGAGGTGCTTCTCCAAGCTCTTCACCTCATGGGCGACGAGATCGGTCTTGTTGAGCACCACCAGCTCGCGCTTGTCGGCGAGAGCGGGGGAGTAGGCGGCGAGTTCTTTGCGGATGGCCCGGTAGTCGTCGACGAGTTGCTGAGGATCGGGCTCGGCCCCTTCACGAAGAGCTCGCCCGATATCCAAGAGATGCAGCAAGGCACCGCAACGCTCAATGTGACGCAAAAACTCATGACCGAGGCCTTTGCCTTCGCTTGCGCCTTCAATCAACCCCGGAATGTCGCAGACCACGTACTTGCGGTCATCGACTTGCACGACGCCCAGATTCGGGACCAGCGTCGTAAAGGGGTAGTCGGCGATTTTGGGACGTGCCGCGCTGATCACGGAGATCAAGGTCGATTTGCCGACGCTCGGATATCCGATGATGCCGATATCGGCGACGAGTTTGAGATCAAGTGCGACCGTCTCCACGGCTCCGGGCTCGCCAAGTTCCGCGAAGTCCGGCGCCTGGCGTACCGAACTTTTGAAATGCGCGTTACCGTATCCGCCGCGTCCACCTTTGGAGACCAGCATCGTGTCACCGTGCGTTTCCAGATCGCCCCACGGCGTCCTCTGGCCGGTTTCGTCGACGCTGGAGACCACCGTTCCGGGCGGAACCTTCAAGAAGAGATCTTCGCCGTCCCGTCCGTTGCAATTCTTCCCGAGGCCGAGTCCGCCGCCGGGGGCTTCGAATTTCTTTCGCGAGGCGAAGTCGCTGAGCGTATCGGCGTTCTCGTCGGCGATCAGATACACGTCGCCTCCGCGCCCTCCGTTTCCGCCGTTGGGCCCGCCAAAGGGAATATACTTCTCCCTGCGGAAACCGACGCATCCGCGTCCTCCGCGCCCTCCGCGAACTTCAATGGTGGCTTCATCTAAAAACATATCGTCATCATAGCATTGACTATAGGATTTTAGCACTCTAAAATAGCGAGTGCTAATTCCCACTCTCTCATGAGCAAAATAATCGGAATCGACTTAGGAACCACGAATTCCTGCATGGCCGTCATCGAAGGCGGAGAGCCTGCGGTGATCCCGAACGCCGAAGGAAACAGGACAACCCCATCAGTCGTTGCCTACAAAGACAGCGAGGTTCTCGTTGGAGTCGCAGCGAAGCGCCAAGCCGTCACCAATCACAAACGCACGGTGTACTCCGCCAAACGCTTCATGGGACGTCGCTTCAGCGAAGTAAAGGCGGAAGCGAGCCATATGCCATATGAAGTGAAAGAGGGGAAGGAGGGCCGCGCGGTCATTCGCATCGATGGGAAAGACATGCTGCCGCAGGAAGTGAGCGCCAAGGTGTTGCAGAAGCTCAAGGCCGATGCGGAGAAGTTCCTCGGCGCGCCGGTCACGAAAGCCGTGATCACCGTCCCGGCATATTTTGACGACAGCCAGCGTCAAGCCACCAAGGAAGCCGGCCAGATTGCGGGTCTTGAGGTGGTCCGCATCATCAACGAACCGACGGCCGCCGCGCTCGCGTACGGTCTCGACAAAGGCGGCAAGAGCCAGAAGATCATCGTCTACGACCTCGGTGGCGGCACGTTCGACGTCTCCGTGCTCGAACTCGGCGACGGTGTCTTCGAAGTGGTCTCGACCAACGGCGACACGCACCTGGGCGGCGACGATTTCGACCAGGTGATCATCGAGTGGATTCTCCAGGAATTTAAAAAAGACCAGGGCGTCGATTTAGGCC
>JABFSS010000025.1 GCA_013140485.1 Candidatus Peribacteraceae bacterium | reverse complement strand
TTTTTTTTCTGAGGATCGTTGAGCGACTCATATGCTTCGTTGATCTCTTTGAATTTATCTTCAGCCTTCTTATCCCCTTTATGCTTGTCGGGATGCCACTCCTTGCTGAGCTTGCGGTACGCCTGCTTGATCTCGTCCGCAGAGGCACCGCGTTTGAGGCCGAGAATGTCGTAATAATCGCGGGGCATGAAATGAGAGTAATAGAATAATAGAGTATTAGGACATCAAAGAGGGAATTTTGGCTTCAGGTCCCGTTATTCTATTACTCTATTCTTCTCCGAGAGTTCTTCAGAAAAGACCGTTTTTCTGCTATACTAAGGAGAAATGCACAAACACAAATTCATCGCGACTCTGTGTGGCGCACTGTGGATAACCGTCGGTCTCGTGGCCGCAATCGCACTGTCACCTGCGTCGCTGGAAGCCCGCGTACTGGAGCAGAAACAGCAGACGGGGAATTGGAAGGCACTCACGGAAGCTGACGTCGCCTCGGGCGCCACGATCCCGAGCGGACGTCACGCGTTCTTTACCGTGCCGGTGGACGTCGAATCGATCGACGGCGAGATATTGCTGGGATTGCGGGGAGGCAAGGTGCGGTACTGGGGCTATTGTTTGCCGAACCCCAATGACCCGCTCAACCCCGCGCAGAGCGTCGGATTCCCGGGGAAGTTTTTCCTCTCCGAAGCCGAACGCGACTGGAGGAAGGCGGAGGAGGCGAGGCAGATGAAGTTCTCGCCGTTCCGTTTGCCTGTCAAAAACCCAAAAGACCTTTCGAATCCCGTGAAACACCAATTGGACCGTTTTGTGGGAGGAATGGCCTGTTACATCATGACGCAGAAAGAGCTGCCCATCGGCATCGACTCCGACCGCACGGGAACAGGAACAGGCGCGAAGATCATCGGTGACGGACTCAACACCAAACTCGAGCGGCAATACGGCACCGATCCGAGCAAGCCCGATACCGACGGCGACGGCATGACGGACGGCCGCGAAATCCGCTACGGCACCGATCCTCTCCGCCGCGATACGGACGGCGACGGCATCATTGACGGCATTGAAGATAAAAACATGAACGGCCGCATCGACGCCGGCGAATCCAATGCGCTGCGCATCGATACCGACGGCGATGGCCTGTGTGACGGCATGTGCAGGTCGAACAAAGTGCGCAAGACGTGCAAGGACAACAGAGGTTCCGAATGCGTCGATATCCCCTTCAGTATGATGATCGGCGAGGATAAGAACCTGAATGGAAAAGTCGATACGGGGGAATCCGATCCGGCAAAAGTCGATTCGGTCGGTGACGGGATTCGAGACGATGTGCGGTTCTTTAAGTGCATGTTGGCAGGAAAGAAGGATTGCTGAAAACGATCATTTTCGCTATACTACTATGATGCGTTCACGTCTCCTCACCATCGTCGCCGTTATCGGCTTTCTCGCTCCGCTCACGGGCATCGCGCAGTCGTACATGACGCCCGAGCAATTTTTGGAACAGAACGATCAGGAATTTTTGATCCCGGGCGGACACCGTGGCGCACAGTGGCGCGCGGACCTCGAGGCGGAACTCTCCCGTGACCGCCACCCGACGATCGTCCGCGAGCCGTGGGACCCGGTCCAAGACGATGGTCTGCCTCCTCCCGTGGCGTTGGAGGAAGAGGAATTCTCCGACTATGAAGATCTGTCCCCTGTAGAACCGATACAGCCGTACGGAAATCTCGACCCCGTGACGGCCCGGATTCTTGCGCGCCTCGCGCAGCAGAATTCGCTCCTGACCTCGACGCTGCAATCGACGGCGGGCGCCAATGGCGCTCCGCTCGCCGGAACCGGCCCCGCATCCGTCATCGCCGTGCTGGCGATGGTCGTCGCGATCGTGTGGACCCTGCGCAGGGCGAGAATACTGGAGAGATTCGTTCAGGAATTTTGAAACCACCGAACAGCGACTCTCAAAAAAAGTCCTGAATATCCAAGGTTCGTTTGAACCTTTTTTTGCCTGTTCCACACCCCTGTGGAACGCCAAAATTCCTCTAGGAGAAGGGCAAAAGTCCCAATTTGAGAAACCAATCGGGTCGCGTCGTCTTTTCCACCTCTGGTACCGTGGCCATATGTCTCTTCTCTCCCTCACCGGCAAGCGATGGCTCCTGCCGGACGGCGCCGACGACACGGCGAGTGACGTCATAGAGACGTTGCTGCGGCGGCGGGGAATCGACGCGCTGGGAGAAGGGGAATTGCTCGAAGAATTCGGACATGATGCGCGTCACTTTCGGGATTTTGAGAAAGCCGCGGCGAGAATCACACGGGCGATTGCACAAAAAGAGAAGATTGGGATTTTCGGCGACTACGATTGCGACGGGATCACGTCGACGGCGCTCCTCGCGCGGTTTTTGAAGCGCAGAGGCATCCAGCCGATGATGCGGCTCCCACACCGACTGAAGGAAGGGTACGGACTGCAGAACGCGGCTGTGGAAGAATTCCGTGCGGCCGGAATCACGCTGCTGTTCACGGTCGACACGGGCGTAACGGCAGTTGAACCAATTGCACGCGCCGTTGCCGCCGGAATGGACGTGATCGTGCTCGATCACCATCACCTGCCGCCGCAACTTCCTCCAGCGCACGCTATTTTGCATCCGTCGCTGACGACCGTACCGATGGAACCGCCGCCGTGCGGGGCGGGCGTCACGTGGAGCTTCGTGAATGCGCTGGAAGGGAACAGCGAATGGGAGGACCGGATGACGGATATCGCGCTCGCCGCGATCGGCACCATCGCCGACGTGGTGGAACTGCGGGGAGGCAACCGGACACTGACGCATCACGGGCTCCTGGCGCTGAGCCAGCTGAGAGACGGGCCTTTGGCGCTCCTGTGCCTGCACGCGGGCCTGGAAGCGCCGTATTCGAGCCGGGACGTGGCCTTCCGCATCGCGCCGCGCATCAACGCCGCAGGGCGCATGGCCGACCCGCACATCGCGCTCTCGGCGATCCTCGGCGACACCGAAGCGCTGCTCTCGCTCGACGCGTTGAACAATGAACGCCGCGACGTTGTGATCGGACATTTGGATGATCTTCTGCCGGAAGCCGCGACGCACGCGGGCAGCATGCTCTGTTTCGTGAATGATGAATATTCGCCGGGCATCTGCGGATTACTTGCGGGCAGACTCTGCGAAGCATTTGGGAAACCGGTACTCGTGGGAGGGTGCGTGAACGGCGTGTGCACGGCCTCGCTGCGCAGCATTCCCGCATTCAACGTCACGACCGCACTGGCGCGGGCATGCGACTTGTTGCTCTCCTTCGGCGGACACGCGATGGCGGCCGGATGTTCATTCCGGGAGGACGCCTTCGAAGCTTTACGCGAACGTCTGGATGCGGACGTGAAGATGAACGTCCCGCCGGACCAATTGATCCCGACAATCGGAGCCGACGGCGTGCTTGCCGCGGAGAACGTGACGCTCGGCTTGTGCGACGCTCTCAAGACGATGGAACCTTTTGGACAGGGAAATCCCGAACCGCGTTTTGTGATGCAGAACGTCCGTCTCAATCAACCGCGGCGCGTGGGGGCGGATGAGAAACACTTGCAGGCGTCGGTGTGCGGCAGAAAGCTCATCGGATTCAACTTGGGGCATCTGGAAGCGGATCTCGTCGCGCCCGTCGATATTCTGTGCCGAGTGGGTGTCGATACGTGGAGAGGAGCGAAGGCGCCGCAGCTCTTTCTAGATGACATGAGAATCGCAGAAAGAACCCCGGCACGGAATAAACTCCCGCCCATCAAGAGTGTCATTCCGAGTAGCTCGGCGCGGAGCGCTGAGCGTATCGAGGAATGACGGGATCAAACGGGGGCCAACTTTCCTTCCATTGCGAAAACCTCTTCAACATCGACTCCGAGCGCCGACGCAATCTTCAATGCGAGCAGAACGGAAGGATTCGTCTTCCCGCGTTCGATGCTCATGATCGTCTGCCGGCTCACTCCCGTCCTGAGCGCCAGCTCTTCCTGCGTCATGCTGCGGTCGAAGCGCAGGCGGCGGATCGTATTCTTGAGCTGAGCGGATGTCATGGGAAAGCGGGTGAGAGGAATTAACAGGGGCTGAGGGATTCTACTGATCTCCTGAGCACGAGCAAGTCTCGTCATGATGATCGCACATCGCGACGCCGCAAGTACAGTATCACAACTTGTTCAATGCGCTACTTTCTATTTTTGCGCGAAGACAAGCGACGTTGCTACAATGGGTCTCCATGAGTGGATCACCATTCCACGGAATCTTCAGCGCGCTGAACCAGAACGGATCAGGCAAAAATTTGTTCTCCTTCGGTGCGCGCCGCGATGTCACGCAGACGACGGAGGCGGGCCTGCCCGCCGGAGCTTCCGCAGAAGCGCAGGCGGGGAAATTGGCCGTCGACATCTACGACCAAGACGATTACACGATCATCCGCGCGCCAATTGCGGGCGTGCGTTTAAGCGACATCGATATCGAAGTGAATGAAAATGTTCTGACGATCCGCGGCACACGGCGCCAGCCCGAAACCGTTCCGACGGATCAGTACTACCTGCGTGAATGCTTCTGGGGTCCGTTCGCGCGTAATATCACGCTGCCCGGCACGATCGATCCGAAGAAGGTGCGGGCTACGTTCAGCAAGGACTGTATTTTGAAAGTTCTTATTCCGAAGGAAAATAAAGTGAAGACTGTGCAGATTAGCGAGGCGTAGCGACCTCACCCGGCGCGCGACGCGCCACCCTCTCCACGCTACGTGGAGAGGGAAATACGTTCTCTTTTTTAAGAAACAAACAAATTCCCCCTCTCCGTGCGGCACGGAGAGGGGGTTAGGGGGTGAGGTGATCACCGCGGCTTCAACTTTTGTTCCAATTCCACCGGCAACGACTTCAATGATTCAAGAACATCCTCGCCTCCCATATACCGCCAGTCCGCGAGACGAAGGAGATGTTGAAATTCTTTGATTTGCGCGCGCGCTTCGCGTCTCGCTTCCGGCGTACTCAACTCCCGGTCGAGCAGATCGAGAATTTGCAGCTGCATCACGTAGAGATTGTGGATGTGGTCCATCGCGGTATCGGCACGGCTCATAGTGTGTGTTTGGAACGATGTATCGGGACATTGTACTCAATCCGGCGGCGATTGTCAAAAGAGCGGAAAGGATTTAGACTGTCTGTCTTCCGTCCAAAAGTCAAAAATGCAGCTTACCCAAGCCATTCTTCCTGTCGCGGGACTCGGCACGCGTTTTCTCCCCTGGACGAAGGTCGTCCCGAAGGAATTGCTGCCCATCGGCAACCAACCGATCATCGCGCTGCTCGTTGACGAATGCTTGAGCGTCGGCATCCGCGACATCTGTTTCGTCATCAACCGCGGAAAGGAAATGATCCCGCAGTATTTTTACGACATGCCCGCGCTCGAGCGCGAGCTGGAGAAGCGCGGCAAGCTGCACATGCTCGAGGAGCTCTCGCGCTACCACAACGTCAACTTCCACGTCGTCTACCAGGACCAGATGCTCGGCGACGGCCACGCGCTGCTCCAGGCGAAGAGCTGGGTGGCCACGGAGAACGTCGCAATTCTCTTCGGCGATGATTTGATCGTGGGAAAGGAAAACGGGTTGCAACAGCTCGTCAAAGGACTGGGGAATTTGAAGGATCCGCGTGAGACGGCGATGCTCTGTCTTCAGGAAGTCGAGAAAGCACTTCTCTCGAAGTACGGCGTCGTAGGCGTCGATGCTTCCTGGAAGGCCCCTCATGAACGTCTTCGCAAGGTGACGACGCTCGTGGAGAAGCCCAAGCCGGAGAACGCGCCGAGCAATCTCGGGATCGTGGGGAAGTACATCATCCCGCAGTCGGTGTTCGGTCTCCTGCACAGGATCGAGGAGGGGAGTCATCCTTCGGCTCCGCTCAGGACAAGTTCCGAAATCCGCCTGATCGACGCACTGATGACGGGGGCGGGCGTCATCGACATCTACGGCTATGTGTTCGAAGGCCAGCGTCTCGATACCGGGACGCCAGAGGGTTATAAAGAAGCGGTGAAGGTCCTGGGGTGATCATGGTTCGACGGAGCCTGTCCTGAGCCGAAGCGAAGGGCTCACCATGACGGCGGATTAATGATATTTTTTCGCACGCTGTGCCTCGCCGAGCTGTTCGAAGATCCGCGCGACATATTCTCGTATCGGTATTGCTTCGGATCTTCCCAATCGAGCCAGCGCTTCATCAAAAGCAAACTCCGCGCCATCAAGATCACCCGCACGCGCGAGCAGGAGCCCCGTGACTTCGTAAGGGCGATAATCATCCGGCGCAAGCTGTAATGCTTCGGCCAGGGGCGCCTGCGCCTCAGCAATGTTCCCCTGCGCGATGAGCAATCGGGCCAAGAGCAATCGCGCGTTCAGGCTGTGGGGAGCCTGACTGATACTTTGACGGAGCTCTGTTTGTAGAGCAGCGGCATCGATGACCGTCGGAAGGTCGCTTCCGGGCCGGAGATTTTCCGGTGCCAGGAGATGATACGGAGTGATGTCGTGATGCAACGAAATATTGGCGAGATACATCGCGATCTCGTCATCCAGATAGACAAGTGACCAGCGGGCATCCTGTCCAAGATGTCGGATGTACGCCCCCGGCGCATCGCCCTTCAGGTCGGCTGTATCGACAAGCACCATACTGAAGTTGTACTTCTGCACGAGCGCGTACCACACATCCGCATTCGTCGCGGCAGCGAAGAGTTGTGAGAGAAATTCCTCACCATAATCGACATTCCTTCCGTCGACGAAAACTTTTTGTGAGGGATGCAAGTGATACAGCAATTCGGAACCCAAATTGTACGTATTGAAGATCTTTCCGCTGAGTGCATGTGCATGTATGAACTCCACAACATCAGCTGTGCGGTCGTTCATTCCATAGCCGTGCGCGTGGTAGCGGTTGGCGAAGGCGAGATTGAGCGAGTTCGCGTAGAGCATGACGGCAATGGTGGCGGTGGCGGCGCTGAGGAGAATCCATTTCCTGTGTCTCCGCGCGGCATCGCGCACCGCGTCATCCTCCAGCTGCATGATCGTGACGGCCGTTGCCGCCAGGACGAAGAGCATTTCATGCCGGTAGGCAGTGCGAGAGAGGAATCCTGCCACTGCCAGAATTAGAAAGCTGAACACGAGATGTTTCCGTGTTAGCGCGAGCGTTCCGAGCGCGCAGGCCCAGAATATCCACAGATCATGAACATATTGGGCCCACGCGCGCGGCTGCCATTCGGCAATGAACCGCGTCGTGTCGTCGGTGAAGAGTGTCCGCAGGTACGCGATGTTGTCCCAGCCGAGCGGAGAAATCATCAGTGCCGCGATCAGGAAGAGAGGAAGCGCGGCAGGTCCGTCGATCTTTCGCCGCTCAAAAAGCAACTGTAGGACAAGCGCACCGCTGATGACGACGCCGAGCAGCGCCGCTCCGCCGTGCAGGTTCACCCAGAGGACCTCAAGGCCGATGAAGATCAAAACATCTTTCCATCGCATGCGTCCGCGCTCCAGAATTCGCGAACTGAGGAAAAGAAACGCCGCGACCATCACCCACGTCCACAAATGCGGCCTATCCATGGCTCCGCCGCGGATGGTGAGCGTCGCCAACATCACGAGCGGCGCGTAGATCCACATATTTTTCCGTCCGATGAGCAGAATCAGTGTCGCGGACGCCGCGACGAGTGCGCTGCGCAGGAGAATCACACCTGTTGACCCAAATGTATCAAAGATGACTGACAGGATGATCTGCGCCAGCCACTCGTGATTGGCTAAGTAGGGGAGACCCTCGCGCGTGTAGGCGAACGGATCGACAGTGATGAGTCCTCCTGATGCTCGCATGAGTTTCCCCGCCGTCACATGCCAGAAGAAATCTGCGTCGAAGATTTTGAAGGCGCAGATCCAGAAGACAAAAGTGATCACCGCCGCAATCGCGGCGAGGTTCAGAACATGTTCGCGTCCAACAGCCTTCATGGGGGCCAGGATACTGATACACTGGCCCTCCATGCCATCAATCTTGATTACCGGCTGTTCCACAGGCATTGGCCATGCTGCAGCCGAGTTGTTCGCTGAGCGCGGATGGACTGTCTATGCGGGAAGTCGCAGTCCTGATCAGATGACATTCAAGAACGCATCAATTCAAAAGGTGGAGATTGACGTGAACAATTACGCATCGATCGAGAAATGTTTTCAGAAAATAGGAGATCTTGACTGCATTGTGAACAACGCCGGCTACGGACTTCTTCTCCCGTTTGAGGACACACCTGCGGAGGAAATCGAGAAACTGTTCCGCACGAACGTCCTCGGCCTAATGGAAGTGAGCCGCCGCGCGGCCAAGATGATGCGTGAGAAACGATCCGGCTCAATCATCAACGTGTCTTCCGTCCTCGGCGCTATCGGCATGCAGTGGTACGCCCCCTACTGCGCGACCAAATGGGCCGTGGAGGGGTTCAGCGAATCCATCGCGCACGAACTGAAATCCTTCAACGTGCATGTGAAGATCATTGAGCCGAGCGGCACCAAAACCGAATTCCATCATGTCGCGTACGACAGAGACTTCCCGATCACCGATGCCTACAAAGAGAAGTACGAGAAGAAACGCGCTACGCGTCCTTCGGCTTCGCTCAGGACAGGCTCCACAGTCGCCGGAGGCTACGACACGGCAGAAAGTATCGCCGAACTCATCTGGCAGGCGGCAAATGATGATTCGTGGCGACTAAGATACGCAGCGCCGCAGGCAAAGAAGATGCTCTTCTGGCAGCGGGTGCTGGGGAGAGATGGACTTTGGAAAAAGCTGTCTCAGTAAATGTCTCCTCGGAATCCGACTGTAAAAGGAATATTCATTCCATCCTTACGCGCGAAGAGGATTCTTACCTGGCCGACACGGCAACGAAAAATATTTTTCTCTCCCTTCATCGGCTTGATATCGAGGCTCGAAAGATTTCCAGCACGAATTTGACGCAAAATCATGGATAGCCGCTTACGCAGATGAGGGACGCTGCGAAGGAATTTCTCAATCTTATCCATGACGCTTCTTGCGTGATGGCTTCTTCTTTTTCTCATCGGCATCGATACGCCGATTCGCTTCATCGAACATGTCCGCTAACTTTCCGGCATCGATTCCATAGGGAAAGTGAAGTCCAGAACTGCCGTCAGGCTTCTCCCAATACTCAATTTCTTCGCGAATGGGCTTGAGTAAAACGCCGCCATCGACCTGTGTCGCCATGAAATGCACCGTCGGGAACGCATCACGGAACTTCTTCGGCAGTGTCATGGAGCCGTTTGGACGGAGGGTGATAGGAGTGGAATCCATAGGGAAAAGCAAGAAAGTTATAATGTGACTTTAGTCATATTGTAACAATGTGACGTCACTCACGCAAGAGATTTCTAGCTACTTCAACTCCCTCCTCAGCAGCTCCACCTCGTCTCTCAGATCTGCCGCCTTCTCAAATTCCAGATTCTGCGCAGCCAACTCCATCTGCTTCTCCAGCTCGTCCATAAGCCGTTTTTTCTCGTCCTTCGGAATCTTCGTGTGATCGTACTTCGGACGGCGCAGCTCCAGCTTGCGGCCTTCTTCGGCGATGTCGTGCACGGCTTTGATGATGGTGGCGGGCGTGATGCCGTGCTTCTTGTTGTAGGCTTCTTGAATACCGCGCCGTCGTTCGGTTTCGGCGATGGCGGCCTTCATCGCGTCGCTCATTTTGTCGGCATAGAGCGTCACATGGCCCCAGGCGTTACGCGCCGCGCGTCCGATGGTTTGGATCAAGGCGTCGCGTGAGCGGAGGAAGCCCTGCTTATCGGCATCGAGAATGGCGATGAAGCTGACTTCGGGGAGATCGAGGCCTTCGCGGAGCAGGTTGATGCCGACAATGATGTCGATCTCGCCGGTGCGCAGCTGCCGGAGAATCTCGATGCGTTCGAGCGTCTCGACGTCGCTGTGGAGATAGCGGACTTTCTGGCCGGCTTCGCTGAGGAATTTTGTCAGTTCCTCGGCCATCTTCTTGGTCAGCGTCGTGATGAGCGCGCGTTCTTTGCGCGCAAGCGTCTTTTTGATCTCCTCGAAGATGTCGTCGATCTGGTTCTTGGTTGGTTTGACCGTGACGATGGGGTCGAGAAGACCGGTCGGGCGGATAATCTGCTCGACGAGGTTCTCCTTGGGAGTATTCGCAAATTCATACTTGCCGGGCGTCGCGGACACGTAGAGACGCTGGGGCGTACGGTCCTCAAATTCATTGAACTTCAGCGGCCGGTTATCGTGCGCGCTCGGCAGACGGAAGCCATAATCGATCAGCGTCTGCTTGCGACTGAAGTTCCCCTCGTACATGCCGCCGACCTGCGGAATCGAGATGTGCGACTCATCGACGATGAGGAGGAAATCGTCGGGGAAGTAATCGAGGAGCGTCGATGTGCGGGCGTTCGGAACACCGTCGTTGTTCAGATACCGGATGTAGTTCTCGATGCCGGTGCAGTAACCCGTCTCCTTGAGCATTTCGATGTCGTACTCGGTGCGCGTGCGGATGCGCTCGGCTTTGACGAGTTCGTTCTTCGTGATGAATTCTTTTTCGCGCTCGGTCATTTCTTTCTGAATGCCCGAGACCGCCGCGTCGATCTTCTCTTTGGTCGTGACGTTGTGTGCGGCGGGAAAGATCATCACGTCTTGGAGTTCTTGGAGCACTTCGCCCGTGAAACTGTCGACTTCCTGAATGACCTCGATTTCGTCAAAAGGAAGCTCAAAACGCAGCACCGTATCGCCGCCGGGAGGGAAGACTTCGACGGTGTCGCCCAGCGCGTGGTACATGCCCTGCTTAAAGTCCATCCCGCTGCGGCGGTATTGGATATCGGTGAGGCGGCGGAGGAACTGGTCGCGCTTGATCTGCTGCCCGCGCTCCACTTTGATCGCCAGCGCTTCGTAATCTTCGACGTTGCCGAGTCCGTAGATGCACGACACGGACGCGACGATGAGCGTGTCGCGCCGTGTGAGCAGATTGAACGTCGCGGCATGGCGGTACTTTTCGATCTCCTCGTTGATCGACGCGTCTTTTTCGATGTACGTATCCGTCGTCGGCAAGTACGCCTCCGGCTGGTAGTAGTCGTAATACGAAACGAAGTATGAGATCGCGTTCTCGGGGAAAAATCCCTGGAACTCGCTGCAGAGCTGCGCGGCGAGGGTCTTATTATGTGCCAGCACGAGAGTTGGGCGCTGCACCTGCTGGACGATGTTAGCCATGGTAAACGTCTTGCCCGTTCCCGTCGCACCGAGAAGCGTCTGGTGCTTTTCGCCCGCCTTGAGACCTTTCACGAGCTTCTCAATAGCCCCAGGCTGATCGCCCGTCGGCTTGAACGGGGCGACAAGTTTGAAGGGTTTGCCGGTGCTGCCGAGGAGTGATGACACGGAACCCCAATTGTACCCCTCCCCACGGTGTGGTTCAATGGTCCCTGCATGGCTAAGGACTTTTCTTCAGACGGCTATGAACGCGCCATAGAACTCACCGAAGAAGCGATGCGCGTGACGGACGAAACCCATTATGAAGAAGGGGAACGTCTTCTTCGCGAGGCGATGGAGCTGGTTCCCGACGAAGTGCACTTTCTCAATAACTACGTCGCGTTCTGCCTGCAAGTGGCGCAGAACTGCACGATCAATGACGAACCCACGCAGGCGATCATCTATTACCGCAAAGCGCTGGAGCAGGGAGTCGATGACGCGGAGGCGTGGATGGATTTGGGAGCGGCATACGCGCGGAACAACCAGGCGATGGAAGCGCTGCAGGCATGGCAGTCGGCGCTGGCGATGCTAAATCCGAAGAAGGGGCGCGACAAAGAGAACATTCAGAATATTTTGGAGAACGTGCGGACGGTGCAGAAAGTGCTGAAGAAGTCGGGACTGGAAGAATGAAAATACTTTCGTGTCTCTTCTGGACTAGATAAAGAGATCTTGCCACGGATTGTCCCACGTATACTTTGCGGGATTGGTTTTTCGCAACTGACCGAGAACAATATCGAACTTTACTTCCAAGTCCTTTAACCGTTCCCATGTGCGAGGTTCGTTGTCATAGTTTCGCGCAGCACGGAGCGACCGTACGCGGTCAAGAATGTCATTAAAAACATATTCGAGCGTACCTCCGTTATTTTGTTCTGCACGAACAAAATCCCGAAACTCGTCTACAGTCGCGTCTACTGCGAGCTCGCGCGACATAGTGGAACGAATCGGCGAATCGGTCCGAGCGCTCTTCGCCGGCCTTCCATTCACTGCTCGATTCTCCAAAAGAACAATGATCTGCTGTAATTTGATAATCGCATCCGAATCTGACTCGTACTGCCGCTGGACGACGACTCGAGTTCCTTCGAACGGCGTACGATACGCAAGGTGAAATGCATTCTGAAATCCGGCGGCATTCAATGCTTCAAATAATTCTGCCGAGGGAGGCCGCTCGTACGCGGGCAACCTTTTTCCGTGGATCTGGACAGTATTGTTCTTATTCGCAAGATAGTGACTGATTATTTCAGACGCCTTCACCAGAGTTTTTCTTTTTTCTTGCGCTACTTTCAATTCTTCTCTTTTTGCCTGCAGTATTTCTTCCCTATGCACCTTGCTCGAGTCCGATGCCAGTAATCGCTCCACTTCATCCGATGCCTGATCAATGGGTGCCCGTAAGCGAGCAAGTCTTTCCTCATACTCCCGGATATTAGGGCCGACGTAGGACAGGTCATCCTCAGGCAACCCCACAGTAGAATTTCTCCCCGGAAATCCCATATAGCCGGAACGCACATGCCGGTTGGCCAGCGCCAGTTCGACACGGTCTGTTAGGCCTGAAACTCCAGACTTCAACGATGCAATTTCCTCAAGCCGGCCGGCCAATTCGTCGGATGGCCCGGGTGGTAACTCCTGTTTAGAGATCATATATATTTTTGATATTATAACATAATTATGGGCTTTTACGCAACAATGGCTCGCGTTATTTCCTGTCTCCCGACGGGGAACTCCGTGCCCACAAAACCTCAAACCACGCCCGAAAACTGGCTGCAATATTCGCATTCTCAATCCGCACAATCGTCCGGTCGAGATCATACGCAAAGAGCGCGACGGTGTCGGAGGTGACGATAGTATCGGTTCCGAAGGTGACGGACTTCGGGAGCAGGCGAATTTGATACGCGTCGCCTTGCTTGAGTTCCTTCATGTACTGCTTCGCGGATGGACTATCGACGAGAAGATCTCGTCCATGGAGTTCCGCATACTTGCCATAGACCTGCGTGACGACGTTGCCGCCGAACGCTTCATACATCGCTTCCGGATTGAAGAGTGCGCAGAAATCTTTCTTGAGCATGTCGCGGTAGACCTGTTTCATCCCATCGATCCCGCGCAGGAACGTGACGCGCGGTTGCCCGACGAATTGGCTTGTAATAGCGGAAAAAAACGGTAACGCGCCTTCCACTAGCGGCCGCAATTCTTCGAGCTGCTGCTTGCGGTCATCCAGATAGCCGAGGAGCCGCTGTGGCGGTTCGGCGACAAAGTGAATGACCTTTCCGCGTTCGATTTCGGAGACGAGACCTTTCTCCACAAGCGTACGGAGAATCAAGTACGTATGACTGCGCGACTGCCGCGCAACTTTCGCGACGGACGATGCACGCGCGACTTTCAACGAAAGAAGTGCAAGATAAATCTCACTCTCCTTCTCATCCAGACCGATCCGGTGGAGGAGCGGACGAATGGATGCCGGTTCTGATGCTAAACGGGTGCGAGGCATTGATGTCTGTAATTATAGACAATTTGAGTTTTTCTTACAAGTTAGCGCTTATATAAAATAACTTTGATTGCCTGAGTTTTATTTACAAATATAGAAAAATGTTGGATAATGATTGTATCTTCTTACCACTTCTTCCTATGGTCACTGTAAACGAGACAGGTACGGGCAGTACTGAAGCGGCGATTGTGGATGCAGAGTCTAATAAAATCTATGATTTAAATGATAAATATGCCGAAAGCTTGGGAGCTGCCAGGCGGAGTGATAGATTATCGGTTCAAATGAACTTGCTTGAGGGATGCCGCACATCTCTCAGTGCTATTCAAGGAATATTTAAGCGTATTGGTCCGACAAAAATGACCGCCGAGGAGCGCGAAAGATTTGAGGCTGCCGGAGGACGGGTAGTGAAAAGTATTGAGAAATGGCTTCAAACATGTGCTACCGATCTTTCTGAAGAGAATCCCAATCCTGACATGGGGATCTGGGCAGAAGAGATCGCCAGGGATGCAAAATGGAGCAATGAATGAATCCTGAAAATCTGATCTTTCTCAATGGCACTTACTTCTTCTTCATAAGAATTATATGACTGCCGAAAACGATCAGCTGACAGCACTTGTAAGCGAACTCAAGAGCATGACGGTAGATCTTGATGCATCGGAGGCAAATGCATTTCAGCCAGTCATCGAAATAATAAATCGGTACGATGACAGCATCGTACGTACAGCGTGCCTGAAACTCTTCGGGAGCAATGCGATTGCAACGGAAATGATTTTTATAGTGGGTATTGTGACTCAAAGTTTGGCATTGGTGCGTGACGCAATGAATAGGCCTCAAAGTCCCGTTCTCGCATTTGAGGGAAGAGCCAGAGACTTGATGTTGTTGTACAAATCAAAGGTCCAGCGGGCTGTCATGGAAGATGGTGACGAATTCCTGGTGCCCACGAGTGTTCCAGGGTGGCGTTATTGAGTTCGGGGGTTTCTGCGCTAGTCTACGGGCATGATCGATCTAAGTGATCTCCGTGCCCGCCCCGATGCCTACGCCGATGCCGCCAAGAAGAAGCGGATCACCATCGACGTGAAGGCATTCTTAAAACTCGACCAGGGAAGATTGGATTTATTAAAGGAGGTCGAAGAAATGCGCGGGAAGAAAAACGCCGCGAGTAAAGAAGTGCCAAAGCTCACGGGCGCAGCGAAAGAGAAAACGATTAAGGAGATGAAGACGCTCTCGGATGAACTGAAGAAGAAAGAAGATGAACTCACCGTGCTTGAAGCCGAATGGAATGCTCTGCAACTTTTACTTCCGAGCATTCCTCTCCCGAATGTCCCCGTTGGGAAGGACGACACAGAGAACAAGGAAGTGCGAAAGTGGGGAGACCTTCCGAAGTTTGATTTCGAGCCGCTGGACCACGTCACTTTGGGTGAGAAGCTCGACATTCTCGACATTGAACGCGGTGTGAAGATTGCCGGATCGCGGACGTATTTTTTGAAAGGCGACGGCGCGCGGCTGGAATATGCGATCCTCATGTTCACCCTCGACCACCTGCGCAAGAAAGGCTTCACACCGTTTATTCCGCCGCTCCTCGTGCACTACCCGGCGATGATGGGGACCAGTTACTTCCCCGGGGGAGAGGAGCAGGCGTACGCGGTGGGTGTGCAAAAAGAGAAAGATGGGCCGGTGGAAGGCGACGGAGCGTTTTTGATCGGCACGTCGGAGGTTTCGGTCACGAGTTACCACAAAGATGAAATCTTGAAGCTGGAAGAGCTGCCCAAGCGCTACTGCGGCATCAGCCCGTGCTTTCGCCGCGAAGCCGGCACCTACGGCAAAGACACGAAGGGCTTGTACCGCATCCACCAGTTCCAGAAAGTCGAACAGGTGGTCCTCTGCGAGAACGATCCGACCGTGAGCGCGAAGATGCACAAAGAGATTCTCACGAACGCAGAAGAAGTCGTGCAGGCGCTCAAGCTCCCGTACCGAGTGGTCGACGTCTGCACGGGCGATATGGGACGGGGGCAGGTGTACAAGAACGACATTGAGACGTGGATGCCTTCACGGAAATCCTACGGCGAGACGCACAGCTGTTCGACGTTCTACGACTTCCAGTCTCGCCGTCTGAATATTCGCTACGAAGGTGAGGATAAGAAGAAGCATTTCGTCCACACGCTCAATAACACCTGCATCGCGAGCCCCAGAATCCTGATTCCGATTCTGGAGATGTACCAGAACAAAGACGGAAGTGTGACGATTCCTGAGGTGTTACGACCATATATGGGAGGACAGGAGAAGATTGTATCTCGGATTTGAAGAAGATATTTGACAAGGGCGTTCAAAGATTCGCAATAACATGCTATGACCTCTCCTGAATCCGCCATTGAATTCTTGGAAAAACGATGCCAGCAGGGCGACGACGCCATTGTTCAATTCGCGGCGATGCCGGTTATGGGAAACCATCCGATCATGCAGGACGTCAGTATTGAATTGGGGGCGCCGGAGATTTATCCGGGGCAAGGAAATGAGATTCACATTCCTAAACAAAAATTTTTCTTCGTTCGCGAGAAACTCCATTTTCTCTTTCAGCAATGTGTGAACGCCGATTGCCATTTACATGAAGGGCATCGAACACTGATTGTTTTTCCGAAAAACGCTCCCCGCCTCACTGTAGATCAAATCGTCAAGACGGAGGCGATGGTTTCCGGATTGAAAGAAACGGGCAATTTGCTCCTGAACCGATTGTATTTCGAAGAAAATAGATAAGATGTCACTATGCGAATCCTCTTCACCCGTTTCCCCCTGGAATCCGCTCGCGGCGGAGCCGAAGTCCAGACGCTCAGTCTGATGAAAGGACTGAATGAGCGTGGTCATGCCGTCGCATTTCTCGGAAGCTGTCCGGTTCTTCTCGAAGAGACGGCGAAACTTCACCTACCGCACGCAAAACTCAAGATCGGCCCGCCGCCGGTGACCAAATGGGGCGCGATGAACTTCTTCTGGAGGAAGCACAAGATGCAGCAGCGACTGGAGGCGGCTCTTTCGGGATTCAGTGACCTGGATGCGATCTTCATGCTGAGTATGAGCGAGAAACTTCTGCTGACCGAAGCGGCCGTTGCGAAGGGGATCAAAGTTTTCTGGATCGAGCATGACCGCGTGGGGCGATGGCTCACGAAGAATCCGTGGCTGCCCCGATTGCGAGAGCTCAGCAACACGGTGACGACGATCTGCGTGTCGGAACTGAGCCGGAAGATTTATCTGGATCTGGGATGGAAACCGGAGAAGGTGATTGCGATTCCGAATGGGATTGATCTGAAAAGATTTTCCTCCCCCCCCTCTCCGCGGACGGCGGAGAGGGGGGCTGGGGGGGTGAGGTTAGGCTGCGTCGCCCGCCTGAGCCCCGGAAAGGGCGTCGATGTTCTGATTCAAGCTGTAAGCGGTCTGCCAGAAGTAGATCTCACAATCATCGGAAAAGGACCTGATGAGGGG
>JABFSS010000004.1 GCA_013140485.1 Candidatus Peribacteraceae bacterium | reverse complement strand
GCTCCCGCCGCTCAACTGTTCCCCTGGGAATTTTCTGTTACACTCCTCCGGATCTCTTCCCCTCTTCTCTCATGAAAATCCGCGCTTCCTCCATTATCGGCTGGACCACAGCCATCCTTGTCGCCGCGTTCAACCTGTTCGCCGCCGTGATGAAATTCGTTCCCGTCGAACCGGGATCCGACGGTGCCGTGATGATGGAACGACTGGGCGTGACCGGCATGATGCAGCAACTCGGGGTTCTGGAACTCATCGTCATTGCGCTCTTCCTGATTCCCCGCACCTCGACCGTCGGCTTCGTGCTCATGATCGGCTACCTCGGCGGCGCGCTTGCCACGAACCTGACGCACGGGTTTACGCACCTGGAAGCCTTGCCCATCTACATCTTGTTCGTACTCCTCATGATCAGCGCGTGGTTCCGCAACCCTGAGCTCACCACGAGACTGCGGACGGGACGAGCGTGACCATGAATCGTCAGGAACAGTGGCGGCAACGATATAAGGAACTCCATCCAGAGTGGAACTCCAGCCCGATCCCCTATAAGGATCTGATTGGGCAGCATGTCGGCGCCGACACGCGCATTCTCGATATCGGCTGCGGTCATACGGATTTCCTCAAGGAGATCTACGACCGCACGCCGCATTCATACGGGATTGATCCGGATGCGGAGACCCTGAAGAAGAACGTGACGATCAAGCACACGTCCGTCGCCGATGCGGAGAGCCTGCTGTTTGAGAATAATTTTTTCGACGTCGTCGTGCTTGCGTGGGTGCTGGAGCACTTGGAAGATCCCGGGAAAGTCTTCAGTGAGGTTCATCGCGTGCTGAAACCGGGGGGCGTCGTGATTTTTCTGACGCCGAACGCCTGGAACTACAACGTGTGGATCATCCGCGCCATCCCCAACGCGTTTCATGACTTCTTCACGCGCCGTCTCTACAACCGCCAGGAACACGACACCTTCCCGACGCGCTACCGCATCAATTCGATGAACCGCGTGGAGAAGCTGCTGACAAAGATCGGCTTCGAAAAGAAGCAGATTATTCTCAATGGCGACCCGACGTATATCGGTTTGAATGCTCCCCTCTTCTGGTTTGCATGTTTGATTGAGAGGATGTTGGACATTCCGCGGCTACAGAAGATGCGGGTACATCTGATCGGATGTTATCGGAAGACACCATGATCACCTGAAAACGGCTTTCCAAAGAGGAAATATCGATATACGATGTCGCACTTTGGACACGCTCGATTCTCATGGCGGCACTGCGATGGCAGAACCTGAATGCGCACCAGACATGCTCGCCAGGCTCGACGAGCAGTATGCAAAAATCGACAAGACGAAAATCTGCGCATGCGGCTCTGAGCATGAAGGAAAACTCATACAAGCATTCGGCGGAAAGGCGGGCTTGATCGTGGCATTCAAAACCAAAGCTGCATATCGTGAAACGGAGAAATGGCGTTGTGCGGATTTTGCTGATGTCGCGAACTGTGCCCATCGAACGACCGACCACACGAATCCGAAGGAACATATCATTCCCGATCCGTTTCTCACGGAAATCATGGATCTTCATGCGATCGGAATACTCGATGGATCTTGGCAAGTTCTTGCAGAGAATATGAGAGACGCAATTGTCAAATTCGATGAATGGATCGCACTCTACCGAACTGATCTTCCACCTCTCGAAGAGCGCACGGCATTCCAAGAGCCTCTCTTGCAGTGCCTCCGGCAAATGAAGATCACACTCCTCATGCTCATGGAACGGGCGAAGAGCGTCATCACGCGACATTCAGAGGATTCGCAGGAGCAGCTGCGCGCTGCTGGATTCCCGCACATATGCACACTCAGGGCACCGATCCTCGGCAGGCCGTCCTGGGCGCCGGCGCCGGCTCTACGATCTCCACCGGTGCATACGCACATCGTCGAAATCAGTCAGGAAGCGTGGGGAATACTGCAATGGGTCCTCAGCACGGCAACGTAAACGCCACCGTCGTTCCCTGCCCCTCTTTGCTTTTTATCCAGATGTCGCCGCCCGCGCGCGTGACGATGCCCTTTGCGATATAGAGACCGAGGCCACTGCCGTTCGGCTGATACAGGTGCGCCCGGGCGCCGCGCGTGAATTTTTCGAACATGCGTGGCAGGTCGGTTTTGGCGATGCCGCAGCCGCGGTCGATAACCTCGACGAGCACCGATGATGCTCCGCGTTTGGCGGCGATGGTGATCGTGCTGCCCTCCGGCGAGAACGTGATCGCGTTACGGACAAGTTCGCGCAGGACGCCCGCGATGAGCGTGCGATCGAACGAGAACGAGAGTCCGGGATCGACGGCGATGTCGATCGTCTGATTCTTCAGCTTCCACTCTGCCTGGAAATCGCTCACGACGGATGCGACGACGCCGTGCAGCGCGACCCATTCGCGGGTGTAGGCGAGCGTGCCCGTGTCGACGTCGCTCGCTTCGCGCAGCTCGATGAGAATGCGGTCGAGGAATTCGGCGGCGGACGTGACGTTCTTCGCGTGATCCTGGACGGCCTGTTCGAGGGAATTCTTGCCGGTCTGCTCGAGCAGTTCCTCGAGCGACCAACGGATAATCGTGAGCGGCGAGCCAATTTGGTGCATCGCGAGGAGGAGCAATCCGGAACGTTCGCGCTCAATGCGGCGCAGCGCCTCGGCGCGGCGGCGGAGCATGTACCCGGCGACAACCGCGGCAATGAAGAACGCGGCGAAGACCAGGAGCAGGAACGCCATGGGAGAGAAGACGCTCCGGGAGAGCGAGATGTAATCTTCTGCGCTCATGTCGATGCCGAGCACCGCGATTGTCGCGCCGTTGGCATCGCGGATCGGCGCATAGCCCGACATCGTCGTCCCCCACTTGTCGTAGGTGAAATCGTCATCGACGGTGGGACCCTCAAACGCCGGGCCCTGGAGCGCGGGGACACCGACGGTATCGTAGAGATCGCCGGGTTGAGATCCCTCTTCGCTCTGCTCCACGAGGCCGTTATGGTTGGTATCGAGTTCCACGGACGTCGCGAGCCCGTCGGCGTCGGCGACGAACGCAAGCGTCTTCGGGTCATCGGTCTTGCGCATGACGTACACGAACCGGATTGCGGGCACCGCCTGACGAATAGTGCGCAGCCGCGCGACAGCTTCGGGATATCCCGATGCCCCGGTACCACGCTCGGTGATGTCCTGAATGATGGCAGGTGGAAATTGCATCGCCGCGACGGCAGCAGTCGCTTGCAATTGATTCTTGAGCTGCCGCTCCATGAGCGTTCCGCCCCGGATGAACAGGAAGAATCCGAGAAAGACCAGAATGCCCACCACAAACATCGCCACCGAGAGAATCGGCCAGTTTCTGCGGAATGCCAGGAGGGAGGTATGGATGTTCGGCACGGATGTTAGTTTTTCGTTCTATTGTAGCAGAAAACCCCTCCGAAGTCATTACTGCAGGACTTGCTTCAATCTGTCGTCTATTTTGACTGATGTTTCATCAACACAATAATTGACTTTCTTTTCTTTCCTTGCGGCAGCTTCAAGCTGCCCCGCTGTCAAGACACCCCGCTGCTTTTGCATGGTGACACTTTTCGTCGCTGGATCCACGTGTACAAAATTCATGTAATGCCGCATCAGAAACAAGCCGCGTCCCGACGGTCTTTCCAAGTTTTCATCAGCGAGAGGATCAGATACGTCCGCAGGATCAAATCCGTCGCCTTCATCGACAATCCGTACGAAAACTCCGTCGGCCGTGACTGTGTAACTCACCTCGACTTTCTTGCCGGATACCATTTGATTTCCATGTTTAAAACCATTGGCGATCGCCTCCTCGAGCGCAATCCATACGCCGTGTTTTTCATCACCCGTATACCCCAACTCATCAAGCTGCTGTCCAATGTCAGCATGCACACGATTACCATCTTCGATGGAATCAAGTGTGGCCGTTGCCTTCCATGTGCTCGTTTCGACTGATCGGATCGCCTGTTTATCACTCATAGCGAAGCAGTCTACTCCAAGAGACAAATATGTCAATAAACCATAATTAATAAATTTGGCAAATCCAGCTCATCCGCACTTGCTACACTCGTTGCTCAATGCCCCCTCAGTCCACCCACGCCATCCGCTCGGCCTACCTCGACTTCTTCTCGAAGAAGCACGGGCATGCCGTGATTCCGAGCGCGCCGCTCTTGCCCGAAAATGATCCGACGACGCTGTTCACCGGATCGGGTATGCAACCGATGTTGCCCTACCTGCTCGGAGAAAAGCATCCATTGGGCAAGCGCATCGTCGACAGCCAGCGGTGCTTTCGCACGCAGGACATCGAGGAGATCGGCGACAACCGGCACACGACGTTTTTTGAAATGCTCGGCAACTGGAGTCTGGGCGATTACTTCAAGGCCGACCAGATTCCGTGGATGTTTGAATTTCTCACGAAGGAGATCGGACTCGATCCCCAGCGCATCTACGTCACGGTGTTCCGGGGCAAAGACAATATTCCGCGCGACGACGAGTCGGTGACGCTCTGGAAGGAGCAATTTGCAGCAGTGGGGATTGCCGCAAAGGATGTGGACAACGCGGAGCGTGACGGCATGCAGGGCGGACGTATTTTTTACTACGACGAGAAGAAAAACTGGTGGAGCCGGGCGGGCGAACCGACCAAAATGCCGGTGGGAGAACCGGGAGGACCCGACAGCGAAATGTTCTGGGATTTTGGACCCGAGCGGAAACTGCACGAGCGGTCCGAATGGAAAGACGCCCCGTGCCATGTGAACTGCGACTGCGGCCGGTACATGGAAATCGGAAACAACGTCTTTATGGAGTACATCAAAAAAGAGAGTGGATTCGAGAACCTCGCGCAGAAGAACGTCGACTTCGGGGGGGGGTTGGAACGGATTTCCGCGGCAGTGCGCGATCATCCCGACGTGTTTCTCATTGACCTTTTCGACGGAATCCGCAGCGTGCTCGAAAACGCCTCGGGGAAAAAATACGGGGAGCGCGACGAAGAAACCCGCGCCTTCCGCATCATCATGGATCACCTGCGCGTGGCAACATTCTTGATCGCCGACGGCGCTCCTCCCAGCAATAAGGATCAAGGATATTTCACGCGCCGGGTCATCCGCCGCGCCATTCGTTTTGCCGGAACATTGGGACTGACGACCGACATTTGTCCGCAGGTGGGGAAG
The DNA here is from genome assembly GCA_013140485.1 of Candidatus Peribacteraceae bacterium. Taxonomy (GTDB): domain Bacteria; phylum Patescibacteriota; class Gracilibacteria; order Peribacterales; family Peribacteraceae; genus JABFSS01. Next base: position 12,441 of record JABFSS010000004.1, on the reverse strand, counting down.
GCGGTCATCGAGACCTACAAAAAAGCCTATCCGTTGCTGGTCGCCAAAGCCGATGTGATTGCTGCGAGTTTGGAATCCGAAGAGGCGCAATTCAAAAGAGCCCTAACCAAAGGGGAAAAAGAGCTGAAGGAGTATTTGGAAAAGCACAAGACGCTCGACGGTGCGAAGGCATTCTATTTTTACGAAACGTACGGCTTTCCGTTGGAGCTGACGAAAGAAATCGTCTTGGAAACAGGTATCTCCGTGGATGATGCGGGTTTTGCAAAAGCCTTCGAAGAACACCAAAAACTCTCGCGCGCGGGCGCGGCGCAAAAATTCGCCGGCGGTCTCGCCGACCACTCCGCCGAGACGACTAAGCTCCACACCGCGACGCACTTGCTGAATGCCGCTCTCCGAAAAGTCCTGGGCGATCACGTCTGGCAAAAAGGCAGCAACATCACGACCGAACGGCTGCGCTTCGACTTCACGCATCCGGAGAAGATGACGCCCGAGCAAATCAAGAAAGTCGAAGATCTCGTGAATGAAGAAATCAAAAAAGATCTCCCGATGGCGTATCACCTGACATCGGTGGACGGCGCAAAGAAAGAAGGCGCCATCGGTGTCTTCGATGATAAATATGCGGCGGAGGTGAAAGTGTATGTGATTGGCGATGGAACCTTTAGTAAGGAAATTTGTGGAGGCCCGCACGTGGCGCGGACGGGAATGCTGGGGAGTTTTAAGATTCAAAAGGAGGAGAGTTCGTCCGCGGGGGTGCGAAGAATCAAGGCAATTGTCAGTGGTGGCCCACCCGAAATCGAAGTAGCTCGTGAAGAACGGGTGATGTCACCCTGAGCGAAGCGAAGGGGAAGTTGCTGGAGAACAATAAAAATACCAGCCGAACGAAGTCGGCTGGTTGGAGTCTTTGATAGTTTGACGATTGATCACGGTTACGCCTTGAGAGCCATTGCTTCGGTGAAATGCGCTTGAGCCAGACGCATCGGACCGATGGTGCGCTGCAGATACCCGACGCCGCGAACGAGGATGTCCCACGTATTCCAGTGAGGATCTTCGGCTTCGGCGTAGCCCGGGATCGGCAGGTTGCAGACTTGGTGCCAGAATTCGGCGAGACCGGTTCCGGGCAGCGTGAGCTGCCCCGCGTAGAGGTTCATGTCCACGATGCCGCTGGTGGCATCGAGTGACGAGAACATCATGCCGCGCCGGCGGTCGTCGTGATCGAGACCCAAGGTCGGTCGACCGTCCAGAAGGACAGCTTGCTTGAAGTGGGCGACGACGACCTTGATGCCTGCTGCGCGCAGCTTGTCGAGCGCGACCCACCACGGTTCCCCGTGCCAGAAGTGACTCGGATCGAAGCCCAGACAGAGATTGTCCGGGCATCCGAGCTGCTTCCAGACGAAGATGTAGTCGTCCGCGTTGAGGGCGATCGTGCCGAAGTGGATTTCGTGGCACAGATAGATCCCCAGCAGTTTCGCGAGCGGCAGGAGACGGTTCATGATGTCGTAGAAGCGCTGCCGCATCGCTGCCACGTTCGCACCGTTCTTCTCATGGAAAGGCCAGCCGTAGTAGGGGACTTCTCCCGGCTGACCGAAGAAGAGATGGAGAACCCGCACTCCGAGACGTGCCGCACCGATTAGAATCTTGGCCATGCGGTGGAGAAGGAGTTCTTGGAGTTGCTCGTCGGTGCCTTCGAATTTCTGGCCCCAGATGGCCCGAGCGCGTTTGACGTGGGTGACGCTGAACAAGAAATATCCGTCCATGTGCACCGAGACGGAGAGGAGGGGGATGCCCGAAGAGACGTGCACTTGCTTGACCCAGTCACAGTACGCCGCGTCATCGGCGCACCGGGCCAGGTCAATGTGATTGCCGCTGGGCTGCATGACATCGAAACCCGCGTTGCCCGCATTGATGAGCAGCACGGGCAGAGACTGGTCGCCGTGCTGAGCAGCCTCACCGCCGAACACGTAGGCTGGTTTGCCGGTCGGCTGTTTCTTCTCGTCGTACATCTGGCCGAGAAGGGCGTGTGCCGCCGACAAGAGGCCCTTTTGTTCTTTTGCGAGACGGAGGGCATCGACAGTGACGGTCAGCGGATTCGGAACCTTCAGCTGTCCGCTCGGATCCATGGGATCCGAGACCACGTCCGTGTAGGTGATGAGGTTGCCGGGTGTGGTTTCCCACAGCTTGGGCGACGGGGGAACGAGGAGATCCACAGGGATCTCGCCCTTCGTGCCCTTGAGTGGTTGCAGATCGGTGGTCATGATTTTCATTCCTTTGTGATGAATTTTTTGTGACGCTCCAATGTAAGGTGAGAATCCGAGTTCTCTACGATCGATGGAGGAGGCCATCGTCCTTGTCGTTCCTTTCGTAACGACGAGTAAAATCGCGTGCATGGGAAACGCTCCCACGCAACATTGGCACTCTGGGCACGTCGAAGATGCGCACAGTGCCAATGTCGGTGGAAATTTCAGTGATCAATCGTGATGTCAAAGACCATCCCAGCTTCCCCAGAGGAAAACCAGCAGAGCATTCTGTCAGGAAACCGGGATTGGTCAATGTCACATTCCTGCTCGAACCTGACGTCTATTGCCATTTTTACCGTAGAATCCATGTGTGCACCGTTTTTCAAGAATTCTCCTCACCGCTGCAGCGCTGCTTGCCATGCCCACGGCAGCTTTGGCGATGACCGAAACCGTCTGGAATTTCCTCGATGGCCAAGTGCCCGGCGGCGATTCGTGGCGATACTCGGGCATCGACGTGCCGCAGACAACGCCCGAAGGACTGCGCGTCACGGCGTCGAACGATGACGGCAGCATGCTCGTGGATCTCGCGCTGCCACACCCCACTCAAGTCGTATACATCACGCTCGCGAGCCGCACCGACGAGACGGCGAAATTTTTGTGGCACCGGCGGGCGGACGTTCCCGGCAATTTGCTGGAGCTACCGTTCACGATTACGGGTGGCGGGACGGAACAGACGGTGGCGCTCGACTTGGATCCGTATCCGCAATGGGACGCGCGCACCGACGCGATCGGACTCTCGTTCCCGCAAGGCTCGGACGTTCTGCTGCGCGAGATCCGGTTCTCGCATTGGAATATATTCGACCAGACGATGGAGGTTGCAAAAAGTTTCTGGATATTCCCGAAATTCAATCCGTACAACATCAACTTCATCTGGGGCCCGGTGATCACCTTCAATCCCGTCGGGACGGAGAGCATCTTCAGTACGCTACCGCCGCGGGGGCGCTCGGGCATGTGGCTGCTGTACGCGGCGTTGATCGTCGTAGCGGGAGGACTTATCGCTTATGGCATCTGGAAGGGCAAAAAACAGTCACTCGTCGTGATCTTTTTTCTGGCGTACGCGGCTGTTTGGATTCTCTTTGACGTCCGCATGGGCGCCGAAATTCTCTCGTACGTGAAAAATGATTACGACACGTATCTCTCCAAGCCCATGGGCCAGCGAATATTCCGCACATACTTGAGCTTCAACGACATGATGGACCGAACCGCGCCGTGGCTCGAGGACGTGGAGGAGCTCGGCGTACTGCGCGAGACGAGTCCGATCATCGCAATGACGCGGTACTTTTCGCTGCCCGCGACCGTAGTCGAACCGGACGGGCCGCGTCCGGACGTGAAGCTCTGGCTCGTCTACCACCGCGACGACGTGACGGTGGACGGCGAAGGGCGACTGACGGTGGGCGGCGTGCCGTGGAGCGCGCCGGGGAGGATCGTCGAGCAGCTCGATACGCGCGCATTTTTGTTCCGTACTACTCAACAATGATCTCCCTTATCATGCTCATTCCCGGCGTTGTCATTCCCGCAGTGGTCGGGTGGCTGATCATTGATCTTTTGGAATGGGATACGAGCGTTATCGGCAGATATGAAAAATGGGTAATGGGGTTTGTGTTCGGCATGACGTTCTCGATGTTCTGCGTCTTTGCGGGCAACGTGTGGTTGGGAATTCCGCTGACTCTTGTGGGATTCGCAATGATCTTCGCCGGATTGTTGGTGGTGTTGGGCGCGGCGTGGGGAATTCGGCGCGGGCGATTCATGACATCGGTGAAGGCGGGCGCCCCACCGGGGCGCCCCTACATCGCGGATGTGATGCATTCCACGCCGCGCCCGATGATGATCGCATTGGCGGTGATGGGCGGATGGGTATTGATCCGGCTGCTCGCGATGGCGGGCGATACCGCCGTGACGCCGACGTTCTTCGACGATGCGATGGATAACTGGAACCTGCGCGGAAAATTATTTTTTCTGCAGGAGAAATTCTCCCTCGCGTTCCCATGGGATCCGAGTCCCGGCGTCAGTTCGTATCCGCCGACGGTGCCACTCAGTAAGACGTGGCTCTCCACGCTCGCCGGCGGCTGGCACGAGGGGCTGGTGAACATGATTCACGTCGTCTGGTTCGCGTGTCTGCTCGCGCTCGTCTACTGGACGCTGCGGAGGATGCTCTCGTGGGAATGGTCGGCATTGGGAACGATCATCCTCGCGTCCCTGCCATTGGAATTGATTCACGGGATGAGCCCGTATGCGGATGTGTTCTTGTCGTTACATATTTTTGTGGGGGTGAGTCTGCTGTTTCATGCTCTGAAAGACCGCGGGCATGAAAGCCAGGGCGTTTCACGAAACGCCCCTACGTATCTCCGATTGTCGGCGTTCGCTATCGCATTGATTCCCTTCACGAAGAATGAGGGATGGGCGCTGTACTTCCCTGTGCTGGCATTCCTCTACGCGGCGACGCTCGGTTGGCTCGTGTACCGAAAAACGATGACGGTGCGGCAGGTGATGATGACAGCCGGTTTTGCCCTTCTGCTTGCGGTGATCATCGCCGGGCCGTGGATCGCCTTCAAGTTCGCCAACGGACTCGCGTTCGGCAACGCAAAGGGGTTGGACCTGAACTTCCGATGGCAGCCGGGCGTCTTCGCCTCCGTGATCGTGAACACGTTCTTGGAAGGAAACTGGGGCCTCTTGATGCCGCTCTTCTTTGGCCTCTTGATCGCGCGGTGGCGCAGCGCCTTCCGCTCGCCCTTGCTCCTCCTTTCGGCGTTCATCCTGATCCCCTACCTCGGCCAGCTCTTCCTCTATCACTTCACCGGCCTCTCGACGGAGGCGATTCTGCAGACGGGGTATGCGAGAGGGCTGATTCATCTGATGCCGGTGATTGTCGTGCTGACGGTGCTATTGCTGCATGACGTGATACTAGGACGAGTGGAAAGTGGACAGAGGAAAGTGGAAAGTGGACAATAGACGAGCAACTTTCCGTTTTTCACTTTTCACTTTCCACTAAATGCCCTCGTACGCCGCCTTCATCGGACATCAACCCCACCTGAGCCTCGCCGAGCTCGCCGCAACGGTCCCGGGGTTTTTGCTGCACGAAAAACTGGATAGAACCGCCGTGCTGTTCGACAGCGCCGTGACGCTCGATGCGGCGTTTTTGGATACGCTCGGAGGAACGGTGGTGCTGGCGGAGAAACTGACGGAAGGAATCAAGTCGCTTGAGGACGTTCCCGACGCCCTCGCGAAAAAACTCCTGCCCGTGAAAGGCAAAGCGACGTTCAGCCTGCGCACACTCGGGCTGGCTCCGGCCACGATCAAAGCTCTCTACCGCAAGAGTAAGGATCACTTGAAGAAGAAAGGCAAACCGTCGCGCTACGTGGGCAACGAACGGAAGGCAGCGCTCTCCATCGTGCTGCGGGAGCACAAGCTTCTTGATGGTTCGGGCGGATCGGAACTGGTGATCCTTCAACGGAAAGGTGAAGACGGGGCGCCATCACTTCTCTGGACAGGCATGACCGTCGGGGCGCAGGACATCGAGAGCTACAGCACACGCGACATGGAGAAACCCGTGCGCGATACGGGCGTGGGTCTGCTGCCGCCGAAACTCGCCCAGATCATGATCAACTTCGGCATATGGTTGGCCAAAAAACCGTCCCCGAGCCCGAGCCCGACCGTTTATGATCCCTTCTGCGGCACCGGCGTCATCCCGATGGAATGCCTCCTGCGCGGCTTCTCGGCGCTCGCGTCCGACAAATCGGAGAAAGCGGTGACGGGATGCGGCAAGAACCTCGACTGGCTGCGCAAGGAATTTGAGATCAAGAAATCGGTCGTCTCCTCAAAAGTGTGGAAGCACGACGCGACGAAGCCCTTTGAGGTGAAAGAGACGGTCGATGTGATCGTGACGGAAACGAGTCTCGGACCGAGCCTGGAGAAGCGGCCGACTGCGCGCGACGCACAGAAGCTCTGCTCCGAGAACGAGAAGCTCCAGCAGGAATTCCTCCGCGCCGCGGCGGCCTCGTTCCCCGGCGTTCCCATCGTCTGCACGTGGCCCGTGTGGTACCCGACCAAGTCGCCCGTCTGCCTGGAGCGCATCTGGAAGACGATCGACGAATGCGGCTACCAGGCCGTGCTTCCGCCGACCATCGAGATCGTCGGCGACCGCGTCTCGCTCCTCTACCGCCGCCCCGACCAGTTCGTGGGCCGCGAGATCGTGCTGCTCCGCCCGAAGCGGCGATGAAATTCCTGAGAATCGCCGCAAAGACGGCTGTCGTCCTCTTCTGCCTCTGGCACGGAGCGGCGATCTTTGTGAATACGATGCAGCCCGGCCCTGCGGCGTACGTCCCGGAGGCATTTCGCGCCTACGCCAACACGTACCTCCTCGCGACCAACCAATGGCAGAGCTGGAACCTGTTTTCGCCCGACCCTATGCGCCGGATGACCCGGTACCGCATCGATGCACGCTTGCCGATGGAAGGACAGACGGCGATGAGCGGAGGTTGGCGGACGGTCCGCGTGCTGGAACCGGCGAACGCGCGTCCGTGGCGCCGCAGCGACGAGTTCAGTTTTGTACAGCAGCTCGATAACGGCGGACGGGACGTGCCCGCGTTGTACGTCCGCTATCTCCGCGCGCTCTGTGCCCCGCTCGGTCTGCCCGAAGGCACGCCGGTGTCCCTCACGGCCGAATACATCGTCCTTCCTGAAAAACCGACCGGCGGAGACTGGGCGCTGTGGCGCGCGATGATGGTCAACGGCTGGGACATGTGGCCGTCCGCCGTCGCGCCGTGCCCGGCTCCGGATGATCCGGCAATTATTCCTATCACGTGGTTATGAAGATTTTCCGAACCATTGATGCTTTTTTCTTCGGGCGGGTCTCCGCGACGGGATTCGGGCTGATGCGCGCCATGTGGGGCGCGAGCGTCTTGGCGTACTTCCTCAAGCAATGGCCGGACGTCACGCGGTACTACAGCGCGGCGGGCGAGCTGCCGCCGTGGTTATCTCAGACCATGACGAACCCCTCGCCGGGTACGAGCATCCTGTGGCTCTTTCCGCATCCACAAGCTGTTTTTGCGATCTACCTTCTGCTGCTTGTCTGTGCCGCCTGTGCCTGCGTGGGTCTCCGGCCGCGCATCACCACCATCGTCACGACGTTGCTCGTGATGTCGTTCCACGTGCGCAACCCCTGGCACACGACCGGCGGCGACGTGCTCCTGCGCATGGCCGGAGTTCTGCTGAGCGTCGCTCCCGCGGGCGTGCACGCGTTCTCGTGGCAACGGGCGAGGCTGCAGTGCCGCCACTGGGTGCGTACGCGCAAGCTTCTGCCGCCGCTCACGATGCCCGCGTGGCCGCAGCGGATGCTGCTCTGGCAGCTCATCGTGCTCTACTCGCAGTCGATGTGGAGCAAGCTGCTCGGCACGATGTGGTGGGACGGCACCGCCGTGGGCATCGCTCTCCACCACACGCATTTCGGACGGTTCGCCGTGAGCCCGATCTCGGACGTTATCGGTATTGCCGGGCCCATGCTCGGATGGGCGTTCATCACCTGGGAATCGTGCTGGCTGCTGCTGCTCGTTCCGCGAAATATCACCGCGTGGTGGCCGGCTGACCGGTTGCGCCGCTGGCTTCTTGCAACGAGCTTCCTCATTCACATGACGTTCTACGCGCTCCTGCGGCTCGGGTCGTTCTTGACGGCCATTCCCACAGTGCTGCTCGGTAATCTCCACGAGAATGATTTCACCGTGATGCGAGCGACGGTAAACCGCAGATGGAAAGGCAAAATCAGCGTCTTCTACGACGGCGACTGCGGCTTCTGCCTGCGCAGCATGGGCGGCATCGTGATGATGGACTGGCTGCGCCGTCTGCGGCCGGTGGATTTCCGCTCGTCGCAGGAGCATCACAAATGGGCACCGGATCTCGAGCTGAAAAATCTCGACCGCGCGATGCACATCAGGCTTCCGGCGGGGAAAACACTGCACGGATTCTCCGCCTTCCGCGCTCTCGCGTGGCATCTGCCGCCGCTCTGGCTCCTCGCGTCGTTCCTCTACCTGCCTGGAGTGAAGCGCCTCGGCGACGTCGTCTACCGCAGCATCGCGGAGAATAGAAAAAAATGTTCGCATGGGCACTGCAAAGTGTAAAAAGAAGAACGACGATTATCTGGCTGCCTCTAAGATTTTTTTCAGCAGCGGCAAATCATCTTGATAGGATTTCCAGAAAATCTCCAGGTCGACTTCAAAATAATGATGAATGAGCTTGTTTCGCATCCCGACGATATCGGCATACGGAATATCCGGATGCATTTTCCGAAACGCCGGAGTCAATTTATTTGCCGCTTCTCCAAGAATTTCAAAGAGACGGACGCAAGCGTGCACTCGAAGAGGATCAAAACGAATTCCTTATATGTGCGGCCATCAAGAATATCTTGAATTTCACTGATGGCATCGACCATGTGCCGGATGTAGATGTCGTCGGAACTCATGAAATAGATTCGTACAATGGTTCAGCCTCTTTTTCGACGGCAGACCGGAAATATTTGCTCAAACCTTTCAGCGTGCAAAGGTCGATGGGTCGCCCGAATGCCCTGCTCATTTCCCGTTCCATGCGCACCAGCGTAAACATGCTCACCGGCTCACGGAATTCAATCAGGAGATCGATATCACTGTCCTTTTTCGCAGTACCGTGCAAGTGCGAACCGAACAGTGAAACGCGGCGCACTTGACCTCGCGCAGGGGAAGTGCGGAGAACGTCCTGTAGCCGCTTCTGAATCTCAGCCTTTTTCATACTCATCAGTATACTCCTACCCTCATAGAACGGCACGCTGCCGATGCAACTGTGAAAATTTGTTCGTCTACTTCGAGAGTAACTCCCGAAGGAGCGCCGCCGCTTCGGTGTATTCTTTTTTGCGCCGCAGATCTCGCTGTTCTTTGCTGAGAATTTCCGCCGCCGCGCCGGAAAAGGTATGAGCGATCTCTTTAATTTGAACGGAATCAAGTCCCGCACGCTTTACGAGTTCCACCAGCCTGTCCAGATTGCCCGGAAGCCCTTTTCCTCGAACCTGCGCAATAACAGAATCGACAACTGGCTGCGCCTCCAGACGTTCATTTTGATCCATCATCGACTGAAAAGCGGCGAGAGGCAGTACTTCAGATGTCTGCATAGCGGCATACTCTCGCGCTTGGACGTTCTTCATGCAATAGGTTTTGTGCGGTTCGCTCTATTTTGGCTTTCTGCTGAGGAAAATCAGGCCTCAATGCTCTTGAACAGCACGCTGCCGATCCAGAGGAGCACCGCTGTGACGACGATCAGAATGCCGAAATCCGCGGCGATCCCGAAATGACTCGCGCCGATGAGCGCGCCCCGCAGGCCGTCGACGCCGTAGCTGAGAGGATCAAACCGCGCGATCCAGATGAGTGCCACGGGCGCGGAATCGAGCGGAAAGAGAGCGCCCGAGAGGAAGAAGAGCGGCATGATGAGGAAGTTCATGATCAGCTGGAACCCCTGCATGTCCTCGAGCTTGCACGCGACCGCCGTCCCGAGCGCGGTGAAGAGGAGCGCGATGAGAAACATGAACACGGGCGCGAGCAGCAGCGTGAGCGTGAGTTCGGTGCGGAATCCGAAGATCACCGCGAGCACCAAGACGATGCACCCCTGCAGCGTGGCGACCGTCGCGCCGCCGAGCGTGCGACCGACCATGATCGTCAGGCGCGAGACCGGAGCGACGAGCGTCTCTTTGAGGAAACCGAACTGCCGGTCCCAAATGATCTCGATACCCGAGAACATCGCCGTGAACAGAATGCTCATCGCGACGACGCCGGACACGAGGAACTGGAAGTAATCGCCTCCCCCCGCCTTCTCGAACGTCGGCCCGAAGCCGAAACCGAGCGCGAGCAAAAACAGCAGCGGCTGGCCGAGCGACCCGACGATACGGGAACGCGAGCGGATGTACCGCTTGATCTGTCGAAGCCAGAGAATGTAGATGATGGGAAACATGTGAATGGAAAATTGAAAATGGAAAATTATCGTCGCTTGCCCCTCCACATCTGCGCCATCTGGCGCATGCCGTCGGCGGACGAGGCTTCTTCTTCACGAATCGCGTTGCCCGTAAGCGCGAGGAATGCGTCTTCGAGCGACTGCGTGTTCGTCTGTGTCTTGAGCTCCTGCGAGGATCCCTGCCCGACGATCTTCCCGTGATCGATCACGGCGATGCGCGTCGCGACTTTGTCGGCTTCCTCCATATAATGCGTGGTGAGGAAGACGGTGATCCCCTCTTTCCGGTTCAACTCGCCGACGTAGTTCCATAGATGGTTACGCGTCTGCGGATCAAGACCGATGGTCGGCTCGTCGAGGAAGAGCACTTTGGGATGGTGGAGCAGCCCGCGCGCAATTTCGAGCCGGCGCTTCATGCCGCCGGAGAAATGCCGGGTGATGTCGTTTTTGCGGTCGCTGAGTCCGACAATCTCGAGCAATTGCTCCATGCGCTCCCGCCGCAGCGCTTTCGGAACGCTGTAAAGGACGCCGTGCAGCTCGAGATTTTCCCACGCCGTGAGTTCGTCATCGAGACTGGGATCCTGGAACACGATGCCGAACGATTTGCGGACGGCGTCCTGGTCGTGCAGCGGATCATGCCCGTTGAGGCGAATACTGCCGCTCGTGGGCCGCAGCAGCGTCGTCAGCATCTTGATCGTGGTCGTCTTGCCGGCGCCGTTCGGACCTAAAAACGCGAAGATTTCCCCACGCCGGACGCTGAATGACACGTCATTCACCGCCGTCAGCTCACCGAATGTTTTCTTCAGATGATCAACAGTGATGATGTCGGTGCCGGTATCGGTGGTCTGCGAAGCCATGCAGAGAGTCTAGAGCAGAGATGATTATTTCACAGGATTATTCCCGGGGAAAAAGACAACTTTATGAGAAAGAAGATCTTCACGGCTGCGTCTTGAATATTTGGTTCCCGCGCTCCTGCGCGCGACGAACTTTTTTATCTCTTCCCCCATATTCTTATGGACCCGAAGAACAATGCGCAGCAGTCGAAGAAAGAGATCCGCCGCGAAGGATCGGAAGAACCGGTCAGCGGCCAACAGGAGTACAAGGCCGGCAATCTGCAAGACCGGGATATGGAAGTTCTGGGCGACTCCGACGACGACAAAGTCAACGAGCCGACCAAGAGTGAGCGGAAAACGGAACGCGCCGCGTCGTAATGACAAGCCTCTCACCGAGAGCGCCCTTGCCGCAAGGCCGGGGTGCTTTCGTAAGTTTCATCGGGCACCCGACGTATCCTTGCGCTGCGCATTCTGCCACAGAAGCATGAAAATATTCTTCATAGTTTCATATATTGCCGCAGAGTCGACGATCATGCCGAAGAGCTCGTCTTTCGTGAACGAGAGGAACGCGATTTTGCTTTTTTCATAGATGAGAATTTCGATGGGATTTTTCTGGCCTGCAGGAAATTCAACCAGCCGGTGCTCGCTATAGTGAACAATGTCGTCTTTTTGAACGCCGAGGTTGATCTGATTCCTGGTGGCGATGAGCTTCACGGGGTTGCTGAGCTTTATCCGCTGTGGGACGACGGTCGAACGGATGAACGCCAGCAATTCTTTCGGCATCTGCTCGTAATCGGTAAACCCCATCGTCGGTTCCGTCGAGTAGGAAAACTCCCGGAGAATTTCTTTCAACCCTTCGATCCCTTCAAAAAAACGGATGCGCGGCTTGAGCGGAGACGTGTAGGCCATCTGCATCAGAGCCGGGAGAGCTTCTTCGGCGAGCTGCGCCGATTGCTTGAGCCGGTCAATGAGGATGCGCGGCGCGATGGCGGAGACGTACTGAATACCGCGCTTCTTAGTCACGGTCAGAATTCCGCGTTCCTTCAAATTCTCCACAACCGGGTACGCGGTGGTGCGCTTGAGATGCGTGTGCGCCGCAACGCGCGAGACGGGCGCTTCACCCAGAGCGAGGACCGCAAGATAGATCTTCGCTTCCTTCTCCGTGAAGCCGTTCTCGATGAGAATCTTTTCGATCATAGTGCCGTCATTGTAGAGTACATTGTCGAAAAAAAGGACAGTAAATTTACATTCAATTTGATGTTTTAAGCATGTATTTCATTATTACCTTTTTATGTGTTTTATGATACTTCAATAATATATAGTATGGCTGTCTATGGCGTCCTTTCGTTCACCAA
>JABFSS010000034.1 GCA_013140485.1 Candidatus Peribacteraceae bacterium | reverse complement strand
CCTGATCTCCATCCTCTACGACTTCCAGGCCGTCGCGATGAGCACTGAGAAGAGCGCAAATTTCGGCAACGTGGAATTCAAAGGCAAGCAGATCAATCACCAGTGGAGCAAATCGGAGGAATTCGAAACGATGTTCCGGGAATACGTCCGCATGTTCGTCACAGATCGCGTCGGCTATTCCAGCCCGCTCCGTTCGATGACCGAGCTGCAGGTTGCCGAACTCTTCGTGAAGTATCCGCAGTACTTCCGTTGCACCACCAGTTGTAATACGAACTGGCGCATCGTGAAGGAACGTCCGAAGGAGCTCTGGTGTGCGAAGTGTCCGAAGTGCGCATTCGTCTTCGCGCTGTACGCCGCATATCTACCGAAAGAGAAACTCGTGGAGATCTTCGGCCGGAATCTGTTCGCAGACGATTGGCTGACCGGGGTCTACCGCGAATTGCTCGGTCTCGAAGGCATCAAACCGTTTGAATGCGTCGGAACGCCGGAGGAAACCAAAGAAGCGTTCCGCCTCGCGCAGAAGCGCGGCGATCTGGATGACACGGTCATCATGAAGATGTTTACCAAGGATGTCCGATGAAGATTCAGGAACTCTCCGGGAAGAAAGTCTGCATCCTCGGCTTCGGCAAGGAAGGTCACGCGATGTTTCGTGCTATCGAGGACCACGCGCCGGATGCGCACGTCACGATTGCCGATAGGAATCCGGATCCGATCAACGCATGGATCGCCGCGAATTCACCGACAAATCCGACCAAGCTGAAACACAGCCTCAACTCGCATGGCGGCGAAACAGTCTGGCTGCAGAAGATCGAATCCTTCGACGTCATCATCAAATCCCCCGGAATTCCGCACCAACCTGAATTTGATTCAGTAAAGAATAAGTTAACGTCATCGACCCAAATCTTCTTCGATACGATTAAAGATTCGGGAGCAATCGTGATCGGCGTGACAGGCTCCAAAGGCAAGAGCACAACCTCGACATTGATCTATGAAATTCTGAAGGCCGGAGGCAAAGACGTCTCGCTGATCGGGAATATCGGGGAACCGGCGATCAGTCATATTGAGGAAGCCAAAACCGGGAAAATTTTTGTAATGGAGATGAGCAGTTACCAATTGATGGACCTGACCGTGAGTCCGCAGATCGCGGTCGTCACGAGCTTCTTTCCCGAGCACCTCGACTATCATGGATCGCTCGAAGCCTACAAAGACGCGAAGAAACATATCGCGAAGTATCAGACGAAGGACGACGTGATCTTCTACTGCGCCACATCAGAGGGTGCGACAGAGATCGCTCAGACAAGCTCCGGTGAAAAGATCCCCTTCTCCGCCACTGATTGCCCCGTGAAGATCGAAGAAACTAAATTGATCGGCGATCATAACCGCTCGAACATCGCAGGCGCCTACACCCTCGGACTCCGGCTTGGGCTGGATTCAAAGAAGATGATCGACGTCATTAAAAGTTTCCGCGGTCTGCCTCACCGTCTGCAATCATTGGGAGTCCACCACGACATCGAATGGGTCGATGACGCGATCTCGACGACGCCGGAATCGACCATCGCCGCGCTCGATGCACTCGGCGACCGCGTGAAGACGATCATTCTCGGAGGGCAGGACCGGGGAAATGATTTCACTGAACTCGCGCAGAGGATCAAACACTCAGCTGTGAAGACGGTCATTCTGTTTCCCGGAACCGGCCCGAGGATCCGTGAAGCGATTGGAGATGCTCACGCCGATGTCTGTTTTCAAGAAGCCGATTCCATGGAGAAAGCGGTGGAGATCGCAAAGAAGCACACGATGGCCGGCGCGATCGTCCTCCTTTCGACGGCATCGCCGAGCTACAACATGTTCAAAAACTTTGAGGAGAAGGGCGAGGAATTCAAGCGCTGGATCATGCTTTGATGCCGTCACCCACAATCACCTTCGCCGGCCGGAGGATTTTCCCGTTGAGCTCGTAGCCATCCTCAATCACGGTGATGATCTCGCCCTCTTTCCCCGGACCGATCGTGATCACCTCGTGCCGGGCGGTATCCACCTGCTGTCCAAGACACTCCATTTTCTTGAGGCCCAACTCCGCCATGTTCCGCATCAAGTCCTGTTCAATGGCCGTGATGCCCTTCAGCCATTCGTGATTCTTCAGATCTTCAGGCAGATGCGTGAATGCTCGCTGGAAGTTGTCGATCGTAGGCAGCAGCTTGAGGATGAACGCTTCGGCGGCGAACTTCCGGATGTCCTCGCCGTCCTTCTGCATGCGGATCTTGGCGTTCTGCAAATCCGCCTGCGCCCGTCCGGCGATGTCTGTCATTTGCTGCAGCTTTCCCGTTAATTCTTTGAGCTCTGTCTCAAGCTCGGCGACGCGGTCGTCTCCGGATGCCTTTCCCGATCCTGCCGATGCGGCTTTGGAAGCTTCCATGCGCACATTTTAGCAGACCTCCCCCTCTCCAGCCTGTCCCGAGTAGCTCGCCAGCAGGCGAGCGTACGAGGGGCGGAGAGGGGGCTGGGGGGTGAGGTGGATTTCGTGCTATACTATTCACAATATGTCCGAGACGAATTGTTCTTCCTGTGACTGCTGCGGATCCGGAACAGGATCGCAGCGAACGCTGTCCACCTGGCTCCAGGCGGCAGGCATGCTTCTCTTTGTGGGAGTCGCGTATCTGATACTGAAGGAAACCGGCGTCTTTTCGCTAACCTCGACGGTGGGCGACGCCGTCAGCCTCGGGACGATCTTTGTGATCGGCTTAGTTGCCGCGACCAGCAGCTGCCTCGCGGTCGTGGGTGGATTGCTCCTCTCGGTCTCGGCCAAGTGGAGCGAGACGTTCCAGCCGACAACGCGGTGGGAGAAGTTCCGCCCGCTGTTCCTGTTTAATATTGGACGGCTCGCAGGATACTTCGTCCTCGGTGGATTTGCAGGCGTGCTCGGTCAATCGCTGACGCTCTCCCCCAATTCGACGGGCATCCTGACCGTGATCGTCGCGGGCGTGATGCTCGTGCTCGGCCTTAATATTCTGCGCATCCTCCCCAAGAAGTACTGCCGCATTCCCCTGCCGGACGTGATGACCCGCAGAATCCGGAATCTCTCGCAATCCGAGAGCGCCGCCGCGCCGATCCTGCTTGGAGCACTCACGTTCTTCCTGCCCTGCGGCTTCACCCAATCGATGCAGCTCCTGGCTCTCGGTTCCGGCAGCTTCGTTGCCGGAGGATTAATCATGCTCGTCTTCGCACTCGGTACGCTCCCCGCTCTCCTCGGCATCAGCGTGCTGAGCTCGGTGATCGAAGGACGCGCCAACCGGTGGTTCCTCAGCTTCTCCGGCGCCGTCGTCCTGCTCCTCGGCGTCATGAACTTGCAGAGCGGCTTGCTCCTGATGGGCTACGATGCCTCGCGCATACTCACCTCGAACACGGTGCAGAGCGCAGAGGCCACGGATGATCCCTATGTGACCATCGACGACCAGGGCCGCCAGATCATGAGCATGTACGTGACGGACACCGGCTACTCCCCAAACAACTTCACCATCCGCCCGGGTCTCGAGACGTGGGTGTATGCCATCGCAAAAGACGGCGTGGCCGGCTGCGCGTCATTTCTCGTCGATGCGACGCACAATCTGCAAACACCGATCAAGAAAGGCAGCAACTGGCTCGGTCCGATATCCAAAATGGAGGTCAACAAAGATTTTGTGCTCACGTGCTCTATGGGCATGCTCCGGGCGAACGTCCACGTGCGTCAAAGCTGAGGTTGTCACCCTGAGTAGCCCGTGACGGAGTCACGGGCGTATCGAAGGGTTATTCCGTGCATGGAACTTCCGGATCCGCAATGCATCCTTCCGCAGGCGGTTCACCCCGCCACGGGCAGGTTTTGCTGTAGAGGCAAGCGTCGTTCGTCATTAGACTGAGCTCCTTCTTCACTTCAGCCGGATCAGTGGCATCGGTGATCAGAAGTTGATCACCATCCGTAAAAACATAGTTCGCTCCTTGTGGTGTCTCGATCCCATTCACAAACAATCGGACCGTCGTTGCATCGCAATACCACTCTAGTGTTTTTTTCTGCGTTGGAAGCGTGCAGAACCAGAACTGAGTGTACGTGTGGTTATTTTCCGTTCGCGTTTCAAGACGAATATCACTGACACCGGTCTCTGTGAGAGAGGCAAAGAAGTCTCCGAACGTCAGACCGAGCTTATGCCGATGGATCACCTGACCGTTGCCGTCGTGGAGGTGCAGGTACTCTCTGCCGGGCACCACGTGCCCGTCATCCACGTCCCCGTGAGCGGAGGCGCTCGGGATCAGGATAAAAGATGTTGATGCATCTTCCGCAGGAGGAGCCGACATGTACTGCTCACCCGAGAAGTCGAGCAGCGTGCCATTGATCCACACTGCAAAATCCGCATGCGCGTGATTGGGATCGGGATTCGTTCCCACCGGCGGCCACAGGGTGACGACGCCGTA
>JABFSS010000033.1 GCA_013140485.1 Candidatus Peribacteraceae bacterium | reverse complement strand
CATGTACGCGACGAGCAGGTTCTGCCCGAGCGCCAACTCCCCTCCCTGGACAGATGAACCGTCGGCGAGCCGCTCGCCGACGGTTCATCTGTCCAGGGAGGGGAGTTGGCGCTCGGGCAGAACCTGCTCGTCGCGTACATGTCGTGGGAAGGCTACAACTTCGAAGACGCCGTGATCATCAGTGACCGCATCGTCGAAGAAGGCTGGTTCGATTCCGTCCACATCGAGTCGTACATCACCGACGTGCGCGACACCAAACTCGGACCCGAACTCGTCACGCGCGACATCCCCAACGTCGGCGAAGCCAAACTCAAAGATCTCGGCACCGACGGCGTCGTCCGCATCGGCGCGACCGTCCACGAAGGCGACATCCTCGTCGGCAAGATCACGCCGAAAGGAGAGACCGAACTCACGCCGGAAGAACGCCTTCTGCAAGCCATCTTCGGCGATAAGGCGAAGGACGTGAAAGATTCATCCCTGCGCTTGCCCGGAGGAGCCGGCGGCAAAGTCGTCGATGTCCACCTCTTCGACCGCGCCGAGGGCGATGAACTCCCGACCGGTGTCATCAAACAGATCAAAGTGTTCGTCGCGCAGACTCGCAAGATCCAGGTCGGCGACAAAATGGCCGGACGTCACGGCAACAAAGGAGTCGTCTCCCGCGTCGTCCCGCGCGAGGACATGCCGTTCCTCGCCGACGGCACGCACGTCGACATCATCCTCAACCCGCTCGGCGTCACGTCCCGCATGAACATCGGGCAAATCCTCGAGACTCACCTTGGGTGGGCATGCGAGGCGCTCGGCATCAAGATCGCGACGCCCGCGCTCAACGGCATCTCTCCCGAGCAGATTCACGACTTCATGGAGCAGGCGAAACTGCCGCCGTCCGGGAAAATCCAGCTCTTCGACGGCCGGACCGGCGAGAAGTTCAAGTACGAAACGACGGTCGGTCAGGTGTACATGCTCAAGCTGCTGCACCTTGTCGAAGACAAGATCCACGCCCGCTCGGTCGGTCCGTACTCACTCGTTACGCAGCAGCCGCTCGGAGGCAAAGCCCAGCACGGAGGACAGCGCTTCGGAGAAATGGAAGTGTGGGCGCTCGAAGCCTACGGCGCCGCCTACACGCTGCAGGAAATGCTGACGATCAAGTCCGACGACGTCATCGGCCGCAGCAAAGCGTACGAGTCCATCGTCAAAGGCGAACCGATCCGCCGTCCGTCCATCCCCGAATCCTTCAACGTCTTGGTGAAAGAACTCCAGGCGCTCGGTCTCAAAGTCGAACTGCTGAAGTTCAAGGAAGAAGTCGCGCCGGAGGAACGCGTGACCATTAAAGAAGGCGTCATCGAAGCCGTCGAGCTCGGATCGCGCATCGAAACCGAAGAAATCGCGGCCGAAGCCGTCCCGGAGGGCGATAAGATCGCCGAACTCGAAGACGTGGTCGCCGAAGCGGAAGGCGAGCCCGCCGAGGAAGTCATCGCCGGCATCGAGGAAGGCGCCGAGGTCGAGGCATCCGGAAAAGGCGCGAAGCAGGAGATGCAGGATGCCGCGAGTGAGGAGGCGCAGGAGGCGGCGTAAGCGAGAGGAAATAGAGGCAAAAGAAGAAATAGAGGATCCTCCCCGCGGGAATCCTTTATTTCTTCTATTTCTTTTATTCCATTTATTGCCTTTATCCGATCAATCTACCGGAAGTGGCGGGGAAGTCAGAGGTGGTATACGTAGAACTCTGGCAAAATCAGCTGCGAGATTAGGAATATCCGTATACGCCAATGAAGATTTGTACCATGGCCCCATGGAATTCAATATTGTGCTATCAGTGTATGCAGGATAATTAGTGTCTCTGTTGCCAAAAATATAGTTTCGTGCAATAGCAAAACTTCCTGCCCCAACATAACCAGGGTCTGCCGGTGTGAAAAATTTTATAAAGAGCACTCGCTCTCCAACTACCATGCGAGTGGCCGTGCCGTTGACTATCAGACGAAAATGCAGCATGGGAACAGGCTCATAAGCATCCTGTATATTTTGAAGCATCAGCCTCCATATCCTGCTCTGTTCGTCAGACATAGGGCTGATCACGGGGTCGCTTTCCATATTATGCGGGCCATCCGGAAGGGCAAATCGAGCGAGCGGCGGAGTAGGTACCGGCGGCGGTGGCGGAGGTGCGACTGGTGCTCTATAGGTCATTCGCGCAACAGTGCCGAAAAACAATGCCGCTTGGTCAGTTGAAAAAATTCTAGGTCTATTGCGATAGGGCCACCCATTCCAATCACTCAGGTTATCGATTAAATCCACAGGATGTTGCCGCGGCCCATATTCGGGTTGCCACGTAGTGCTCAACCAGTCATCAGGATTGAATCCACTGGGTCGAATGAAGAATGCGTCGCCATCATATCGAGAAGAATCAGACCATTGACCGGATCCTGAAATAGAATAACCGTTACCACTTGGTGCAATTTTGTAGCTGATCTCCACCCGATCATGCAGGTTCGGTTGTAACATCGAGATGTCCAGACGCGAATTTATCCCAGCGAGCACCAATGAAAATCTTGGCTGTCGTGAGCCCGGAGTTGGTCGAAGATTTTCATCCAGTGGGAGCCTGAATCGATTTTGCATTGTCGTAAGTATTTGGATCCACACGGCCTCCATCGATGCCGAAGTTTCAGTTTGCCTTGCAATGGGAATATTCAGAGGACCGGGAACCACCGTCCCAGGAGTTGGTGTCGGAGTGGGCGAGGGCAGATCTCCAACCTGAGGGACGGGAATAGTCGGCTGCGTCATCGGAGTATTAATGGCGTTATTAACGGTATCCACAATCGTGGTTGGGCTTGGAGTTGTGGTGATGGCATCGACGGGGAGGGGCTCTGTGAACGAAAGTGTAGAGCTGCACGGGAGTTGCGCTCTCCAATGCTAAGAATGCATTAAGAGCGGGGCCAGCGGGAGGAGTGATGGTGATGTTCACTCCTCTGAGAGTGATTCTGAAACCTCTGTCGGACGTCACGTCAGGTCCGGGATTTGGCATCCATCGTCCATCCAGCTGGAAGCCCGTGCATCCCGACGATGTCATCTGCAATGGAACATCAATGGGTGTGGCGCTGGCGACATCCAGTGCGGCAGCGGGACGGATAACGGCATCTCCCACTCTGGTGAGAGTGCAAGGGAGAGGAGGCAATGCGGCGACTTGCGCAACAACCCAAGAAAGAATAGCTCTTGCCGCTTCCTCATTTGCCGGATCTCCGCCTGCGATAATGGCTCGAACGATACTCAGCGCACTCGGTTGATTTGATGTTGGCATTATCCGGTTTACCGTGCCACCGACAGCCTGGATACCATTCGTGACCGCATTCGTGGCCGACGTCGTGATCGTTTGCACCCACACCGGGGGAGAGGACGTGCCAGACGGAGTAGTCGTCGACGGCGTAGTCGTATTAAATTGCGGCCATAGCAGCCCGGAGGGGGTGTTGGACTGGACCTGAGGAGTGACGGGTTGAACACCGCACCCCGGAGATGCTCCCGTTGCCCTCATGAGTGTGCAGAATGGCGATGACCATAACTGGGCCGAGAGGGAAAACGATGACACAGATGTCGTCACGATGGCCGTAGCGAACAGCGCAAGTGTTCCGCTGGCAATCCAGGTACGTTGCGTGAATGAAAGCATGTGTGTGTTGGGGAAGGTTTCTAGCTAGTATACCCGCTTTTGCTTCATTTTTCCATTCCCCTCGCTCATCCACGGCCCGTGGCGTTCCACGCCCCTGTAGAACGCCCAGGATTGGCTTCCAGTAGAGCAAAAATACAAATCTCAAAAAGTGATCTGTTCCCGACCCCCTCCCGGAGGTGTTTTCCCGTGTTTACGCTGATCGACCGTTCTTTCTTTTTTATTTTCATTCCCCCATTTCTTATGAAATCGGTGAATACTGTCACTCTTCTCGGGCACGTCACGAACGTCCCCGAACTCAAGACCCTCTCGGGAGGGCAAACCGTCTGCACGTTCGGTCTCGCGACCAACCGCACGTGGAAAGACAAACAAGGCGAGACTCAGACGCTCGCCGAGTTCCACAACCTCGTCGTCTGGGGCAAACTCGGCGAGTTCTGCGGCCAGTACGTCAAGAAGGGCAAGCCCCTCTATGTCGAAGGCCACCTCAAGACCGGCAATTGGGAGGTCGAGGGGTCCAAGCACTACAAGACCGAGATCGTGGTCGACAATGTCGTCCTTCTCGGCGCGAAGGACAAAGAAGCGGAAGCTTCGGTTGAGCAGGAGGAGGTTGCCGTTGCATGACCAAGGTGACAAAGGCCACAAAAGGAACAGAGGCGACAGAGGCATCCACCTTTGTCGCCTTTGTGGCATCTGTCACTTCTGTGGCACTGTCAAAATTCGCAACCTCTCCGCCGCATCCTCCTCCAGCGGGCTCGTCTCCACCGCCTTCCGGTACGCCTCGATCGCAGCGGGAATATCTCCTTCATGTTCCATAATCAATCCGATGTTGTAGTACGTCACCGCGTCGGGGCGGATCTTGAGAACCTCTTGGTATTCTCGTAATCCCTCATCAATGTCTCCTCGCCGCACGGCGATCGTTCCCAAATTCTGATGCGCGATGTAGGCGTCCGGCGAAACTTCCACCGCATGGCGGAACAGCGCTTCGGAATCCTTCCATGTGAGTGACTGCCGGTACGTCATCACTGAGAGCAGAACGCACACCGCGGCCAGAACGGACCATGCAGTCCATTTCCATCTTTTCCGTATCTCATCAAAGAACAATCCGAACAGAAGCAGGGGACCGAGCGACGCGGCGTACGCGTAGCGGTCGGACGTCACGTACACATCGAGCAGTTCGTTCCGTCCCTTCGCGATATTCTGGAAGCTCGGCGCAAGCAGGAAGAGAAAAATTATCCACACAAAAAGTGGCCATCGGTTCCACTTTGTCAGCCAGATACACACCCCAGTGATGGCGATCACTGTGAGCACGGCAAACATCAGATCCGGATTCATCAGGCTGATGTTTTGCGTGTAGGGATAAAATATTGTCAGGTTCCACGGAAAGATCAGTTTCCCAAGCAGTAGAATCGCCGCCTTCGCGCCGATGAGAATCTTGTCGTAGAGGAACGCGCTTCGCGTGACCTTCCCGAATAACGAGATCAGGCCGAAGATTACGCTCAGCCCAAAGTAGGGGAGTGCGTCCCGCAGGGATTTCCTGAACGAGATCTGTCCCGGGCGCCAGTCGATCATCATCAACACGAGCGGCGCGGTGAGGATGCTCACTTTGGAGAGGAGCCCGAGTCCGAAGCTCACGATGCTCAGCGCATGCCATCCTCTTTTTTCCGTCGCGCGATAGCGAAGAAAACTTGCGAGTGTCAAAAATAAAAATGCGGTCGAGAGAACATCCTTCCGCGCCGCCGCCCACACCACGGCTTCCGTGTGCAGCGGATGAACGGCGAAGAGGAGCGCGGCGGCGAATGCCACTGTCTTCCGTCGCGTCAGTTGCATGGTGATCGTGAACAGCAGCAGTACGTTCACCACATGCAGAATCAGATTCGTCAGGTGGTAGATCCACGGCGAGAGTCCCGCCGCCGCGTAGTTCACTTGGTAACTGAGCAACGTCAGCGGGATGTACAACTCCGGATCGTATGAGGTGAAGGCGTGGCGGATATTCATCCACGAGAGTCCCTGGATCCACGGGTTATCCACGATCAAAAGGCCGTCGTCCCAGTTCACAAATCCGTTCCCGAGCGATCGCGCATACAAAAGGAGCGGCAGGGCCGCCAAGCCCAGCAGAAGCCATCGATGCCGGGTCAGTTCTCGCATGCGAAAAGGATATGGCTTTTGGGGCATGTAATGGCTTGCCTATGCCTTCCAAACCACGTCTTTTCTCCTTGACCCTCCTTTATCTCTCAGTAAAATCCTTTGGCTTCTATGCAGATCCGCGAACACCCGCAGGAATAGTGTCGTTTTGACCACTAATTCTGCGGGTGTGCGTGAGCCACCCGCTTTTTTTATCCCTTGATAAAAATTCGGGTGTTCCTCAGCCCCGCTGCTTCTTGAAAGCATCGGCAATTCTCTCGATACATTCAGCGCTCCGCGCTGAACTACTCGAGATAAACTCAGTAGTTCAAATCTTCTTCATGAACTACTGAAAAAAAGAATCAATTTAATAAGCGTGATTCCGCGCGAGCGGAGTCACAGTGCTTACAAGATTGGAGTAGTACCCAGCTTGTAGCACATGAACAGTACATACTTTGAAAAATGTTACTCATCGCAACACATGGATGCCTCGACTCTGCATTCCGACGAAGGACGTGGCCAGCGACGAAACGCTTCGGTGAGCTGCTAGGCAAGCGTTACCAACCGAAGATCTCCGAATGGGG
Source organism: Candidatus Peribacteraceae bacterium (assembly GCA_013140485.1). Taxonomy (GTDB): domain Bacteria; phylum Patescibacteriota; class Gracilibacteria; order Peribacterales; family Peribacteraceae; genus JABFSS01. The sequence goes on along the minus strand of JABFSS010000033.1, from coordinate 11,846 downwards.
CAACCCCTTGAGAGTTATGTCTCAAGATCCGCCACTTGTGGCGTGAAGGTCACTCCGGGAACTGAAACATCTCACGTACCGGAGGAATAGAAATCAAATACGAGATTCCCTTAGTAGTGGCGAGCGAAAAGGGATCAGCCCAAACCAGGTACTTGTACCTGGGGTTGTAGGACCTCGACATGTGACACTGCTGTTATAGAAGAACGTCCCTGGAACGGGCGGCCAGAGAGGGTGATAGCCCCGTACGCGAAATTTCAGCAGGCACTAGAGGAATCCTGAGTATGGTCGGACACGTGAAATCCGGCCTGAATCTGGGTGGACCACCATCCAAGGCTAAATCAGATGCAGAGATCAATAGCGGATAGTACCGTGAGGGAAAGGTGAAAAGCACCCCGGAAGGGGGATGAAATAGTCTCTGAAATGTGTTGCGTACAAGGAGTCGGAGCTGCACTTTACTGTGTGGTGACGTCGTTCCTTTTGCATAATGATCCAACGACTTTGTCCTCAGTGGCTTGGCTAAGGCAGATTCAGCCGGAGCCGGAGCGAAAGCGAGTCCGAATAGGGCGCTATGTCGCTGGGGCAAGACCCGAAACCGGGTGAGCTATCCATGAGCAGGTTGAAGCCCGCCGAAAGGCGGGTGGAGGACCGAACCATAGGGTATCGCAAGACCTTGGGATGACTTGTGGATAGGAGTGAAAAGCTAACCGAACCCGGAGATAGCTGGTTCTCTTCGATATGCCTTTAGGGGCAGCCTCGTCGGGCACGGCGGGGGGTAGAGCGACTGTTTGGATGCGGGGGTCACCTCGACCTACTAAATCCTGACAAACTCCGAATACCCGCCTTTAATGCCGACGGGAGTGAGACGGTGACAGCGAACTGCCATCGTCGTGAGGGTAAGAACCCAGAGCATTCGCTAAGGTCCCTAAATATCGTTCAGTGGAAAAGGTGGTGTATGTGCATCAACAACCAGGAGGTTGGCTTAGAAGCAGCCATCCTTTAAAGAAAGCGTAACAGCTCACTGGTCGACGCACGTATGCGCCGAAAACTCAACGGGGCTAAACGATATACCGAAGCGGTGCGTGACCTTTTTCCTACGGGAAGAAGGTTGCGGTAGAAGAGCGTTCCGTTCAGCTGTGAAGCAGCACTGCGAGGTGTTGTGGAGCGTACGGAAGTGAGACTGTTGGAATGAGTAACTACTAGGCAGGTGAAAACCCTGCCCGCCGAATCCCCAAGGTTTCCCACGCAACGGCAATCGGCGTGGGGTTAGTCGGTCCTAAGGCCAGGCCGAAAGGCGTAACCGATGGACATCAGGTCAACATTCCTGAACTTCCGGAAAATCGTCAGAGGGCAGTTGTTGAGAGTCTAACGAGCCTCTGTCTTCACCATTCTTCACTCGTAAAAGTGAAAAACGAACAGTGAAAAGTGAAAAGTTATTTTTCACTATTCACTTTTAACTTTTCACTCCATGAGCGTGGAATGGTGGAGACATGTTCATTGGAAAGGATACTTCTGTCCTAGGAGCGGTGTGACGGGATAGGAAAATCGCAGCGTGCGCATTGACTGCACGTGTAACGCGTTAGACGCTAAGAGTGGTAGGGAAATCCGCCATTCGAGTCGAGCGCGGAATCCAAATGTCTCCCGCGAGGGGGTCGAGTGCGTACCTTTCTGTCTCCAAGAAAACCATCGCTCACAGAGTTTCCGGAAACCGTACCGCAAACCAACACCGGTGGGGTGGTCGAGTAGACCAAGGCGAACGGGAAAACTCGCGTTAAGGAACTCGGCAATGAAGCGTCCGTAACTTCGGGATAAGGACTGCCAGCGCTTAGCTGCGTTGGTTGCAACAACAGAGGCCGGGCGACTGTTTATCAAAATCACAGGTCCCTGCTAAGCCGCAAGGCAACGTATAGGGGCTGATGCCTGCCCAGTGTCAGAAGGTCACGTAAGAGGGTGTATGCCTTCGAACTAAGCCCTGATGAACGGCGGCCGTAACTATAACGGTCCTAAGGTAGCGAAATTCCTTGTCGGGTGGTCATTTATAACTTGCCCGAATGCATCGCAAGGTGCAGCACTGAGGAATATTTTCTAGATTTTGATGAAAGGTCTCATGCTCGAGACGCATGATGTTCAAAGCGAAAGCGATGAACGGTCTTATGTTGAATAATTTAGCGCAGGCATTCTGCCTGCGTAACGAGTTCTAATTTTTTGGGACTTCCGGAGTCCCTTGGCTGAAGCCTTCTCACATTGAGAAGGGGGAAGCTGTATCAGTCTGTTGTGGAATTACCATTCACAGTGAAAAACGTGGCCATATGCTGGAATATCCCTGCATCCTTTATGCCGCAAGGTACAAGGTGGGGACAATCAGCAGGAAACCCGTCCTTCGATACGAAATCCGCTCCGCGGCTTTCTACTCAGGATGGGGATCCTCAGAGACTTGACGCCACGGATCCTGAGAAATCAGGATCATGAGAAAGTCCGATCCCTGCAGCGATGCAGGGCACCACGGAATCGAGTGGTGGTTAAAAAACTCCCGTGAATCATGAAGCAAGAAGCATGAATCAAGAATATTCGTGATTCATAATTCGTAATTCATGATTCCAGGTTGTGCGCCTGAGCTTTTACTCAGGACCCTGCCTCACCAGCAGGGGGAACAACAAATGAAGTTCCGACCCGCACGAATGGTATAACGGTCTGGTCACTGTCTCGACGCGAGGTCCGGTGAAATTTCAATCCTGGCGCAAATGCCAGGTAGACCACGGTAGGACGAAAAGACCCTATGAAGCTTTACTGTAAGCTGACATTGTTTCGTTGATTTGCGTGCGCAGAATAGGTGGGAGGCTTTGAGGCTCCGACTTCGGTCGGGGCGGAGCCACCTTTGAGATACCACCCTCGCGTTTCGCCGAAACTCACCCTGTCTTTGAAACAAAGCGGGGGACAGTGTTTGCCGGGCAGTTTAACTGGGGCGGTTGCCTCCTAAAATGTAACGGAGGCGCGCAAAGGTCAACTAGCGCCGGATGGAAATCGGCGTTGTCGTGTAATCGCACACGTTGGCCTGACTGTGAGACTTACAGGTCGAGCAGGGACGAAAGTCGGTGATAGTGATCCGGCAGCCGAGCACTTCAAAATGCTCTTACCACGTGGGTGGGCTGTCGCTCAACGGATAAAAGTTACTCTAGGGATAACAGGCTGATCGTTCCCAAGCGCCCACAGCGACGGAACGGTTTGGCACCTCGATGTCGGCTCATCGCATCCTGGGGGTGGAGAAGCTCCCAAGGGTTGGGCTGTTCGCCCATTAAAGCGGTACGCGAGCTGGGTTCAGAACGTCGTGAGACAGTTTGGCCTCTATCCTCCGCGGTCAATTAGAAACGTGAAGAAAGCTGCTCCTAGTACGAGAGGACCGGAGTGGACGAACCTCTGGTGTACCTGTTGTCGCGTCAGCGGCATTGCAGGGTAGCTATGTTCGGACGGGATAACCGCTGAAAGCATCTAAGTGGGAAGCCCCTTCTGAGATAGCGTTTCTCCATCAGCCCGCAGCAAGACTAGCTGCTAGATCGGTCGCAGGTGTACGCGCAGCAATGCGTTCAGCCGAGCGATACGAACGGGCAATTGAACATTTTTTAAACCTTATGTCTTACGGATATAGGGGTACTGTTCGTGTGCTACAACTTGGGTACCTCGGTACCCCCGCATCTTTAGAGTGCGGGGTACTCGGTATGACAAGTTTCAATTGATTCTTTTTTCTACATGATCGTTCTGTCCTGGTGTCTCTAGCGACAGGGTCACACCCGATCCCATTCCGAACTCGGAAGTTAAGCCTGTCTGCGCCGATGGTAGCCGGCGGCACAGCCCGCAAGAGTAGGTCGATGCCAGGACAGAGCGATCATGAAGAAACTCCACACTAATCCCAGCCGCATGCAGCGGTCTTTTTCGGCGAGGATTGACACCAACGTAGTTTTTAATAAATATGCACCACTATGTCGCTCGAAAACATCTACTCGCATCTGTTCGATGCCTCCGCGAAAGAGAGTCCTCAGGCGGATGAAGTGGCGACAGCGGCGCAAAATTCCCACAAAAACCTCTTCGGTGCTTTGTGGATGCAAGGGAATGGAACCATTAAAATTCCTGATGTTGATTTTGAGACCGCAGAGAGCAAATCAGGTCAATAATTAGTTTTGCCGCGTCACACATGTGTTCTTCATGATCGTGACGAGCTCGATTGATGCGTCAAACACGGATCCGCAAAGTAATTGATCACGTGGCCGTCCTCGCTGCAGGAAGGATGCTGCGTGCCGTCGGGACAGACGTATGGTTTGCACTGCGTGGAGCGGCACACGCCCGCGCAGGCTTGGATACAGACCATCGCACCCGACTCGCACGCGGAATCACAGACTCCGTCGTCGGTGGTGCAGTACTGGCCTCTCGCGCACTGATCGGAAGAAAGGCATTTTGTCGCTCCCGTCGTAGAAGTACGCGTGCCGGAACGAACGCTCGAACTGGAACTCTTCGGCGGGCAGTACATCTTGGTGCAGGCCATTCCGCCCGCGTTGCACGTGCATGTATTGCAGCCGTCCGGCCCGAGGAAGCGCTCGCCCATCGCGTGACCTGCGCAGCTATTCTTGGTGCCTTCTTTTTGGCACCGCACCGAACATCCGTCGCCGTTTCTTCTATTCCCGTCATCGCACGTCTCGCGGTATTCCACTTTCGCGTTCCCGCACCAGTGCGTGCGGAAGAGCCCCAGCGCGTAGCCGCGTCCGGCTCCCATGGATACCGGCCGTAGCACCGAGGCGCCGAATCCCGCAGTGGTTGCGGCAGCCATTACGCTGCCGGCGAGGACGAATGACACGCCTCCGATGATAAGAAGAGGCAGAAGGTACTGTGTTGAGCGTTTGGCCATAAGAGTGGGGTTACAGAAGGGTAGACGATTGAGTGTCTTGTGCATTACGCGGGTTATTTGCATAAAATTCATAAATATTGTATTATATACATAAATTACACCCACTTCCTATGTCGACCAATTCCGCTTCTCGTCGTCCGTATGATGTTGAGAGGATTAATGCCAAGATCACTGAGGCAATAGGTGAGATTCCTCTTGAAGTGCAAAGGTATTACCAAAAAACACATACGGATTTGCGAGCGCTTTTTCTCAGGAAAATTGATAATGCACAGTTTAGAAACGCCCAGGATGTTATAGATGAAACTCAGTCCCGCCTCATGCGGGAAGCTCGTCTTGAAGATGACGGTGACAGACAAGACCGCGTGGTGATTAAGGATAAGAATGGGCAAATTGAAGAATTTGTACCGACTCCCCGATTTTCCATCGCTTCCGCGCGTCATCAATTTGAAGATGTACCGAAAAAGAATCAGGGGGATCGCAGGCGTGATCAAAGAGACAGGCGCTCACAGCAAGCAGCGTAACGGTATTTCCACCTGAATGTGTTCGTGATAAAACGCTAGTATGCGGATATGCTTGAGCGCATCCAGAAAATTCTTTCGGCTCGCGGAATCGCCTCCCGGCGCAAAGCCGAGGAATACATCGAACAGGGACTCGTGACGGTCAACGGCACGGTCGCGACGCTGGGGCAGAAGGCTGATCCGGAAGTCGACAAAATTGAGGTGAGCGGAAAGGTGATGGAAGCGAGACAGGAGATGCTCTATTACCTGATGAACAAGCCGCGCGGTGTGATCACGGAGAACGTCACGCGGCCGGGTCCGATCGTGAAAACAAATGGACAGATAAGGGTAGAGACGACGGTGCTCGATCTGATCCCGCCGAATCTTCGCGGAAAAATCTATCCCGTTGGCCGTCTCGATAAAGATTCCGAAGGACTTCTCCTCCTCACCAACGACGGCGTGCTCGCCTACCGCCTCACGCATCCGAAATTCGACCACGAAAAAGAATACGAAGTCATGGTTACGCACGTGATCAAAGACGGGCAGCTGAAAAAACTGCAGGAGGGGATGACGATTTCGGGAGAGAAAACCAAGCCGGCGGTTGTTCGCCGCCTGGGCGATTCGCTCTTCCGTATCACGCTCACCGAAGGCAAGAACCGCCAGATCCGGCGCATGTGCCAAAAAGTCGGCGCGCCGGTCGCGCTGCTCAAACGCGTGCGGATCATGACGCTCACTGACACGTCGATAAAGCCGGGTGCATTGCGACAGCTCACGGGCAGCGAAAAAACGGCGCTCTTGGCCGCCATAGAGATCAAATAAGTCCTCACACATTCGCGCATTGCTGTCTACAACAATTGATGCTGAAGCGTACGCTTTCGATTACCATTTCTCACAATGGCCTTCAAAAAGTCTACGTCCTCGCACCGCCCCGGCAGGTTGATCGCATTTTCACTCTTGATGACGGCGACGGTATTTACCGGAATGGCGGCGTACGAAACGCCGACACAGGCCAGTTGGGTTGATTTTATAAATTTGATGCAGAATCCGGGGATCAATACCCCGCTTCCAGTAGCCCCCGCCGCCGAATCGCCGATCGAGTCCTTTGGTGGATGCACGGTCGTGACCAGCATTCCCGACCTCGGCACGTTCTACAATGCCGTCGTCATCACAATGGAGGCGGAAGCCAATGCCACGTGCGACATCACCGTCGAGGGGACGCCGATTCTCCCCAGTTCCATCCACGCGATTCTTGGAGGGGAATTCAACGTCCTGCGCGATGCCGTCGGAGGGATCGCCATCCGGCCGCGGCAAGGAGGCCCTCGTCCGGCCAGTCCTCAGGATATCCGCGTGAGTATCCGAGGCCAGCGACACACTATCTTGGATGTGATTACCTCTGTTACAACCAACTACGTTACAACCAACTACGTTACAACCAACTACACGTTCACGTACCAGGAGTTCGTTCCCGCGCCGCCGCAGGTACCACTGCTCGGTCCAGATTTTCCGACGTCGGCTGTTAGCCCGCCTTCATTACCTGTGCCTGCGTGTGGTGAAGAAGGGCAGGTATGCGAGCAGGTAAGAGCAAACGGGACAACGTATTACTCTAGAACATGTTGCTCTCCTCTGGAATGCCGATATTCGCATGAGTCTGGTTATCCAACAGACAGCGATAGTATTTATGAGTGTATGCCACCCAGGAGTCCTCCTCGTCCAGGAATAGATATGACCAGTCAGACAACATGTGATCTACAGCTCGTCTCTGTCGTTTCAACGTTCAATCAGGGAGAAATTGAAGCACTGCAAAACCCCGCCATGGCGACCGTCGGCGTATTGCGAAATACTCTCAATCGATTGCCCGACAACATCTATCTCCAGGATATTCTCCAGTCCATCCAGTGTATCGAAAGCGGAACAGGCGATGATATGAGTATCAAATGAAACATCGAAAGAATTCAAAAAGTTGTCCATCGTGATCAGGGGGATTTTACCAACTCAAAACGTACAATCCGCCTTAATGACAAAGAAAAAGAAGTCGCATTCGGCAGTGCTCGAGGCGAGAACAGTCGTGAGTCTCTCTCTCATCATCGCCATAGTTATGAATATGGGCTCCGTAGTATCGGGGATCCCGCTGTGGTCATCGCTCACGAATCTTTTTGTCGTGACACCGCAGGCGATTCAGGGATCGCAATCATCATCTCCCGTACTCCCCATCGCTCCATCACCGGCGCTACTTCCTTTGCCCATACCCTCTGCTCTACCACTTCCTCCGATACCTGCACTGCCATTACCAGACTCCCCCCCGTTACTCCCGATTGTACCGGCTGTTCCCACACCTTTGCCTCCAGTGACTCCCCCAAACATCGATCTACCAAGTCCGACATATCCCGTCATCAATTGGTTCCAGCAAGTACAGAATTGGTTGTCTCAACCCACTACACAGACTGTTCCCGAGCCCGGAGCTGTTACCAATGAATATGTTCCAACGTCCTTTACGGAACAGGCAGAAACCCCTGTGTCACTTCCTCCAACAACATGTGGCAATAATCAGATCGATTCGGGTGAGGAATGTGATGGCACGAGTACGCCGCTTGCAACATGCCGCAGCCAAGGTTTCGCCGGGGGCTACGCACTGCCATGCAATGCGAACTGCCAATTTGATACTTCCAGCTGCACGCTATGCGGTAACGCTGAGATTGATGACAGTGAGCAGTGTGATGGTCTCAATCTGGGTGACGAAACGTGCCTGAGCCAAGGCTTCGCCGCCGGAACTCTTCGTTGCAGAACCTGTCAGTTTGATTTCAGCCAGTGCACGTATGTCGCTCCTCCGTCCGCCTCCATACTTTGTAATGGCAATGGCCAGATTTGTGGCGGTGCGGGATATCGATTGTGCTGCGAGGGTTTGCGTTGCGAGCTGCCCTTCCGTTCTGCTCCATGGCCAGTGTGTACGCCTGGCGTTGGGTCGACATCCAGCGCTCTGCCGATTCCTCTGCCACCTCCTCCGGTAAACCCTCCGGCGCCAGTGCCACTACCCCCTGTCCCCATTCTTCCCGCGGCTCCTTCCTGTGATGTTGTCGGTGCACTGTGCTGCACGAACCCTCCAAATTCCTGTACCGGTGCGGGATTGCAATGCCGTAATGGAAGATGCCAGTCATGCGGTACTACCAATGATTTGTGCTGCGATGCCGGTGCGGCCGTTTCCGAATGTGGAGCAGGATTGGATTGCCAACCGACACTGAGTGGGCAGCGACGATGTCGTACGTGCGGACATCCGAATGAAGGGTGCTGCAGAGGTCCGAATCAGTGCAGCGATGCCACTGCTCCTGTATGCAGGCCGGCCACTTCCGGCGCATCAAACACCTGCCAACCTTCCTGTGGCGAGCCGCGAGAAACTTGTTGCCCCAATGCCATCGGTCCTGATTCCTGCAATAATTATGGTCGGACTCCCGCAGCGTTACTCACGTGCAGTGGAACGAGGTGCGAGGCATGTGGTAACCCCGGTCAACGCTGCTGCGCCGCCGCCCCATCATGTAACGGAACTTTGCAATGCACAAATCAGCTCTGCCAGGCTCCGTGCGGTGGTCCCGGGCAGTCGTGTTGCAGTCTTGGGCAGAATCAAAATATCGGTGAAGTGCAGACACGATGCCCCAACGGACAGAATCTGACATGCAATGCCCGCAATAATACTGCGGACGGATTCTGTGTTCCTTCGAGCACCATTACTTCTTCGAATCCCATAGGATGCATGCGACAAGGACAGTCCTGTGCCAACGTGCGATGTTGCCCACCCATAAACCAAGAACGACGTTTGATATGCGATATTTTCCAAATGTACGGCGGTCAAAACTGCCGCCTGCCAATAGATCCGCCCTCCAGTTGCGACAGTCGGCATAGGGTGAATGATGTGCGCGGAAGTTGCGAAGGATTCGGTGATCCGGGATATTCCGCGCGGAACCCCTCGCGACGGTGCGATCGGTGTCAATGGAATGGAGGAAACCTGAATGCATTTGGCGGAGATTGTCAGTGTGCGGAGAATCTCCTGCCGCTTTGCGGTGATTTCAGGGCACCCGAACCCAGCTCCGATCGCGGTTTCTGCACGGCAAATCCGAATTGTCCTGTGGGCACCAGTTGTGGAGGGACAGTGAGGCAGGTGAAGGATTCTGATCGTGGCTGCGGCGCGCTCTGGCTTTCCCCTTGTTATCATGATCGTGTCGATTGTGGCTGCAGGTAAGAGTTGAGAAAGTGTGAGGCGTACCTGGGCGCTTGAGCTATAATCATCACTATGAAATTCATCAGTCACGGAGCCGCACAGGAAGTCACAGGTACTTGTCATGAACTTCAGATCGAACACGCTCCGGGAAAAATCAGCCGCGTCCTTCTCGATTGCGGGCTCTTCCAAGGGCGTCGCGAGGAAGCGGCGCAGAAGAATGCGACGTTCAACTTCCAAGTCACGGACATCGACGCCGTCGTGCTCAGTCATTCACATATGGACCACGTGGGCCGCATTCCTCTCCTCTACAAGAAAGGCTATCGCGGGCCGGTCTATTGCACATATGCGTCGAAAGACCTGGCTGCGGTGATGCTCCGCGACGGCGGGTATATCCAGGAACAGGATGAGGAATTTTTTCAGAAGCACCTGAAAGATTCCATGATCGCTTTTGACGGTCCTCTCTATACGCAAGAAGACGCTGCGGCATGTATGAAGCTCTTCCGTGGCGAGAATTACGGCGACTGGATCAACGTGTGTCCGGGGCTCCGGGTACAGCTCTTCGATGCCGGGCACATCATCGGGTCGGCGCAATTATTGATGGAGGTCACCGAAGGCGGCAAAACCCGCCATATCGGATTCAGCGCCGATCTCGGCCGGTCGGAATTACCGATCATCCGCGATCCGGTACCGATGCCGCCTGTCGAACTGCTCATCTGCGAAAGCACGTACGGCAACCGCCGCCACGAGGACATCGGCGAAGCCAAGAATCACCTGCAGGCGGCGATCGTCCGGACGGCCGAGCGGGGAGGGAAGATCATCATTCCGGCGTTCAGCCTGGAGCGCACGCAGGAGATCGTCTATGACTTGCATGTCCTGTGGGACGCCAAGAAGATCCCGCCCGTGCCCATCATCATCGATTCGCCACTCGCCTCCAGCGTCACCGATGTCTTTATGAAGCATCCCGAATGCTATGACCAGGAAATGTTCGCGCAGTTCCTTGGGCGGCAGCACAACCCGTTCCAGTTCTCCCTTGTCCGGTATACGGACAGCGTCGAGGAGAGCAAAGCCCTCAACGGCACGCCGGGCCCCATGATTATCATGGCAGCCTCTGGCATGTGCGAAGCCGGCCGCATCCGTCATCACCTCAAGAATGAAATCGGGAATCCCAAGAACACGATCCTCGCCGTGGGTTACATGGCGGAGAACACACTCGGGCGGCGGGTGGTGGACCCCACAGTCGGTGCCATCAAGATTTTCGATCAGATGTACCCGAAGAAAGCCGAAATCGTCTCGATCGATGCGTACTCAGGCCACGCCGATATGGACGATCTCGACGGCTACGTTGCGATGATCGATGGGCTCAAGAAGGTCATCCTCGTGCACGGGGAGCTTGAAGCGATGCAGCCGTTTGCACAAAGACTGAATGAGAAGTTGGGGGTCGAAGTACTGACTCCCAAACGAGAGGAGGAGATTATTCTGTAATCAACATGGCGCTGGAGTCATTTTCAAAATGACGCTGTCTCCATTCAAGCAATTTCATCACTGTACTATGAATAATGCTCGTGCCTACCGTGTCTGAGGCGTTAATTGCAAACTGTCGCACGACAGCATCGTCTTGGCCGTTACACCTGTTCAGTACTCTCGATCTGAGAGACTCTTCTGCTGCACGTAAATTTTGCATGCGCGGATTTTGGAGATTTTTTCCCAAAATGCAAGATTTCTGTTGAAACGTTTAGAGACCCAATTCGCCGGCAATGCCCTTCATCGCCTCCAGCGTCAGTCCAATCATCTCCTCCAGCGGTATGCCCAGCAGCTCCTCGCACTTCCCAATCTGTTCCCTACTTACCTGCGCCGCGAAGCCTTTGTCTTTCAGTTTCTTCTTCACCGAGCTGATTTCGACATCAGCGATCTTTTTCGATGGTCTGACAAGGGTCACTGCGATGATGAAGCCGGTTAATTCATCGACGCAGTAGAGACATTTGCGCAGCATGGTATCCAGCGGATGTTCGGCACCGTACTTGTCCGCGTAATGGGAGCGGATGTCCTCGAGAAGTTCTTTTGGGGAAGCGATTTCCGCGAGCATCTGTGCCAGCGTAGTACCACAATGTTCTTCTATATCTTTCTCCAAATGATCCCAGTCCAAGTCATGGAGCATGCCGGCGACGCGCCAGGTATCAGCATCACCACCGAATTTTTTTGCTAGGGCCTCCATGGCGGCGCCCGTGGCGAGCAAGTGGGCGCGGGTCTTATC
>JABFSS010000102.1 GCA_013140485.1 Candidatus Peribacteraceae bacterium | reverse complement strand
GTCCGGGCGTGTAGGGGCATGGCATGCCATGCCCCTACATTCCGACATGGAAATCTCTCTATACTGAGATCATGAATCTTGCTTTAGTCGCAGATTGGATCACCACGGCGGGCGGCGCCGAACGCGCTCTGGCCGAACTCCATGCCATTTGGCCGTCGGCACCGCTCTTCACGACCGTCGCACGGAAGAACGTTCACGAAAATTTGCGAGCGGCGGATATCCGCACGACGCGGCTGCAATTTCTCTATCGCCTGCTTGGAAAACACCAGATTCTCCTCCCCCTGATGCCGCGGGTCGTTGAAGAAATCGATCTCCGCGGGTACGACGTGATCCTGAGTTCGTCGCACGCCGTGGGAAAGGGGATCATTCCGCCGAGCAACGCCGTCCATGTCTGTTACTGCCACACGCCGATGCGCTACGCGTGGGAAATGGAAAACCAGTATCTGGATGATTTCGGCATTCCGAAATTTTTTCGCAAAACGGTAAAGCGGTACTTGATGAATCTGCGGCGGTGGGATCTCGCGAGCGCGAAACGCGTCGACACGTTCATCGCGAACTCGCTGGAGACGGCAGCGCGCATCGAGCGGATCTACGGCAGGACGTCCGTCGTCATTCCGCCGCCCGTGCATGACCGCTTCTTCCGCACTCCGTTGATTCCAACAATGGAGAGATCTTCCTACCTCGCCGTCGGACGGTTCGTTCCATACAAACGTTTCGACCTCCTGATTGAATGCGCGAACGCACTCCAGCTGCCGCTCACGATCGTCGGTGGAGGATACGAAGAGAAGAGGCTCCGCGCGATGGCCGGGCCCACCGTCACGTTCCGCGGACGGGTCAGCGACGACGATCTTCCGTCGCTCTACGCATCGGCAAAAGCCGTGCTCTTCCCCGCGCACGAAGACGCCGGCATCGTGCCGCTGGAGGCGCAGGCCTGCGGGACGCCCGTGATCGCCCTGGGGAAAGGCGGGACCAAGGACACAGTGGTGGAGGGGAAAACGGGATTGTTCTTTGATGCACAAACCGCGGCATCGCTCCAAGCGGCGTTGAAAAAATTCTCCACGATGCACTTTGATTCGGCGGAGATTCGGGAACATGCGCGGCAATTTTCTTCGGGGAAATTTCGCGAAAGAATCAAAGATGAAGTAGAGAAAGCAGTGGTACGATACGGCCGTGAAGCGCGCAGCTGATTCCCACAAAGGCGAAAACGGCAAAGTCGCGATCATCGGCGGCTCTCTTCACCAGCACGGTGCTCCACTCTTCTCCGCACTCGCGGCCGAAGCGAGCGGAGCCGATCTTGTGTACGTCGCGCTCCCCAATATTCACCAGCAGACCGCGCGGATGCAATCGCTGAACTTCCAAGTGCATCCGTTTCACGACGATGAACTCGCGACGCAAGATCTTGCGTCGCTACTCGAGATGCTGGCAACCGTCGACTGCGCGGTGATCGGACCGGGACTCGCCCGGACACCCGTGGCGCAGAAAGTGATTCGCGAGCTCGTGGAGAGTGCTCTGTGCCCGCTCGTGCTGGATGCTTCCGCGCTGCAGGAGTGGACGGTGATGGCGGCGACCGGGAAAACCGCCGTGTTGACGCCGCACCTCGGCGAATTGGAGCGCATGGGCGTGCATTTGAAAACCGTCGGACCGGTCGCGAAGAAGGCGGGACTGACCATTCACGTGAAAGCGAAGATCGATCACATCGCCGGACCCGACGGAAAAATTCAGAAAGTCAGCGGCGGCAACGCCGGCCTCACCGTGGGAGGGACCGGAGACGCGCTCGCGGGGCTCATCGCGGGATTGATTTCGCAGGGAATGCAGCCGATGGACGCCTGTATGAAGGCGAGCACGGTGATCAAGCGCGGGGGGACGCTGCTCTTTCATGAATTCGGCTACGCGTATGGAACGACTCGCGTGATCGAGCAGATTCCGCACATACTGAAGACGTTGTAAAAACATGATCACCACCCCCTTCGCGCTCTTGCGGCAATTCGAACAGGACCTCTCTGTCGCGCTCTACGTTAAAGCCGACGACGTTGGTTCTGATCAAGCTGCCGCACGCGGCATTGATGCCGCACAGGCAGCCGGTCTCTGGCAGATACACGGCAACAAAACGGTGATCATTCGCGGACCGAGCAACCGGACCGAACAAGCCGATGGCATGATCACGAATGTGCCGGGGATCGCACTCTGCATTCGCGCAGCCGATTGCCAGAACTTCGTCGTGTACGAACCCTCCAAGAAGGTCCTTGGAGCCCTCCACGTCGGATGGAAGGGTTTGATCGCCGGAGCGGTGCCGGAATTCTTCACGACGCTGAAAAAAGAATTTGGCATCGAGCCAAGCGAAACATTCGTCGGCGCGGGACCGTCACTCTGCACAACATGCGCCGACTTCTCCGATCCAGTGAGGGAACTGCCCGGCCTCTCCACAGAATTCATTCACGGCAAAACCGCCGACCTGCAAGGCGCGGCGACCGCGCAGATGATCGCGCTCGGCGTTGCTCCCGACCGCATCGAGCGTCATCCCGATTGCACACGGTGTCATCCGGAAACGTACTGGACGTACCGTGGAGGAGACAGGGAGAGGGTGAAGGAAGGGCATACGAATATGCTGGTGTGTTATTTGAAATGACGAATGACGAATCACAAATGAAATTGAAAAAGTGATTAATTTTGTAATTTTAATTTTCATGAAAGATTGGTCATTGGTCATTGTGGCGCGTACGCTGCAAACGCTCGATGGCACGTTTTGCGGCTTAAACGTTTCTTCTCTGATTGTCATATTGGGAGGCTTAATCACTCCGGATTGCGGTCCGGGGTTGCGGCCACCCACCTGGGTTACCAGGGACAAGCGTTTCTGCCCGGCGGCCTTTGGGCGTGTGCGAAAGTGACAGAGGTGACAAAGGTCGCAAAGGTAGCAGAGGCGCGTCTGTCACCCCTATAACCTCTGTGGCGTCTGTTGCCTATTCTTCGATATGCTGACACCTCCATGGAATCGCTTTCTGACCGCATCTCAAAGGCAAACTCCCTCCTCGCCCCTTACGCCGTTCCCCTCCAAGGAACCCTCGGGCGGATGGAGAAGGAAGTGGATGATGAAACGCGGTTTCCGTTCCAACGGGACCGGGACCGTATCATTCACGCACAGGCATTCCGCAGACTCCAGGGGAAGACGCAAGTGTTCGTCGCCGGAGAAGGGGACCACTACCGCACGCGGCTGACGCATACGATGGAAGTAGCCCAACTGAGCCGCGACATCGCACGCACACTGAGCCTGAATGAAGATCTTGCGGAATGCATCGCACTCGCGCATGACCTGGGTCATCCGCCATTCGCGCACATGGGCGAAGAAGCGTTGAACGCATGGATACAGAAACACGGGATGACCTTCGAGCACAACGATCAGTCGCTGCGCGTTGTAACCCTGCTGGAAGAACATTCCTCGACATCTGCGGGCTTGAACCTGAACCGGGAAGTGTTGGATGGATTAAAGAAACACCAGTCACAGCGGTCCGTGAATGATGCGGCTCCGAGTTTGGAAGCGCAGATCGTCAACCTTGCCGATGAAATCGCCTACAGCGCGCACGACTGCGACGACGGACTTCGCGCGGGACTGTTCACCATCAAAGATCTCTCCGTTATTCCGCTGATCGGGAGGGGGCTGGTGCTGGCAAACGCGCGCGGCACGTCTCTGCGCGGAGCGTTGATTCATCTGCTCGTGACCGATCTCTACGCGACGACGGATGTCTCGCTGGCAAACGCGAACATCCGAACGCCGGATGACGTCTATGCGGCGTCCGAACCGCTTGCGAAGTTTTCTCCGGACGTCTCGCGCGAACTGAAGACGCTCCACGCCTTTTTGCACAGCAACATGTATGCCAACACCCGCGTCCGCGACGCCAACCGCCAGGGCCAGGAAATCATCACCGCTCTCTGCGACCGTTTTTTCGCCGATCCCCCTCTAAAGGTGCTCGCTCTTCAAAAACGCACGGGGGGTTCGCTTCCGGAGGCCGTAAAGGATTACGTCGCGGGAATGACTGATATGTATGCCAAAACGCAGGCAGAAAGCCTGCTTCCCGCAAAGAAGAAGGCTATGCTATGACCCAATGACGTTCACACCCCACGAAAAACATTCCGAAATGCGCAAACAACTCTGGGCAATCCTGCACGAGGGGAAGGGCATGACCGGACATGCGTTCGACCTGTTCCTGATCATCCTTATCATCGCGTCGCTTGCACTCCTGCCCCTTGAATTTATCCCCCAGCTGAGCGCTTACCATGACACGCTCGCGTTAATCGAAATCTTCACCGCCGTTCTCTTCTCGCTCGAATACGGACTTCGCATTTACTCGGCACCCGACCGGGCCAAGTACCTCTTCTCGTTCTACGGGCTTGTCGACTTCTTCTCCATCGCGCCGTTCTATTTGGGATTCCTGGGGACGCAGTACGTCCGCGTGCTGCGCCTGCTTCGCATCCTACGCGTGGCAAAGAGGGGGGAGATCGAAGCGGCGGCCTCGGAAGACGAAGCGGAGCAGA
>JABFSS010000095.1 GCA_013140485.1 Candidatus Peribacteraceae bacterium | reverse complement strand
TCATCACGGCGGCGAACAGGTTGAACGCGGCGACAAGGATGGCTGTGGTCCAGCCGATAATGGAGGAAGCGCGGATTTTCATGAGAGAAGAGGGGAAGAGATCCGGAGGAGTGTAACAGAAAATTCACAGGGGAACAGTTGAGCGGCGGGAGCGGACTCTGTATGATTTTTCTTTCACCCACCCGTCATGATCAACCAAATCTTCGTGAATCTCCCCGTCAAAGATCTGCAGAAGTCGATCGCATTCTTCACCAAAGTCGGTTTCACCTTCAATCCGAAATTCACCAACGAACATGGGACGTGCATGATCATCGGCGAGAATATTTTCGCGATGCTGCTCGTCCATACACATTTCACCAGCTTCACCAAAAAGCCCATCGCCGATACGGCAAAGGGTGCGGAAGTGATCCTCGCGGTCGCGGTGGACAGCAAAGAGCAAGTCGACGAATACGTTCAAAAAGCAGTCACCGCGGGGGCGACGACTCCCATGGAAAACCAGGATCACGGGTGGATGTATTCGAAGGGCTTCCAGGATCCTGACGGGCATCTGTGGGAAATCTTCTGGATGGACGAGAAGGCGATGCCGAAGCAGTAATTTTCCGGTTGCCATCATTCCCACTTCACCCGGTCGAGCGAGTCGAGCACGATCATCCACACTTGCCCTTTGCTGAAGAGAATCGGAGCGTCTTCGGCATCGGCAAACTCGAAAAATTTACCGTCGTCTTTTTTCCATCGAGCCTCACGGAATTCCCCATCGCGGAAGATCACTGCTTTTCCTCCGCCGGTCATGCGCACATCCAATCGGCCGAGAATGCCCGTGTCCTGTACGTCGGTTTCCAGGATCACGATATTGCGCGGATGATTCGCGTACTCGGTTCCATTGATCTCCTTTGTATATGCGCGGATGTCCGGATCGTACGCGTAGGCGACATTATGGACGGGATTGTAGTGATTGATCGTGATGCGGGCTGCCGGTTGTCCTTCCAATGATCCACGGGCCAGCGGCAGTTCCATCGGAGCGGCGTCCGTATCGGCAAGCAACTCGGTCATTTCGTTGCGCGTGATAAACCGGTTATGCGGCGCAGGTGCGTCATCGTCATATTCAAACCGTGTGTCCATCTTGATCGCATTGAAAGACGTCGGGGCATTCTCCTGCATTAACTTCTCCAGTCCATCGGGACTGCCGCCGACGTGGAAGATGCCCGAGAGCACGGGGGACGATCCGTCCACAAAGTATGGTCGCACCGAGCGGATGGGACCGACGGACTGAGGCAGATCATTCACGTCAAAAAAAGCGAGGAAGCGGGTGATATAGCCTTCCACCAAGTATTCCTGCACGAGCGGCGCTTCTTGCAAGCCGCGTTGATAGTCGCGCGCGTCTTCGTGATTATCGATAACGACGCCGACAAACGTTGAATTAAGGGACGAGGCACATCCCGTGAGCGCGATGAACGCGACGATGACGGCCGGGAACATTTTTTGGAGTTGCATCCGTACGGCATTGTACCTAGCCTACGGCGCATGCGAATCTTCCTCGTCACTCTTCTCTTGCTCCCCTCGACGGTTCTCGCGCAGAAGGCCTGCTATTCGCCGAGCGATTGCGTCGGCATGGAGCACTGCACGTCGCTCGATGACGGCATCGTCCCCGGTCGGTGCAGCCGGGACGCGCGGATCATCAACAAAAAGCCCGTGAAGCCCGCACCCGTTCCTGTCCCCAAAAAGTCCTCTTCGTCCGCCAAGCCGTCTTCGTCCAGCGTCAAATCGTCCTCCAGCAGTGCGAAGAGTTCGAGCAGTTCGTCCGTCGTCACGCTGACGGCCGAACAGCAGAGCGCCCTTGAAAAATCGATGGCCTCCATGATTCAATCGTTGAAATCCATGATGGAGTCTATGAAAAACATGTTCAGCGGCCTGACGAACTCGGTGAAGTGTGCGTTTGGTGGATGTAAGTAACGTCTAACCGAGGTTCCGAATTGTCAGGAGAAACCTCTTGTAGTCGATCTGCACCGTGAATCCTTCTTTTTGCAGCTGTACTTTCATCGCATCGACGATCTTCGGATGACTCATCGGTCCATTCGCGCGAATGATCCCGCCCGGGCGAAGCCTCCCGATCGCTTGCCGCAGAATCCCCGTGAGTAATTCCGTCTCGAGAGCATCGGTGGGGTGTGGGCCTGCGTCTTTGGGAACTACCCGGTCTTTCATGTTGTCGCGGATCGCGATGCACAGGCTTTCGGGGAAAATGATCAGATCGAACATCCCGATATCGGGCCATTGTTCATTCATATCAAATACCACGGATGGAATGGAAGCAGCAGCCTGCGACAGTTCAGGATTCACATCGGCAACCAGGATGTTTTCCGCCGGGATTCCTACTTCGATGAGAATCTTCTCCAGGAACACAGGATGGGATCCAACACTCAGCAATCTGCGGCCCGGCACTAAGAGGAACGCACTATCATCCTGCGTGAGTAATCCCGATGCGATGTGATGGCTCGGACGGTAGAGCCAGGAATATTTTCCGTGACTCTTCATGCGCGTGGGATCACTGTCGTCCAGTTGATCGGGGAAGAGGCGCTCCTCGAGCTGGCGGATGCGGGCGACGAAAGATGTTTCGGGGGAGGGGAGGTTTTTAGAGGCCATAGCGCGTACTGTTGATAGTACTGAATAAGGAAATAAGGCGTTAATGTAGTGAATTTTACAGTTACATTAACGATAAATTGGCAAAATATCGTTAATAGAATCATGGTAGTGATCCAGTGACTGATTATTACCTTTGCAATATCGAGCTTTGATCTCAGTTCGCATGCCAATCCATTACCCAAACACTATTTTCTTTATCAGTTTTCCTTTGTTATTCAAGATTTTCGCGAGGCATTTGCGAGTAAAGACCTTTACATGTTTTCCGCAGCCACTAAGAATTTCTTCTACTCGCTCTAATTTCCTTTCACTAAGACACTTTTTGATTCTTTGATGCCAATCTTTTCGAGCTTCTCGCAACTCTAACAGTACTGGACTCCACACATCGTCAATATCTCCACAAATCAGCACGTGTGTATCGGCGTGAGATATTTCGGGAATCGCGGAGAATAGAGTATCAATCAATTCTTCATGCCTATCCGTAAATATATCTGCCGCATCAATATGCATTAAAGCCCCTAAACGAATTTCTTTCTGAAAAAAAGCTACAACTCTGCAGTCACCACCATGTGCCTCCAAAATAGGTCCATTCTTTCCAACAATTATCGAATCGGCTTTTGCATAAGGGAAACTATATTCACTATTTATTCCTCTTTGAAATCCCCCCTCATTTCCAAGGAAAACGGCACATTCCCCGTCTATTAACTCCATGCTTCCTAAAGGATTACTATCTGACATGTTAAACTTATATCAAATTTGCTTAAAAAGTCAAGTGGTGGAGATGCCGGGATTCGAACCCGGGTCCAACGTGTAGCGCATGTGCCTGTACGGTCATGAAGTTCTCATTCTCGCATCCCGTAAGAGAACAACAGAGAGAGGGAGCGAGTGATGACGTCTGAATACGATCTCGTCACAACGTCCGATGACGGAAAGCCCTGCTAGTGACGCCGGATTCTCCTCAGCAGGAGTCGGGAGAGCGGCGTGTTCGCGCAAAGGCGAACTTAAGCAACGAGGGCGACCGGCTGCAGCTGAAGGCTGTTCACCATGTCTTCCACGTATGCCATGAAAGATGTTTTAGCATCTATAGGTTGTACAGTTGGGTGACGGGAAACAGTACGATCCCGGACTGAGGCAAACACACACCATTGATCACGCTGTCGATACCTTTCATCCCCATGATGTCACGGAACAAAGCATAGAATTCTAGCACATTTTTCACCGTTATTCTAAAAAATCTTCCCGGATTTTCCCGACCAATCAGCTGCGCGAAGCAGGGAAGGGCATTAGAGTATTGCTATGACTGAAAAAACGATCGCCACAGGCGTCGTCCATACTGTGCCGACCGATGTAAAAAAGGCGTTAATTGCCCATCCGGACGTGCTCGAGAAATGGAATGGCCTTACCCCTCTGGCGCGCAACGAGTGGATCTGCTGGACGACTATTGTGAAGCAACCGGAAACGAGAAAAAATCACATTGAACGGCTATGTACAGAACTTCTTGAAGGGAAACGTCGGCCGTGTTGCTGGCCAGGTTGTCCTCATCGCAGACCAAAGGCGAAAAAATGGTTTAAAGGTATGTGAGCATGTATACACTTCACTCATGGATCTGACGAACGTCGACATCGTCGAACTCGCCAAGCAGCTGCGCAAACCCGACGGTGCGGTGGGCGAAGAGGTCGGCAGGACGATGGCGCATTTCAACGCGAGCGCGGTTGCTTTCACCATCGAGTGTCTCCACATACAGCCGAAAGATCACATTTTGGAAATCGGCTTTGGGCCGGGCGAAGCAATCGCGGAGGCGGTCCGTTTGACGCCGCGGGGGTACGTCGCCGGTATCGATCACTCACCGGTGATGCTCGAGATGGCCAAGCAACGAAACCACCGGGCGCTTATGCAGGAGCATGTGGAACTGACGCTCGGCGATGCACAAGAACTCCCGTACGCGGATGACAGCTTTGATACGGTCTTCGCAGTGAATGTTTTTCACTTCTGGCCAGATCCCACCCGCGAGCTCGTGGAATGCCGCCGGGTACTGAAACCGGGCGGGCGCATCGCCTTCTACCTCACGCATCCGTCATCGTGGCTCCCTGGCATACGTGACACAGGTGTATTCACTTCGCGCGAAGCGGACGATGTGGAGAAGATTCTTCTGGCTGCCGGTTTTACCAACATCGAGACTCGCGCAACCAAAACGGAACCGGATGGGAAAGGGTTTGTGGTGATGGGGAAAAGGTAGTTCACTATCCGCATGTCCGCCCTCGCAATCACGTCTTCCTACGCTTTCTTGCCTTTCACCGAGGAGCAGCTTGTCACGTTGCAAAAAGAATTGAAGGCCTTGGGAACCGAGCGCGGCATGAACGGTCTGGTCTTACTTGCTCCCGAAGGTATCAATTCCACAGTATGCGGAACGCCGGAGACGATTGCAGATTGGAAGGAAGGACTGCGGATGCTCAAGAGCGATATTCTCTTTAAAGATAGTTTTGCGGAGCAGCCGATCTTCCGTCGCTGGTCAGTGAAAATAAAGCCTGAGCTCATCACCTTCAAACAACCGGGGATCGCCCCAGCAGGGAAGCACAAGCATCTTTCACCACAGGAGTGGAAGCAGATGATGGAGCGCGAGGACGTCGTCGTAGTCGACGCGCGAAACGGATACGAAGTCGGGCTTGGAAAATTTCGGAGCGCCGTGGATCCGCAGCTCAAGCATTTCCAGGATTTTCCCGAGGCCATCAAGTCCGCGTCCATCCCCAAAGAAAAAACCGTGATGCTCTACTGCACCGGCGGAATCCGCTGCGAAAAGGCCGTGCCGGCGATGGAAGCGCAGGGTTACAGCAACGTCTATCAGCTGGAGGGCGGCATTCTTGCGTACCTGGAACAGTATCCCGATGACGCCTTCGAAGGAGAATGCTTCGTCTTCGATCACCGCGTCGCGGTCGATCAGCACTTACAGCCATCTAAAACGTATCATCTTTGTTCGGAATGTGGGGATCCGGCGAGGAGTGTGGTTTGTGGGGGGTGTGCGGGGAAATTGGTGAGGACGGCGTAGATAATGGATTGGATGATGCGGAAAATGCCTTCGGTATTGGCACAGTCAGTCTCGTACATTTTGCCATCTGCTGACTCTAGTTTCAGTTGTCGACAAAATGTCGACAACTCAACTCCATCGTCTGTCTGCACGCGGATTTTCATCTTGTACCAGTAATCACGAGGGTTGGAACTATCTGTCAGTACGCTGACAACATCCAGAACGGAAAACCACCACTCCCCTGTATCGAGGATTTTACGGATTTCTTTGCCGCGGAAGAGTGCGATTTTGGTCGTTTCCATGGAGAGTGAGTGAGTAAAATTATGAAAGTTTTTTCCGACGGGTGTGCGGCGGGAGAAAATTGTCGTCGGAAATGACGCTTTTGCCAGTCTTAGATTCCAATTCTTTCCGCGCATTTTTCGCAACTTGTCCTCCTTTTTTAGCAGGAATTTTATTCTTCTCCAATCCTCTGGCTTCCATGCTCTCGGCGATTTGACGCGTAGAAAGTTCGGCAAGAGCGGTCAAAATCAGTTCCGCTTCGTTCATGTGATCACGAAGGTTGTGCGATTTTCCGAGGTTTTTGACTGCTTTATGATCTTTCACGCTGAGGTCCGTCCATTCCTGATGAATGATATTTGTCAGAATCGCATATTCATCGCCTTCTTTCACGTCATGATCCTTCCAATAATCGGTCAGCTTGTTTCTAGTTTCCTGTCCCATCATCCGTTGCTGGATCCATTTGTCACTCCGTCCGTGTTTTTTCCAAAACCCTCTTGCCCGGTCTATTCCCTGCGATGGATCCTGGATTTCGGCAATACGCTCCGTCCCTACTCTCGCAAGCCACAATTTGAGAGGCTCCGCTTTTGGTGATGGAACGGATTGGATCAGGCGAAGGAGGGTTTCGATATTTGCCACATCAGTTTTGTAAAACTTACCGTCTGCAGATTGCATTTTCAGTTGGTCACATTTTGTGACCAACTCATTTCCTTCGCTTTTTAAGCGGCCCTTCAATGTCGTCCAGTAGCTTTTTGCTTTTTTAAAATCTGGCTGCTCAGTGAGCACACTCACAATATCAATCACCGAAAAATACCACTGGTCGTTATGCCAGGCTTTGCGGATGGTATTGTGCTCGAAGGGGGTCATATTTTTCATCATTGCGGTCGTTTCCATGGAAGCGAGGGAAGTATAGACGAAGTGTACATTTGTACACCCACTAGTCAAGACAACTGTGATACCTACCCGAACAGTATCTGCACGAGGTATTCGAAGGCGAAAGTTTCGTCTTCGATCACCGCGTCGCGGTCGATCAGCACTTACAGCCGTCTAAAACGTATCAACTTTGTTCAGAATGTGGCGATCCGGTCCCCAGCGCTGTGTGCGAGATCTGCTTAGGGAAACTTGTGATGAATACTGAGGGGTAAATGTCTCAGGGGAGAAAATCGCCCACGTTATTTTTTCGATTCACTACGCAATAAACGTCTGCTCTTGCGAGCATTGATCGTATTCGTTGATGACGACCGGCTCGAGGAAGAAACTTTCTTCGGTGGCTTAACGGTGGAAGGCAGAACCGTAGGCCGAGGAATCGCTACGCACTCGGTCTTACTCCCATTGAATTGATATCCACTTGAGCAATAACAATTCTCTCGGTCTCCGTATGAATAAGGCCCATACTGCTGCTTGCAACTCGCACTGTAACTGACACAGGAATCATTACTCCAAAAATATCCTGTCTCGCAAATGCATGAACCCCATGTCCCTGTGGAATGCGCAGGACAAGAACGATACGAAGGAGAGGAATAATTGAGTGATGGAGTGAAAAGACGGGGATAATTTAAAGGAATGCAGATGGCAATGTTGCTGTCTGAGAGCAACTTCATAAAATCAATATACTGCTGTGCTGCATTCGAGTGATCGTCGAAAGAACTCTGACAGTATGCGGTATGGCAGTTGAGTGCATTGATGTCTTTGAGCATGCCCAATTCGATATCGAACATATCTTGAGCATGATCGTAGGTCATGGGAATGAGTTCTGTGCACGTTGCACTAGTCCCAAATCTACTCTCGAAATCGACGATATCTTGTTTGAGTTTGGTGCTATGGAGCAACGCATCCAAATTAAAATTGTATGCGGCAGCACTCGAGGGAAGAGCAATTCCCAGAATGATTGTGAGAAGGAATTTTTTCATACGAGTCAGGGGGTAGCTAACTTGTAGACGGCGGCACGAACGGAAGCAGGACACTGCGTCCACCAATTTTTAGCACTCAAATTATTCATCGATTCACCAGTAGCCTTTTTCGCTTTGTACGTTGCAAGTAAGTTTGCCTGACTACAGGGATCAACCGGCGCTTTTTTCGTTGCTACCGGAGTAACTGGCTTGGGTGTCGGTTTGGCGTTATGACAATGACGCTCATTCCACGGCACTCCCCATTTGCTGCAGTTTGTACGGCAGAAATGACAACCATCAGCAGCTGTGTTGCCGGGATGAGCTAGTGCAGTTGTATGCATTGAGAGGCAAATGCCGGTGATGATAAATCCCAGAGTAAAAAATTTCATGGCAATGAGCTTTAGAAACAAGTATACGCCGAATTGAAACAATCAATAGATTACTTTTCAAAGCATTATTTGCGTATTCCTTCACATATATACGTGTCTGGAAAAATGGATTGATTTAGAGGAGAATGGGCTTGAGGTCTCCTCAATAGCCACCAACCATGACTGCACTGCCCAAGCCAGAAAGTTCTACATTGGAGAAGATCGTAAAACACAAAATGTCTAGGGCTATATACGGAGTTTTGTATGAGAATCGCAATCAAGCTCTTCCGATATCAAAAATACGAAAACGAATTGGACTGAAAGCAGGCCAACAGGAGCATTTGAATAGACGTTTGCGTGATCTTTATCCATTTTTCAAAATTACTCGTACACGGCAAGGAAGAGATACCCTTTATCTTCTTGTGTCGGTGTCAGATAAGCCGCATCAGGCAAGCGGTAATATTTCCAACAAAACCCGATCATGGGTGCTTCGCGATCAGCGCTGTGCGCAATGCGGGAGAACGCCGCTTGAGGATAAAGTTAAACTTCACGTCGATCACATTATTCCGCAGGAATGGAATGGCACTGACGATCGTGAAAATCTTCAGCCACTCTGTTCCGAATGCAACGAAGGAAAGAAAAATCTTTTCTCAAGCTACAATGAATTTACAGATAAAATTAAGCAGGCTGTTAACTACGATGAACCACATAAGCGTATTGGCGAGCTATTGAAGGCATTCAACAAAGAACCTGTTCCTTCAGAGTTGCTGGAGTTAGTAGCAAAAGCAAAGCAGTATCAAGATGACTGGCAAAAGCGTTTGCGGGAATTGCGGGTGCTGGGTTGGGATTATTCTTTTAAAAAGAAAAAAGAGGGCAGACGCGTCAGATCTTTTTTCAAACTTATAAAATACGAGCCATGGCCTGAAGGAAGTATTGCAGCTGAAATCAGGAAATGTGAGCGGCAAAAAAGTTATAGACCTTCAGGCTGCCGCATATGTCGGCAATCTGCTGTGCACAGCGCTGAACTTCTGAGTCTGCAAAGCAGAAATAATAGATTTGCCAACCGCTAATGCAACTGGAGGGGGAAATGCATTTCCAATCTGCCGATAGGCTGAAGTTTTCTTGCCTGCAAATTGCCATTCATCGGGGAAGCCCTGGATTCTTGCTGCCATTCTCGCCGTAAGACGTGGCATGCCATTTATCGAGAACCTTGCTTCAGGGGCAGTATCAGCAAGACTCCTGCCATCTACCCGCAGAAGTTCCCACTGATGCCTAGCTCTTGTTGGGCCCAAATCGGGCCCACCATGTTTCAGAGATCCCCCAACAAGTGTTGGCCCAATTGTATTTGCCTCACTAGCCCATGCTGCAGCACCCTTCCACCCTCTTTCTGCCATCAGGTCGAATAGTGCCGAGCCAACCGTCGGAGCGGTGCCGATTGGTTCTGGCCAATAAAAGCCTTCTGAGTATTCTTTTTTTAGAGCTACCAGCACAAAGCGCGGGCGCAATTGAGGAACCCCATAATTAGAAGAATGAAGAATTCTCCAGCTAGGAACATATCCCATTTTTTTAAATTTGTTCATCAAGGAAGCTCTGTAACCAGCAAACTTAGCAGATGCAAATCCAGGAACATTTTCGAGCAAAACTGCTTTTGGATTAATTTCTCCGATTAGTCTCAATGCCTCAGGAAACATATCTCTACTATCCATTTTTCCCAATTGCTTACCTGCAATTGAAAATGGTGGGCATGGAACTCCGCCAGCAAACAAGTCGACCCCCTCAAAATCTTTTCCTTTGATATTCCTGACATCTGCCTGAATGACGTTCCAATGTGGTCTGTTAAGACGCAAAGTGTCGCAATACTTCGATTCAATTTCCACAGCTGCCATCATTTCAAAGCCCGCCATCTCCAAGCCCAATGCTTGGCCGCCACCGCCAGTACAGATCTCGATGACAGTTGGATTCATAGTGAGAGTATAAGGACAATAATTATGATTAACTATCAGAATTTGGATTCATAATCATTTTTTACATACTTATTAATGTATGTATTTAATCCAGACCCATTGGCAGCCAATTTTTTCATGTCTTCTATTTGTTGCACACCCGCAGAGGAGTAGGTGTACACGTATCCCTTTCCATCCTTGAATAGAACTTTGATGTAATCATTTCCAATTTCATAAGACGCTGCACCTGAGACGCCGCTTAAATTTTTGTAGGTCTGCATATTACTTGGAGAAATAAATAACAATTCGGATCTTATATTCGTACTTACTGGGTGTCAAATCGTACACCCTATCTTTATAAATAAGCTAATACTCAATAAAAACAGCCCCGTATTAGCGGAGCAGTTTTCATTCAAAATTACTGTTTCACCGCACCGCCCCCTCCATCATCGGCATCACTCCGCCGCCCCAGGGACTGGAAAGGAGATCTTTGGCGAGGGGAACCACAATGGTGGAACGGTAATAGCCGGACGGCTCTGCACCTTCCGCGGACTTCACGGGGAAGATGAGAGAGGGGACGAGCAGTTCGTCGCTCTTTGCGTCGGTGTAACGGAAGTAGACCGAGGAGGCGATGACCGGCTCGCCGAGGAGTATGCGGACCTTCTTCGCTTTCATATCCTCCGGCATTCCGTAGTTGTCCATCTGCGAGAGATACTTCTTGATTGCGGCTTCGTCGGTGACGCCGTCGTAGTCGGACTTCGCGTAGCTGCGGTCCATGATGCCCCAGACATTCATGACGCGTTTGTGCTTGGCATGGACGCCGAGGATCAAACCGGCTTTGGCGCCGCTCTGGTCGTGGACGGGCTTGCTGTCGATCATGAGCGGGTAGATGACGCGTTGGACTTCGGGAACGTAGGCACTGTTCTTATCAGGTGCGCGGTCATAGTCGAGTTTCCAGGTCTGGTCGACTTCGGGTGCGCCGTAGGCGGAGAGGTCGATGCCGTGATCAGAGACGAAGTCGTTTGCGATGCCAATCAATTGCGCATCGGAGGGGAGTTGTGCGAGCGTGATCTGCTCACTGCGATAGCACGCTTCGGTCGTGCATTTGCTCTGGGGCCACTGGTCCCACTGCGCGTCGAGCGACATGGAAGAGTCGCGCAGATTGACGAAGAGCTGGTAGCCGAAGGACTGGTTCTGCGTGAAGGTGAGCGAGTCGACGCTCATGCCGGAGAACGAATTCAGTTTCAGCGTTCCGAAATTGAGACTAGAAGCGATCGACGAGAGTGGCAGTGACGATGCATTCGGTGTGCGCTTGTAGACGAGAATCGTCGGTGTCAGGCCCGTGATCGGGCCTTCAAAGACGTATTCGTACTGGACCATGGGATACGGTGCGATCATCTTCATATCACTGGTTCCGTAGTCCATCGTGGCTTCGGATGTGACGGCATTGGTTGCCGCTCCTTCGGCCATTCGCACAGGAACGGCTGGGGGGACGGGCGCGGCGGAGTCACCTCCCATTATCACTCCTCCGCCACCGCCTTGTGCCCGGCCCGTGGACAGAGATCCGGGATTGAGGTCGGTCAGCGGACCGAAGGCGTTCTTCCCGGCATCTTCCATCACGATCGTGGACGAGGGCGATGGCGACACGGGGAGACCGCTGCGGTTTTGGAAAATAAAGACGACGGGAATCAGGACGGCGATGGCCGCCGTGGGAATGGCAATGGTGAAGAATGTACGTATATTGGAAAACCAGCGCACGTCTTCGACGTGCGAACCGGCGGAAATTTCATCGGCACGGAGGCGCAGGCGGCCGCGCAGCGAAGCGACAAACGCGGGATCAGGAGATTTTGCCGGGTCGCTCTCGAGAAGTTGCGTGATGATCGGGAGCAGCTGGGCTTCGTGCGCCTGCAGATTGGGATCCAGCGCGTAGAGCTCGGCGAGGAAGTCGGATGGACGGAGAGTATTCATAGGGTCGAGGGGGATAGGAAGGTCCTTCGCTACGCTCAGGATGACAAGAGGAGAAAGACTACAATGAGGGCAGTGCGAAGTTGGGCGAGAGCGCGGAAGAACATCAGTTTGCAGTTGCCTTCGGTTTTTCCCGTGACCACGGCGATCTCTTTATAGGAGAGTTCTTCCCAGATGCGCAGGAGGACGACTTCGCGCTGGAGCGGCTTGAGGATTTTCAGCGCTTCCTGCAACTTCTGCGCGTCGATCGCCTGTTCCGCGCGCCGGGTGACGGTGTCATCGCCGGGGAGATCTTCGGCGTGCTCGAGGCCGATCACGTGTTCGCCGGCGTGGCGGTGGTGATCGATGAGGGCATTGCGGGCGATGCGGTACAGCCAGGCGCGCAGCTCTCCGCGGGCGGGGTCAAAAGAGCGAATGGATTCGAGCGCTTTGGTGAAGGTGATGCTGGTCAGGTCTTCGGCGACTTCGCGGACCTGCGTGCGCCGGTAGAGGAACTTATAGACCGCGGAAACGTGCAGCTCATAGAGCGCGTCGAATGCCTGCAGGCGCCCGGCTCTGCACGCCGCGATATTGTCGAGTTCGGCCCGGTCCATAGGATTCCTACGCAGTGTATTACGGATGGAGAGATGAAACGTTACAAAACGTTACAAATATTCACGCCCTCTTCACCACCCCCGCAAGGCCCAGGAAAACGACCGAGCCGAGGACGGCCATGGCGAGCGCTCCGAGCGATCCATAGGCGGTGATCCCGAACATGCGGAAGAGGAAGCCGCCGATGACGGCCCCGACGATGCCGATCACGAGGTCCGCGATCAGTCCGAAGCCGTGGCCGCGCATGATGATGCCGGCGATCCAGCCCGCGATGATGCCGATGACGATGAAACCGAGAATAGACATAGAAAAAGAGGGGAATGGACTCCATTGAGACGTGTGAGCCGCGTATTTTTTTACACACTTTCTTCAGTTCTTCACCGCAATGAACGCCAGTAATTGCTGCACGGCGTCCTGTTCCTGCCGAAAATTCAGTTTTCCCTTCTGCGCGCGGTCCGCAACGATGAGCGCGAGGTGATAGAAAAAGTACTCATGCGGGTGGCGGAAGGCATGCACGTCTTCCCAGCGGAGGTTTGGGAAGAAGCGCTCAAGTTCGGCGCGTACCGCGAGCATGCTCGGGGCGCTGATGCGGAATCCGTTCATGAGCAGAAAGTACGTGAGCAGCGTGACGGCCAGGCGCTTGTTACCGTTGCTGAACGGATGTCCGTCGATGACGGAGCAGAACAGGTACGCGGCTTTGCCGAGCAGGTCCGGATAGTTGTCGCGCTGCATCAATCCGAATGTGCCCTCGAGCTTGTCGAGTCCGCGGCGCTCGCCGTCGTAATACGGCGCGGGCTCGTGAATCGCCATGTGCTGGCGGATCATCGGAAACAATAATTCCCGGCAGATGGTCAGTGTGGGGTAATTCATAATCGTACAATCATCGCTTGCTGAGTTCGCGCAGGACGTTCCCAATCAACTGTTCGAGTTCCGGGCCCACGCCTGCTTTGTCTTTCTGCGAAGATTCGCGAATGACATTCCACTGTTTGCGCAGCGCGTCGAGCATGCCCGACTGCAGAAGGATCCTGCCGAGATCGGGATGCAAGATAAACGCGCGGTCGCGGCCGTGACTCTGCACGACGGCGTAATCTTTGACGGAGGCGAGCGCGGTTTTCGCGCTGCGCTGTAGATCAGACACGGTGATGATGGGGAGCATGGAGTCCATACGGGTAGTATATTTTATGTATAAATATATGTCAAATTATATGTAAATATTGTTCCTATCAGCTCAGACGGCCCCTCGGCGCCGCTCGGGGCAGGCTCTGTCTGAGCTGACGAGCTCTATACTCCTGACCAATGCATTCTTGGTTCCACTCCCCCGTCCTTCGACGCGTCGTTCTTGTTCTTCTTAGTTGCGTTGCGTTGATTGCTCTCTGGAAATTCATCGCGCTGCTCCGTCATGAAACCCTCGGCAGTTATTACCAGGATGTCGACATCTATTTGGCGCTTGGCAGAGGAATGCTCAACGGACTCACGCCGTACATCGACCTGTTCGAGACGAAGCCTCCGGGAATATTTCTCCTGAGCGCGCTGTCTCTTCATCTCTTCAACGGCGCAGCGCTGATTCTCTGGACGGAGACGATCCTCCTGGCGCTCCTTCCAGTGATCATTCTCGTCGCCGTCATGCGCATGGATCGGCGGATCATGACGATGGTGATTGCAGCGATCTTCACGATCTTCCTCGCGCTCTATACCGGTGAAGCCGGTGGACAAGGTCTCGCCGAATCGTTCGGCGCCGTGTTCGCCGTCGCGGTCGTCATGTTGGCGGCGAGGTATCCTCAGCGTTTCACGATCCCGGTGATCATCCTCACGGCGTTTCTGATCTTCCTCGCGGTCTTCTTCAAAGAACCGTTTCTGCTCTCAATCATCGGCGGTGCGCTGATCGTCTCTCCTTCGTTCAGCAGTTCGCAGAGGATGCTGCCGTCGCTCGTCATCGCGGGCGTGCTCTTCTTCATCGGACTGTTCCTGGCAGGAGTCTTTGCACCGTACTTCTCGGTCTACTTGAGCCACATGATCGGCCACCAGATGACGACGCCGTGGGGAGTCGTTCCCGATCCGCTGTGGCTCAGGACAATCCAGATTCCGCGGCTTTGGGCAGCGCTTTTTTCGTTCTCGGGCTTCTTCCCTATCGTCATTTTTTCCGTCTGGCTTGCCGCATTGCCGCTGATGGTTTTTCGGACGTCAACGGGAACATCACGCCTGCTCGCAGCTCTCCAGTGGCTGCTCGGCAGCTGGCTGCTCACTCTCAGCATCGGGATCTCGGGTGACTTCTACGGGCATCACTTCGTCTTCGGCGTGCCGGTGTTCGCCGCGTTCTTCCTCCTGTGCCTGCGCGAGCAGGAGCGGCTTCTCCACACCTTCACGGGAAAGGTCATCACTGCACTGTGGGTCGCCGTGCTCTGTGTCGGCATTCTCCTCAAGCCCGCGGCATCTGTCACGGCCGATCCCCAGTGGCTTGCGCGCGATCAAGAGCGCCGCAACGTCGCGCAGGTGATCGATACAACGCTGGCCGGTTGCGATGTCGACCGCTATCTCCTCCTGATCAACGCCAACGACGGCATTCAGGGCTACACGACACACTCGCCGCTCGGTCCGCTCTTTACACAATACGCGCGGATGATTTCGGGTCGGCCCGAGTTCCTGGAGATCTTCGGCCGCCAGTTCCACACTGCGCCCATCGCAATTGATAAAGACGACGAACCGCGTCCGTTGCTCGACGAAGAATCTGCTCACGAATTCCAGACCGCCTTTACCGATGTTCCGCCGCCCTGCGCGGGAAAGGATTTCGTCCAGCCGGTGCCGTATAGAGTGCTGTTTAGGATGGGCTACTTCCCGTAATTCCATGTCGCATCAATCGCGATCCCCCCGCGGACGTGAAACTTCACGGTCACGCTGACCTTCAGCGGTTTCACAAACTTCACAAAATCCTTCCCGATGTCAACGGCCAAGTGCTCGTGGAAAACTCCTTCATTGCGGTAGGTTTCCAGGTAGAGCTTCATCGATTTTGATTCAACGACGTGCTTGTCGGGTGCGTATGTAATCTCAATGTCCGCGTAGTCGGGCTGGCCGGTCATTGGGCAGATGCAGGTGAACTCGGTGCAGTGCAGCACCACGTCGATTTCGCCGGGTGCATGGTTCGGGAAGACTTCCAGCGTGCGGCCGGGTTCTGCTTTCTTTCCCAATTTCGTCAGCGCCTGCAGATCGTCTTTCTTGGTCGGCATCAGGAAAGTCGGAAAGGATTGAAGCTCGTCTTGGCGTCATACACATCGGTGCCTTCGCGTTTCTTGAGCGTGCCGACCACGGCATACGTGAGCGGCGTCACGAGAATCTCCACACAGACCTTGAACGCCCATTGCGTCACGAACATCAGCGCAACTTCCGCCGGTGCGAAGATTCCCCAGAAGGCCAGTGAAATGAAGACGAGCGAATCGAGACCTTCGCCGATCACGGTCGAGGTGATCGTGCGGAGCCAGAGATGTTTGCCCTTCGTCGCGACTTTGAGGCGCGAGAGGATCATGGCGTTGGTGAACGAGCCGATGAGGAATGCGGTGAACGACGCGCCCAGAATCCGGGGCGTGGAACCGAGGATCTGCCGGTACGCGTCCTGTCCTTCGAAGAACGGAGCGGCAGGGATCATGTTTCCGATCATGATCGCGGCGACTGCGACGAGATTGCAGAGGAATCCCGTCCAAATTGTCCGGCGCATGGCGGAGAATCCGTACACTTCGGTGATGATGTCCCCCAGGACGTAGCTCAGCGGGAAGATCACGACGGCGACCGGCAGGTAAAAGCCGCCGAACGCGCCGATCTTCACGGCAATGATGTTGCTGACGACGAGCGTCGTGACGAAGAGCGCCGAGAGAAGGTCACGGTAACCGCGGGGGTGCATGTCTGAAGTGTAGCACTAGTACCCGACGCTCCGGTCGATCCGGAAGTCGTTGATCACGCCGCGTTGCTCGGCTTCCGCGCGGAGGAAACGGTGCGGCACGCGGCCGCCCGTTACAAATTTGGTGACGGCGGTTCCCGCTTGCAGCGCGCCTGCCGGAGTCCGTGTGAACGAACCTGCGCACCGGGAGAGCACGTTCGATTCCGGAATTCCGTTATCCGGGCCGGTAAAAGTACCGTTCTCGTAGTTGGCCGCGGCCAGGGCGCCAAGTGCCCGCGTCGACGGGCGCACGGCCGTGCGCGGATGCGCTTCGAGACCGAGCACAAGCAAGGCGGTGCCGGGCGAATTCACCCGGGAGATCGGGCAGTCCTCGTTCGCGGGGGCCGTCACGGCCACGTCCGGAACCGAGAGCATGACCGGTGTGGACGACGGAAGGGCGGTGGGTTGCGTTGCGGGTTGCGTCGGCTCCGACGTATTTGCCGTGCCGGTCACCGCGTAGGCGGTATCGCGCAGCGCGAAGAACATCTGCGCCATTCCGGATCGCGAAAGATGAATGCCGGGGGCGACCTGGCCGATTGCTCCGCGGTTCGCGAGCGACTGCATGGGGGCTTCGTACCACGGCTTCGCCGAGACGTTGAGCGCCGGAGTGGAGAGTCCGTAGCCGCGCGCCATGATCGTGGACGCTTCGGCTGCCGTGATCGACGCGAACGGGCGGAAGCTGCCGTCGGCATTTCCCTGGATCAACCCCGTGCGCATCCCGACGCAGAGGCGCTGTGCGTACCACTCGGTGCGGTCCACATCAGAGAAGAGAAGGGTGTAGCGGGCGGGCTGCGACGGCGCGATGGCGTCCAAGCAGCCGGCAAAATCTTCCATCGGGTAGAGGCGGTCTACCGTAGCCAGAGTGAACTCCAGCCGCGTGACCATTCCCGTGCCGTTGAAATTTCCTTCCGCATCCGGATACATGATCTGCTGCTCGAGAACGTAGTCAGACGCCGGGTCGCGGAATTCTTGGGACAGAGCGACCGAGGGGGCCATGCCGAGAGCGAATGACGCGGCGGCGAGCAGGAGTTTCTTCATACGGAATGTGGAAAAAATAGATGATTAATCTAACAGAAATTTAGTCTTTGTAAATAGTTGCCTGTCACTCATATCTCATACGCATTCTGCCACACAGTCCTTGATGGATTCTCGCAGAGTTCGAGAGGGCAATATTGCACTATTTCAAGAAAAATAATTCTCACGGAGCCCTAATATAAGCCAACAAGTCGATAATTTGTCCAATGGTCATTCTGAGTCATTTTAGTACCAATTTCATCACCAATTTTCCGACTCCGAGGGCAATAATCACCACGATCCAACCCGGGATGCCGCCTTTGATTTGCATGGTTACGAGGGTCGGTTCCATCGCCGAGACGATCCGGATCGTGAGCCACAGGAAGATCCAGTTCACCAAGAGCACGGCGACGAACGTCATGAAGAATTTAAGCGGAGCCGCCAGAAGATTCAGCACCGGCGCGACGAAAATATTCATCAGCGTGATCAGCGCCGCGATGATCACGTAGGCCGGGATTCCCCCCGTCACAACGAACCACGTATGCAGATACGTGTTCATCGCCCAAACGAGGCCGATGGTCAGGAGAAAGCGGAGGAGGATGCGGATAGGAAGACTCATTGGGCGAATGACGAATGACCAATCATTAATGAAATAATCCAATTTACAAATTTACAAGTTCCTCATTTAGTCTTTCATTAGTGATTCGTCATTGGTCATTTCCTTCAGACCTTCTTGAACTTCACCGTCACCTTTTGTCCCTCCAGATCCAATGCGTGCGCATCACCGTCAATTTTTCCGAGCGTCGCCTGCGTCGCGGAGAGGATTGTGTCCTTGTGTCCGGCCAGCACGTCATCGGCTCCTTCCACGCTTAAGACAATCTTGTCTTCCAGTTTCAATCCCTGTTCCTTCCGCAGGCTCTGGATGAACCGGATGATGTCGCGCGCTTTGCCCTGCAGTTCGAGTTCCGGCGTTATGCGCGTATCGAGTGCGATCACGATGCCTTTGTCGGCGGCGACATCTTCCCCTTCACGCCCTCTGTACATCACCGCGACTTCGTCCGGCCCGAGCACTTCGTCCAAGATCAGCACCGAGCCGTCCTTCTGCACGGCGAAGTCGCGGTGATGTACAGAGG
>JABFSS010000101.1 GCA_013140485.1 Candidatus Peribacteraceae bacterium | reverse complement strand
CCCCCCGAGGGGGAGGGGATTTTTTTGCGAGGAGTACGAACGTCTGTGATTACGTCATACTTTTTGCTTCACGCACATGCTTGTGTCCTCCATGCGGAGCTACAGTGGAGGGCAATTCTTCCCCCTTTCTCTCGTATGTGTTTCAAGACACTCCAGAAAAACAAGGATTGTAGTCTCCTTCTCTTGCGTCTGGTGATCGGCGCGATCTTCCTCGCGCACGGCCATATGAAGTGGTCCAACTTCGACGGGACGCTCACGGTCATGAACATTCTCGCCATCGCCGAGCCGCTCGGAGGCGTCGCGATGATCGTTGGGTTGCTTACGCGCTGGGCCGGACTCGGTTTGGTTGTCATCATGCTCGGAGCCATTCAGATGAAGTTCTCCGGCGGTGGACTGGTCTCATTCGCTACGGGCGGCAAGTGGGAGTTCGACCTGCTGATCCTCGCGGCGTGCGTCATGGTCATGACGATGGGGCCGGGCAAATACGCGTTGGATGTCTGGGCGAAATGGGATAAGGCGTGAAGAAAAGATGCCGAAGAAGCCAAGGAAGCCCCGCCTTCGCCAAGGCTACGGTGGGCAAGCAAAGATGCCAAGGACCTTTCCTGGGTATCTTTGGCATCGTCGGCATCCTTGGCTTCCTTTAGACTACAGATGAATGACAGTGTTTTACGTCGCCATCCTTTCGTTGATTGAGGGAGTCACAGAATTCCTCCCCGTTTCTTCAACGGGGCATCTCATCTTGGCATCAGAACTTCTGGGAATTCCCCAAACCGATGCACACAAGAGTTTTGAGATCGCGATTCAGCTCGGCGCGATTCTCGCGGTCGTCGTCCTCTATGCGCGGACGTTGCTCAGAGATCGTCGTACGCTGCTTCTCACCATCACAGCTTTTATCCCAACGGGGATCATCGGATTTTTGTTGCATGGAATCGTGAAGGACATGCTGCTCGGGAGCACCACCGTCGTGCTCGTGTCTTTGTTCCTCGGAGGAATCGTTCTGATCGTCTTTGAACTGCCGGCGTTTCGCAGAAAGAAACCCGCCATGGGAGAAATTTGTCAGATGTCCTACGTTCACGCCGTGCTGATCGGCGTTTTCCAATCCGTCGCAATCATTCCCGGTGTCTCGCGTTCGGCCGCAACGATCATCGGCGGCGAACTGATCGGCATGTCGCGCAAATCCATCGTCGAGTTCTCGTTCCTCCTTGCGATTCCCACGATGGCGGCGGCAACGGGGTACGATCTGCTGAAATCGGCGGGAGAATTCACGTCCGGTGACGTGCAGAATCTCCTGATCGGATTCGTCCTCTCCTTTGTCTTCGCGTTGATCGCTGTGCGGTGGTTCATCTCGTACGTGAAGGAGCATTCCTTCGTCGCATTCGGAGTCTACAGAATCATTTTGGCGCTGACATTCTTCCTGTTCTGGAAATGATTCAGGTTTCCGCCATCATCCTCAACTACCGCACGGGTCGCGACGCCTGGAAGTGCGCCGATGTTCTTCTTCATCAAACGATTGCTGACCGGATGGAGATCTTCATCGTCGATAATCACTCCGATGATGACTCCATCGGATACATCCGAAACAGGATCAGATTTTCTGCTCCAAAAATTCACATCATCGAAACTCCGGCGAATCTTGGCTTCGGGCACGGCTACAATCTCGGATTCAAGCTGGCGCATGGCAAATATATCCTCATCAATAATCCTGCGAAGCTCCTGGCGCCCGACGCCGTCGAGAAAATGGTCAGAGCGATGGAAGCGGATCCCGGTATCGGCATACTCGCGCCGAAGCTCGTCTACGACGACGGTACCGTCCGCGATTCGTACCGGAGTTTCCCCCGACTGCTCGACGTCTTCATCAAACGTACTTCGCTCCGCTCAGTATTCACATCAAGGATGCGCCGCTACTTGCAGACGGACCGGAATCCCGCAGTCACCGGCGAGACGGACTGGGTCGCGGGGGGATGCCTGATGATCCGGCGGGATCTCTGCGAACAACTCGGGGGATTCGACGAGCGGTTCTTTCTCTTCTTCGAAGATACCGATCTGTGCCGCCGCTGCTGGGAGGCGGGGAAGAAAGTCGTCTACTTTCCCGATGCATGGGGAACAGACCGTAAGAGCAGGTTGAGCGAGGGGGGGGTGCTGTCGCTGTTTACCAAGAAGACTGCCAGGATCCATTTGATGAGTGCGATGAAATACTTTTGGAAGTGGCGCAGAGCGTAAGCAAACGAAGAAAACGAGGTAAACAAGGCAAACGAGGATCGTCGTTTTCTTCGTTTCCGTCGATTCCCTCGTTTTCCTTGCCAGGAGCCTTTGACTAGCCTTCCGCCTTCCTTTAGTCTTCCGCGTCCATGCAAATGGTCCCCCTGACCGCAACGGCACGCGACGAGAAGGCGAACCCCAAGGTTCTCCGGAGAGCCAACCAAGTGCCCGGCGTCGTGTACGGCCACAAAGCCCAGATGTCGATCCAATGCTCGGAGAAGGAATTACATTCCGCATTCATCAAAGCGGGGGAAAGCACGCTGGTGGAGTTGGACGTTGCGGGAAAGAAAATCCCGGTGCTCTTCAAGTCTGTCGACTTCGATCCGGTGAGCGATCGCGAGATCCACGTCGATTTTTACGCGGTCAACATGGACAAGGAAATCGAGACGATGGTGCCGGTCCACTTCGACGGTGAAGCTCCGGCGGTCAAGACGCTCGGCGGAGTTATCGTCATCGCGCATGATCACGTCAAAGTCCGTTGTCTCCCGAAAAATCTCCCGCACAGCATCGTGGTCAGCATCGCGGGACTCGATGCGTTCCACTCGTCCGTCTCGGTCAAAGATCTGAAAGTCCCCGCTGGCGTCAAAGTGATGGATGGCGAGGATACCGTGCTGCTGACGATTCAAGAGCCGCGCAAGGAGGAAGTCATTGAAGTTGTTGCTGCGGTGCCGGCGGAAGGTGCAGCGGCTGCGGCTGTACCGGGAGCGGAAGGCGCACCGGGAGCGGAAGGCGCGGCGCCTGCGGCTGGAGAAGCGCAGTCGAAGGAGAAGGGGGCCAAAGAAAAATCAGGAGACAAGAAGAAATAGTCCCTCGTTACGTTCAGCGCTCCGCGCTGAACTACTCGGGATGACAATGGCAGGTTATTCATTGTCGTCATTGTCATTCCGAGTAGCTCGTGACGGAGTCACGAGCGTACCGAGGAACGTCGAGCACGATCCCGCCCAGTATGTTCTTCTTTATATCGTTTAATCTGCGGCTCGAGTTTCTCCACCACGCGGTCCAGCGCTTCGATCACTTTGTTGCGGCGCGATTCCGCGCGGAGAATCTTCTTCGGTAAATCTACCGTGACCGTCACCTTCACCTGATCGCGGTTCTTTTTGGTGGGGCGGCGCTCGGCTTCGACACGGATCATGGAGTCCTCATCTTTCAGTTTTTTGCAGTAGGTCGCGAGTTTCCCGATCTTCTTCGCGAAGATCAGCAGTTCCTGATCGTTGTACGAAATGCCTTTTTCAAAGTGTTGGATATTCATAGTCGAGTGATGATAAATATAAGTGAATCGTAGCACATATCTGGTCGCAGATTCGTTAATTCGTTAACTGGTTAATTGGTAGGAATCACACACCAGTTAACAAATTAACCAGTTATCAAGGTTGTCCTAAAAAGCGGTTTCTGCTATAATTATTCGATTTAACACCAAATCCATTGATGGATTCCTCTCAACTCCAAGCGCTTATCCAGAAAAGCACGCTCCTCACCGAGACCGAGCGCGCGTACTGGCTCCAGCAACTCCCGACCATGACTCCGCCGCACATCGAGACACTCGAAGCGATTCTCGCAGAAGGCGAGACAATCCACATCGAACAGAAAGTCCAAGACTACTTTACCGCCGTCAAACAGGCGGCCCCTCCTCTCCCCGCATAAATAACCATCCTTCCCCGTGCTCGTATGACACACACATTCATCCATTTCCGTTCCGCACTCTCCTTCCGGGAGGCGAGATTGTGCTTCCAAAATAATACGTTGGGAGGGAATCCGGATCTCACGCCGCGGGCGCCCGAATCTCCCGTGCCTCCTACGGCCCGGCCGCCGGAGGGGCCGACCAAAGACATCGCTGACAAACAACAGATTGAAAAAGATAAACTTGCGAAAGAGCGGAAGATGACCGT
Organism: Candidatus Peribacteraceae bacterium; assembly: GCA_013140485.1. GTDB lineage: Bacteria > Patescibacteriota > Gracilibacteria > Peribacterales > Peribacteraceae > JABFSS01. The sequence goes on along the minus strand of JABFSS010000101.1, from coordinate 494 downwards.
GCAGGAAACGCAACTGCGGACAAAACTCCTCGCCCTCCAAGTTCAGGTAGATGCCGTGAACAAGCAGATCGGCGCGAAAAAGCAGAATGCCGCTGCGATGAAAACGGGTCTCGAGCAGGAAAGAACAAAACTCGACGCCGTCGGTGTCGCCGTGCAGCAGTTGCGCGACAGTGATCCGCAGGGTTTGGCAGCTCTCGAACTCGAAATGGGAGTCAGCTTTACGCAGATTCAAGATATTCTCCGCGCTAATCCGTCCGATCCGAATTCCGTGCGCATGCGTCAGGATCTCATTGGAGCGTTGGGAAGGGTTTCGACGTTCACCGGTCCCGAACTCAATCTGAGCGCCGACGATGTGATGGAGAACATCCGCACATTCACGGTTGGCATCGCGGACAGTGACTTCGTCCGTGGAGGCATCGAACAATTGCGAAATTTGACGCGCGGAAAGATCAATCACAGCCAGGAAAAAGTCGCACAGATGATTTTCCAGCTGA
>JABFSS010000086.1 GCA_013140485.1 Candidatus Peribacteraceae bacterium | reverse complement strand
TTCTTGAAGTTTCTGATAGATGGATTTGGTATCGCGCGAACTGATATGTCGGCCGGAATAAAATTCGGGTATTGCGAAGGAGATTTTGCGGCAACTTGGGAGCACTTGCCGGTGGGGTCATCAGGCCATTTCGATTAGGGGGAAAACGGGGAAAAAGGGCCATCGTGATTTACTGACCACGAGGCACGGCCGACACTCGAAGCCGATCGCGAATCGGGTCCGTCTCTGCAAGAAAGTCAATGTCGTTGCCGCGGAAAAACTGCGATTCGGCTGACGGCATAAATCGGTGCTCCTTTCCTGTCCTACTCGAATCCATCGTTCCATTTCAAGTGGCTGGCGCGGAATGATGAAACGAATGCAGCGGCCACCAGAACCGCAACGAAACGCGTCGTTCGCACCCCCCTCTCCCCCGGGAAAGTGACCATCCTGGGATTTCTCGCGTGCAACGTGTTTGGCGGCAATAGTTTATGCCGTCGTCTCCATGGCCAAACGTTGTTGGCCATGTGGCCAGGAGGGGCAGCCTGCGGGTGGGTGTGTGCAAAACTCGCCGGCGCAATGCAAGTCATTTTCGTCAGCGTGCTGAATAAATAGGATAGGCGTCGTGAAATCCGTATTCCTTGCGCTAATGCTCGTCGCGTCGTTCCTTCTTCCGCAGGATGCGAAGTTGCCGTCCTTGCGCGAGGATTCCGACCCCTCGTCGCTCGATCACACGATTCCGCCACTATTCACCAACATCAACGGCGTCACCAATTTCCTTCTCGCCTATTCCGGCCTAACCTGGGACCATCTCAAGGATGTCATCCGCAGCGAGATAGGCGCCGGCAACTACGCCGCCATCGAACGGATTGCCGGCATCACCGCCAGCCTCGAGGCCAATCCGGTGGACATGCTCAGCTTTCTGTCGAACTTGCCCGCTCGGTTCGGATCGGACCTGAATTCCCTCGTCAGTGGTTTCTGGGATCAACTGCAAGCCGATCTGATGGGGGCGGCCAAGCGGCAAATCCTCAGCATGCTCGCGCAGATTGCCCCGCGCATCCTCGCCAAGTTCGATCCGACCGCCGGGTTGATTGTTTCCATCTATGACGGCGTCAACTTCGTTCTCGGGTGCGCCAATCCTTTCTGGCATTGAATCGAACGAACAGGTAAAAGGGGGCATCTCATTCAAGGAGGAATGTGCGATGCCTCACTCGACGATTTCTGTGGAAACTCCGTTTGAAAGCCTGGTGGTGGAGCAAGCGTTGGCTTTTGCTCGTGAGATGGAAGCCACTGCCAATGGTGCCGCGGATGGAAAAGTCCTCGACCAGTGTGAATTGCTTGCTTTATCCAAAGGCCGCGAACTCCTGCGGGCCATTCTGACGGGGGCGGCGCAGCAACAGGCCGAGACCCTCGAAAAAAAAGGGGCGCCGCCCGCACCTGTTCATGTGGGCAGGCGTGCCGGAACAAAGGGCGCTCGCCGCGGACTTTCGTGAGCGCTCTGGGTGCGCTCACGATCCAACGGACCTACTTCACCTGCCAGGGTTGCCAGGGCGGAAGCTATCCGCTCGACCAACGTTTGGGTCTCGATGGCTTCCTCACGCGCCAAGCCACGCGCCTGGCGTGTCGGGCCGGGGCTCAGCATTCCTTCGCCCAAGCCGAGGAGCTTCTCGCCGACTTGTGCGGCTGGCACATCAGCGACGAACGTCTGCGTCAGGCCTGTTATGAGGAAGCGCGACGCATCGAGCAATGGCAACAACACCATCCCGCCGCCGTCGCCGCGTTTCCCAAGGCCAAAGGCGTTGTCGAGTTTCAGACCGATGGGGTCAAAGTCAACACCGATACCGGCTGGCGCGACATGAAAATCGGCATCTTCGCCAAGCGTCCGCTCGGCTTGGCGGCGACGCCCGCCGAGTGGGACACGCGGACGCTGCCCAAGCCCAGCGTGCGAAATGCGTTTGCGTCGATCGAATCGATCGACACCTTCGCGCCGCAGTGGCGTTCATGGATGCAACGCTTGGGAATCGAGGCTTGCGCTTCGATCACTGTCTTGGGCGACGGCGCGGAGTGGATCTGGGACCATGCAAAAGTGCAGTTCCCAGGCGCCTGCGGGATCTTGGACATCTACCATGCCAGCAACTACATCTCCGACGCCGCCAAAGCGCTCTTCGGCGAAAGCACTCCCGAAGCAAAGACGTGGCTGGACCAAGGCCGACAAAGCTTGCTGTCCGACGGTTGGTACGGCATCTGTGAGCATGTCGGCGCCACTTTGGCCCAGGAAAACACGCCCGAGCGACAAAAGGCGATCGAAGCTTTGACGAGTTACTTGGCCAAGCACACGGAACATTTGAACTACCGCCTGCGTCTTCATCAAGGCAAGAGCATCGGCAGCGGCATGGTGGAAGGCGCGGCAAAAAACATGATCGGCAAGCGTCTGAAACAAACCGGCGCTCGGTGGAAGGTGGCGAATGCCAACAAAATGGCGGAACTATGCTGTCTTAACTACAGCAGCCAATGGGCCGACTACTGGACCGCCGCCTAAATGCCAAAATCAATTGGCGCACCCGAGCGGCCTACTGGACCACGCCTGAGTTCGCCGCCGTCCTATCATCGATCACCTCCGCTTGCACGGAATGCTGCAATCCGTTAATGATATATTCTCCATCATCGCGCCAGGAGGGCGCTTCGCAGTTTCCCTGGCTTGCCGCATCACGGAGGATGGCTTGCTTTTCGCCAACCTGGGCACCTGGTTCGCATCACGCACACGTTGGGAAAAGGCAGCCCTGATAACCTGGGGCGTCCTCCTCCTTTGCGTCAGTGCTTACGTATTCGCATCACCGACAACCAAGACCGTTTATCCGATCTTCAGCGCGTCGGGCCGATTTTGGTGGACGGGCACCGATCTCTACGAACCGCACCGACCAACGGATGTCCAGGAGGGCTACCGCTACAGCCCGACGTGTGCGATCCTCTTCACCCCCTTCGCGATTTTTCCCGACGCACTCGGCGGCGTCCTCTGGCGGCTTTTCAGCGTGGGAGCACTATTCGGCGGACTCTTCTGGTTTGCCCGCTCCGTGCTGCCGATCGCGCCATCGCATTTCGCGATGATGACGCTGCTCATCATTCCGTTATCCATCCAAAGTGTGGGCAACGGCCAGGCGAACCTCGTCGTCATCGCCTGCATGCTCGGAGCGATTGCGGCCGTGAACGAGGAACGCTGGAGCCTTGCCAGCATTCTCATTGCGGTGGCGTTTACCTTCAAACTCTATCCGCTTGCCCTCGGTATGGTGCTGGTCCTGCTCTATCCGCGGCAACTTTCCTGGCGTATTGCGCTCGCCTGCCTGGCGAGTTTCGCGGCGCCGTTTCTCTGTCAACATCCGGCCTATGTCGTCGATCAATACGAGAAATGGATCGCAGTCGTTGGCTCCGAGGATCGCTCGGACATCCGACTCAGTCACATGTACCGCGACGCCTGGCTGCTGATTTATCTGTACGGCGTTCCGATCAGCCGAAAGTTTTACCTGCTGATGCAAGTCGCCGGCGGGGCCGTGGTCGCGCTACTGTGCTGGCGACGACAGCGCGCCAGCTGGCCGACCCCGGCACTACTGACATCGACGCTCGCCTTGACGACGGCCTGGATGATGCTGCTCGGCCCCGCGACCGAATCGAGCAGCTTCGCCCTCCTGGCGCCGTCGTTCGCATGGTCCATCGTGGAAGCCCTGAACACGAAGGAACGCAACGCTCGCCATGGCCTGCTGTGGGCAAGCTGCGTGATCTTCGCGATTGCCGTCGTTCTCGGCGGCATCGTCAACGAGTGGCGCCTCCATCAGACCGGCGTCCATGCGTGGGCAAGCTTGTGTTATTTCACGTACCTGCTGCTCGAACCGCGAGCGCCGGCCGCGCAAGAGTCGCGGCTCGCCAACAGTCCGCGTCTCGCAGCGTGAAGAAAGGCCTGGAGGTCAACGATCGTGTCGAACCTTGAACCGGTCCAGCGCCGGGATTATTGCTACATCGGATTGTTTACGCTGGCGCTCTACGTCATCGTCTTGGCCTCTGGGGGTCCGTTGACGATGCACGAAGGCGTGCTGTCGCAGACGACGAAGGCGATGCTGGCCAATCACGACTGGCTGGTGCCTCGCTACGGCGACGCCCCGTGGCTGGAGCGCCCGCCGTTGCCACAATGGATCTCGTGCGCCATTTGCGCCGTCATCGGGCATTGCGATCAAGAATGGCACATCCGCATCGGCCCCGCATTCGCCGGTTTGCTCACGGTCCTCTTGACGGTATGGCTCGCGGGCCGGCTGTTCGGTCGCGGCGTCGGCATCCTGAGCGGGCTCGTGCTCGCCACGATGTACAATTTCGTCCGCTACTCGACGCTGGCCGAGGCCGACATCTTCCTGACGCCGATCATTGCCGGGGTGCTATGTGTTTTTGCGTATACGGAACTGCTGCGCACACCGCCAGCGTCTGAAGCGTTAGCGAAGGAGCAGCAAAATCCTTCGCTAACGCTTCAGGCTCTGACGCGAATGCTTCTTGGCCCGCGCCCGTGGTGCGTGCTTGCTTTCTTCGTCCTCCTTGGCCTGACCAACCTCGTGAAGGGGCTCATCTTCGGCATGGTGATTGCACTTGCTCCAATCGCCGTTTATCACCTCTGGAACTGTCGCTGGCAAA
>JABFSS010000060.1 GCA_013140485.1 Candidatus Peribacteraceae bacterium | reverse complement strand
GCGTTGGCGACCTTCAGGTAGAAATACCGGCCCACGAATTTCTCGTGAAAGCCTACGTAGAACGCCTGGGCCGTCGTGAGCGGGAAGGCCAGGAATGGAGCGCCCACAGAGCGCGTCTTTTCCGTGGTCTCAGTCGCTACGAGGATGGACCTGAGTTGGTTGCGGTAGAGCATTAGTAAACCTTGAGGTCAGTCACCGGGGTCGCTGGAACGATGAGCGGCGTAGCCATCACAATCGTGGTGACCGCAGTGGCAGGGGGTTCTTTCTTGATGTTGGCCATGTGGGCTCCTCAGTATTTGGCGAAGAGGTTAGGAAAACGGGCCAGGCGAATCACCCGGCCCATGAATTCCTTAGACGGACGGCAAGAGGTACTCAACGTGGAAAGCAATCTTTCCAGCGGTGAGAGCCGCAACCGCAATCGAAATCCCGAACTGGCCCTTGTTGGCCGCGTCCAGGAGCGCAGGCATACCCGTGGAATGAGCGTAAACGCCCGCCACGAAAGCCGCGTTGTCGAAGGCGGTCAAAGCCAGGTACCGCGCCGTCGAGCCAGCGTCGCCAACCGAGATGGTTGCCGAGCCGCCCGAAGTCGGAGCCGTCAAGACCTTCCGCGTGATGCGCACGACAACCGCTCCGAGTGGAAGCGGTGCCTTGCTCTTCTTTGCCGATAGGTCGATGTTGCCCACGGCCCCGCCATCGACGGCGAAGTCGTAGAGGTATTCAGCGACCTGAACCCCACCATTCTTAAAGCCTTGCATAGTCTGTGTTTCCTTTCGTTAGACTTGAAATCCCGAATCCTGAAGCTATTGACCTTAGCTCAGGGTTGCGACGCGCAGACCGTCCATTTGCTTCACGCCGAAGAGGGCCGTGACGTTCACACGCTTGGCGCGCTTACCTTCACCGCCAAGGTTGAAGAGCTCAACCGTGGGCGATTGCTGGACGGCCATTTGCAAGAACATCGGGTGAAAGAAGTAGGACACGTTGCCGACTTCAGTCGTGTACTTGGGTTGGAACCCAAGGACAGGCGTTGCGATGGCTCCGCTGCTCATCGCATTCGCCGCAGGAACGTAATCCCGGCTCACGAAACCCGTGATGTTGAACAAGTCATTCCACTGACTCGTGCCCGAAATCATCGTGCGGCTTCCGTCGTCGGGGACGTTCGCCGCATCAAGCAGGCGCTTGATAGCGATGATATCCGCCAACGCAAGAGTCGTCGCAGACGTGTAGGCAATCGAGTGGTCAGGAGTCGCAGCGTTCGGCACGACTTCCGCGATAATGACTTGCTGCATTTTCTTCAGCAAGGCATGAAGCGCGAGGTCGCGAAGAGCACTCATGGCATCAAGGCTCTGCGTCTGAGCCTTGTTGGTCATGATGTAGTCCTTCACGATTTGCTTGTTGATGATGAGGGAAGTGGACGCGACCGTTACCGAATCGGCGTCATTCTTCTCGTCTTCAGCAAGCTCCGTGGCAACGTCGAACTGAGGGATGGTACTGATTTTCACAGTGTCCCCAAGCGCAGCAATCACCCCTTCGTAGTCGCTTCGCACCGAGCTATTGAACGGAAGTGATTCCATCAAAGTCGGATAAAAAGCGGCGGCCCACAGCTCGGGAATGAGCGCGTCGAGTTCCGCGGCTCCCGTCATGACTTGATCCATTCAGCACCTCTCCTATTGTTGCCGGGCAGCTTTTTTCTGCTCGGAGTATTGTTGAAACGCTTGCTTGTGAGCAGCGACGTTCTCGGGTGTCGGCTTCAACTTGGCTTTTCGTTCCGCATTGAAAACATCCGACGCCGTAACTTTCCCGCCCCCATCACTTCCGCCCTTACCGCCGCCCCCGGCGTTAAAGTTCGAAACCTTTTGTGTTGAGAACCAATGAGGTCGATCGGCCTTGAGTTTCTTCGCCAATCGGTCGGCATTCTTGATGATGTGCCGTCCGGTGTTGGTAGTCTCAATTTCGATTCCCGAGAGGTCCAAAACGTCGAGGTCCGCCATGGCAGTAGCGAGAATTCCGAGCTTCGCGACTTCCGCTTCGAGTGCCTTCAACTTGAGATTGCTGAACACCGTTTCTTTGAACGTCCCGTTCTCTTTCTCAAGCGTCTCACGAGCCGTCTTCTCTTGCTCGTAGAGCGCCTTAAAGTCGTTAGCCTCTTTTAGCTTCGCGTCTTTCTGCTCTTGCAACAACCGCTTGGCATCCGTGGCCTCTTGCTTGAATTTCTTCAAGTCATTGAGCGCCCGTTGATGGTCCGCTGCGGAAATCGCACTGCTACTTGTCGTGGTTGTGGTGGACGAATCGTCACCGGATTGGGTTGAATCACCCTTGTTGCCCGCATCCCCTGCACCGGCACTACCGTTGCCTGAGTCGGCGGCACTACCGCCTTTTGCTGCTGTGGTCATACACTACACTTCCTTTTTTGTTAGGCAATGCAATTTTCGCCTTGCCTTTTTGGGCGTCAAAGTTTCTTCAGTCTGACGGCCAAAACCTTTTTAAAGTAGTCAACAATCCTTTGCTGGATGGTCTGAGCGAACCGCTCATTCCCTTGCGGCAACGTGGGCCTAGAGGGTTGCCCGTTCTTTCCCTCGCGATGGCCCTGCTCTTTCTTCTGAGAAAGCTGCGAGCCGTACTCGATATTGACGCCGTAGCCGTGGTCCGCCTTGTAGGTATTGCGCTCCAAGTCGTCCATCATATCGCCACTGAGCTTGAGGTTGACCGGACGCGAACCCTTGCGGAAACGCTTCGGTGCGCTCGCGGGATACTTACCCTTCTCGTTCGCATGAAGGTAGCCAGGGAAGCGGCCCTTGCCTTCGATTGGACTAATGCCCTTGCCCACGAGGTCTTTCATTTCCTTCACGACTTCATCGCCAACTTTACGCGCATCACTCTCAGTAGCGAAGTTCGGGATATTTTTAATGGCGAAACCGAGCCGCCTGATTTCATTCCGGTCAATCTTGGTCCGCAGCTTAATCGCCATCACTGTAGCCCTCTAAGATTTTCTTCACGCCCGTCCAAATGGAAGGCACGAAGGTTTGACTGCGGTCCTCGTCAGGGATGAAATTACGCTCAGGCAGTTCAGAGTCGCCCGAGAAATTATTGTGTCCGTCTGCCTTGGGTGCCTGCTTCCCTGCAATCTCAAGCGAGAGCTTCGTTGAGCCCTTCTTCTTCACATCGAGTGCGTCCATCATATCGCCGCCCAACTCCAGGTTGGCTTTCCGGTTTCCGGCGATTTTCTTTTTCAGTGCAGCGTAATCGGGCGAGAGCGGAGCCCATGAGCCGCCTTCTACCGGCGTGCGTGACCCGCCCACGTACTTGAGCACTTGCTCTTTCACGTAGGTCGCCACGTCCTCACGCGCGGCGTCCCGCTTGCTGGCCGGTACTTCAACGCCCGTCTCTTCGAACGGGTCGAATACGAAGGCTAGTTTCTTTGCCGTATGCGTTCCTTTGCAATTTTGTAATACTCGCGCTCTTTCTCAATCCCGATGAACCCGAACCCCTCAGACTTCGCTGCGAGCCCCGTAGACCCTGAGCCCATGAACGGATCAAGCACAATTCCGCCCGGAGGCGTCACGAGGCGCGCGAGATAGCGCATGAGCTTTTGAGGCTTGACGGTTGGGTGATGGTTCTTCACGATGGATCGGCCATCGGGGTTGCTGCCTAAGCGCGCCGGAGCATTCGGGCGTGTCTGCCCGGTTGATGTTGCGAGTTCCCTATCCGCCATCCCCTCAAGCCCCGCATTGCGCTCGGATGCGGAGACCTTGGCGCAGTAGAAAAAGCGGGATGCGCCGCCTGAATCTGTATACTCGCAATCCTTCTTATTACCCTTAGCCACAAACGGATTTCCTGAATCTTGATTTGCGAGCTTACTTTTTTCAGAGCGCTTTCCTGTTTTTGAGGTTTCGCTCTGCGCATCCAACATCGCGCCCGCTTCTTCATCGAGGATGAGGTGGGAGGGGAATCGGCCAGTGGGGGCGCGGTCCCTTAGATCAATATCTTTCAAGCCCATTGCGCCCGAGGCATTCCCTTTCGCGCCCTTCGATTGCACGCGGTCCCAATTCTTAGCAAGCGATGCGGCGTCCTGAGCTTCAATCCGCGTCCCATCAATATTCAGCGCGCCCGTGCCCCACTTCAGCACGTTGGCCGCGACTGTCTTCTCGGAGCACGGCTTGCGAACCAACCACCAACATTCCACTGCGGGCTTAAGCGCGGTGCCCCATCCCGCCCATTGCTTTGCGGCGTCGGTTGCTGGACCACTGTCGAGCGCGCAAAAGCACGAAGTCCCATTGCGGGTATTCCCGCATTTCCCGCAGCGTGTCGCCTGGCCCATTACTGCGCTAGCCCGGATCTCTCGCGCTATTTGCGGCGTTCTCTCCCGCTCCGCACCCGCTGCCTTATCAATCGCCTTGCTCACGTCTAAGCTTTTCGGAAATCCCGACCCGAACAGATGGTAAACACAATCGCGGATCTCGAAGCCCGCATCCTCCAACGCCGTCGCAGTACAATGGGATGTCCTCGGCAGCGCCCAAACCAAACCATGCGCACCCGGCTTCATGACACGCAGGCATTCGCTCATCACCGATCTCATCCACTCGATCCATTCCTTGCGTCCACCCTTGTGATGGTCCCACTCCTTGCCCATGAAGCCGATACCTGCGGGCGGATCGGTGACGAGTGAGTCAATAGAGGCACTCCCAATATT
>JABFSS010000050.1 GCA_013140485.1 Candidatus Peribacteraceae bacterium | reverse complement strand
CGGCTGATCCCCATGCCAAACCCGGGCGTTCCATAGGGGTGTGGAACGCCCGGGCTCCGCAAGCTAATGCGCAATAGTCCCGATATGAAATCAAGACTTGGTCGGGAGGGTCTTGTGTGGGTGTTACCGGAGAAAGAAAATGGTTCCCATTTATTTTTTCTGTCACCTCGCAGGCAAGAAAGCCTGCACCCCCCCTACCCCCCACTATCATGCTCACCCAACTTACGTCGTTCGCCGGCATCGGCCTCTCGTGCGAGAAGATCACAGTCGAGGTCGGCTGGACCGCCGGCGAAGGCAGATTTTTCATCGTCGGACTGGCGGACATGGCCGTACAAGAAAGCAAGCAGCGCGTTTCACACGCGTTACGCCACGTGGGATTCAGCTTCAAAACCGGCAGGATGGTCATTGTGAACCTGGCGCCCGCCGATATCCGGAAGATCGGCCCACGGTACGATCTGCCGATTGCTCTCGGACTTTTGATCGCGCACGACATCATTCATATCCCGAAGAAAATTCTGCAAACGACGGCATTCCTCGGCGAACTAGCGCTCGACGGAGCTCTGCGGCACGTGACGGGCGTCCTGCCTGCGGCGATCGCCTGCAAAAAACTCGGCATCAAGACGCTGGTCGTGCCGTCGATGAACGGACCGGAAGCGGCGCTGATCCCGGATGTGGAAGTGATCGCGCCGAAGACGCTCCCCGAACTCATCGCCATTCTTCAGGGAGATACGGAAGCTTCTCCCGTGCTTCCTCCCCGCGATGAAGATCAAGCGACACACCGCGACGCGATTGATTTCGCGGATGTGCGCGGACAGGAGCAGGCGAAGCGCGCGCTCGAAATCGCGGCTGCCGGAGGCCATAATGTGCTCCTCTCCGGAACGCCGGGGTCGGGGAAGACCCTCCTCGCCCGGGCATTCCGCAATATTCTGCCGCCGCTCACGCGCGAAGAATCCATCGAAGTGACGCAAATCTATTCCGTGGCGAATCTGTTGCCGGAAGATACGCCGCTGATCCGTCACCGCCCGTTCCGCGTAGTGCATCACACGGCGAGCGGCGTCTCGATCGTCGGCGGAGGACAGATTCCGGGGCCGGGCGAGATCAGCTTGGCCCACCGCGGTGTTCTCTTTTTGGACGAACTCGGCGAATTCCCCGCGTTCGTGCTCGAAGTACTGCGACAACCGCTCGAAGACCGCAAGATCACGATCACGCGGGCGCGCGGATCCATCACGTTCCCCGCCGACTTCACGCTCATCGCCGCGATGAATCCCGCAAAGTATTCCGCGGGCAATCCGGGACAAGCGTCGCGGAAAATTTCGGCTCCGCTACTCGACCGGATCGACCTGACGGTGGACGTGCGCGCTGTGCCGATTGAAGATTTACAGAGAAAGCCGTCTGAGGGGACGGAAACGTCGGCCAGCATCGCAGCGCGTGTCCTTGCCGCACGGGAGAGGCAGGCAAAGCGGTTTGAGGGGAGGGGAATCCGGACGAATAAAGAGATGAATGTGAAACAGATCGACGAACTCTGCGTGTTGGATGCGGCATCGGAAAAACTGCTTCGGCAAGCTGTGGAACGCATGGGGCTCTCCGCGCGGGGGTACCACCGGACGATCAAAGTCGCTCGAACGATTGCCGACTTATCGAATTCAGAAAAGATTGAAACAACGCATATAGCTGAAGCGCTTCAGTATCGACAAACGACGAATGACTAATGACCAATCACAAATGAAAGGCGCCAATAATCAACCGACGAAAGTCAGGAAGTACGACCTGATGGAAAGAACTCATGCTTTCTCAAAATCTGTTCGAAAATTCGTAAAAACTATTCCAAAATCCGTTGCCAACGTCGAAGACATTAAACAGTTAGTACGATCCTCAGGATCTGTTGGGGCAAATTACATGGAGGCTGATCTGGCTATTAGTAAAAAAGATTTTTTGCATCGAATAAAGATCTGTAGAAAGGAAGCAAAGGAGAGTTGGCATTGGCTTGATGGTCTGGATCCGGGAATTTCTCCGGAAGTTGAACGAAACCGCCAAGCTCTCATTCAGGAATCATTGGAATTAACCCGAATTTTCGGCGCCAGTATTCGAACTTTACAAAATTCCAACTTTTGAAATTTCATTAAAGATTAGTCATTGGTCATTTGAGCGCCGCGCGCAGTTCCCCTGCCATCTCCCCCGCTGCCTTCCCCGCCGCCTCCTTCCAATCCTTCTTTTCGCTTGCGTAGATGATGCTCCGCGACGCATTCACAATCGCGCCCGTGCCGTCTCCGATGAATCCGTGTTTGACGTCTTTTGCCGTCCCCCCCTGCGCACCGTAGCCGGGAATCAGGAACGGAATGTGCGGCATCAGCGTCCTCAAATATTTCAATTCTTCCGGATACGTCGCGCCCACGACAGCGCCAACGCAGGAGAAGGAACTGCTCCCCAGGCACGTCGTCCCCCAACTCTCCACGAGCTGCGCCATATGCTCGTGCACGACTTCGTCGCCGACGGGGAGATCCTGCAATTCGCCGGAACTCGCATTGCTTGTTTTCACCAGCACGAAGATGCCTTTGTCGTTCTTCACGCACCGCTCCATGAACGGCTTCACGCCGTCGGAGCCCAGATACGGTGTCACCGTGAGCGCGTCAATCGGGCTCTCCGCCGACAGATACGCGTCTGCGTAGGCTTCGCACGTGTTGCCGATGTCGTTCCTTTTTCCGTCCGCGATGACAATAAGTCCACGGTGTTTTGCGTGCAGGCACACCTCCCAGAATACTTTCATGCCCTCCCATCCGAGCACTTCATAGAACGCCATTTGCGGCTTCACGCACGCTGCAATGGACGCCACCGCATCGATGATGCCGGTGCAGAATTCCAGCACGCCTTTCGCATCCTGGGTGATCCCCTCCGGCAACTTGCTCAATTGCGGATCGAGCCCGACGCACACGGGCGACGTTTTCTTCACTTTTTCGGTGAGGGCGTCCGCGAAGTGCATACGAAACAATGATCGATCATCAAGGATCAATGATCAAGTGATTGATGATTGAACGGTTGATGATTGATTATTCCCAGCGGGTGCTCCTCGCGAGCGGCTCATCCAGCTCCACCCAATTGAAGTGCCCCGTCTCGTCGGTCCAGCGAACCGAACCGTTGGTGATGAGGTTGCCCGCGCGGCTCAGACTGATCTGCATGTTTTTATCGGTCGATCCCGAATTCAGCGTGACATCGCCGGACAGGCGGAACGTGCGGGACACGCTGAACGTGCCCAGAGAGTCCGGCAGACTGGAACAACTGACGGCCGAATCCCCGCCGTTGAAAGAGCACGGCCATGTTTCGCCGGAGCCCGGAATGGTGAGTTTCCAGTTTGTGACGGCAATGAGGGAAGAGGCGCTCACGTTAAACGTCAGGTGTTCGATCTTGAGCGTCACTCCCTGGACCGCGGATCCGGTGATCGTGAACGATGCGAGTTGGGAATTGGGTCCGAGCGGGAGAACGCCGGAAGCTTCCTGCGCATTGGTTACCGAGGTGATCCGGCCCATCGACGTTTGATGTTGAGGATGCGGCCCCGCATCGGTGCCCGACGTGACGGTATTCCCCGTCCACTCGCCTTCGACGATGATCTTGAAGGAATCCACTTCAACCAGTTCTTCGGACGTGCCTCCTTGATCCCTCGCTTTCATACGAACCTCGACGCCGATGACTTTCTGTTCCCCCTTCTCGATACGATAGTTGCCGCTGAGAGTGCCGCGCCACGTCTTCTCGTTGGAGTCGAAAATCTTGTCGAGGAAGATCTGCCCGAGTTCGGTGCCGTCCGCGGCGACGATATACATGCCGTCGATGCCTTCAATCTCGTCTTCGAGCAGTATTTCCGCTCTCTTCACGAGCATCGGCTCAAGATTGGCGAAGAAGGTGGCGCTGGCAATGGGCTGCGAACGCTCGCCAGCGACCAGAAAGTGGCTGCGCGCGGGGAAGTTATGCGATAACGAGGATGACGTGGAACTCGACGATGATGACGTGGAAATAGATGAACTGGACGATGTCGACGAACTCGACATTCTCGAGGAGCTGCTGGAGGAGGACGGCGGCGTGCCCCAGCCGTACTCCGCCCATTCATAGGCTGTAAGATCGTTATTGGCGTACGCAATCATGCGAGCGGCGAGCATCGCCATTTGGCCGCGCGTGAGGAAGGTCGGCGCGAAGACGCTTCCACCGAGAGCAATATTGTACGTATCGGCTGCGCGAAGATACGGCGAGAACCAGGAGTCGCCGGACATGCGGAACTCCTCCACTGAGAGATCGAAGACGCCAAAGAGGATCTTCGTCGCTTCGGCGTAGTTCACTTCGCGTTCGGGATGGAATTTGCCGTCGGGATTTCCTTGCACGATGCCTCGCTTTTGCGCGAGACAGACGTACCGGCTGAACCAATCCGACGCGCGGACATCAGGGAAGCAGTTGGCAGCATCCGACGGGCTCACCGCGATATCGGGGTGCGATAGCATCGCGATCTTGGTGAACTCGGCGCGGTTGAGTGTGCGGTTCGGCGCGAACGTACCGTCGGGATTGCCTCCTACCACGTTCATGCGGGTAAGGAAGCTGATGGCCACGGCTTCGCCCTGGCGAAAAGGCGCATCCTTGTACTGATTGCTGACATCGACGGTGTAGTCGAAGGCGAACGCGACGGCCGGGGCCAGGAACAAAAGGGAGACGAGGAATTTGCGCATAGTGCAGAGAGTATAACGAACAGCTGGTCACTTCGTTACTCAGAACATGCGGATTTCGACAGAATTTTTCATCACCATTCTTGTCCTATACCCTGCACAATCGCCTCGCTCCATCGTTCGGACATCGGAAGTATTTTCGATGGCATGAACAGATTCCTCTCCGCAAATGGCTCCAGCCAAAGGGCAATTCTCTTTCTCACGGAGATCTCCACATGTTTACGCAGACGATTGATATCTTTGGTTATGGGAGGCCACACATTTTTCAATAAAAAAATAAGTGCGGGCACCAAGTCGCTGCCTTCCAGTTCCTCACGAAGATCGGGTGTCCCAAATTCAGTATGACTATGGAGCATGCTTTCCTGAAGAAACTTCGTGACAAGAGTATGTAAACGCAGTTCCGATTCGGCTTTCCATTCCCAACGGCGAGTTTCGGCAATTTCTCCAGTAACAGCTGCCATGCAATTGTGGGGCCTTAATTCGAACTGCCATGATTCGCTGTCTTTGATGACTGTCGTAGGACTCTCTACCGTGAGAATTTTCTTCTTTTCCATCAACTCAAAAATATCTTGTGCGGTCACCTGTCTTTTTCTATCTGCAATAACAAGACGACTGCCCTGCCGCAAGGAAAGGGTTTCTCCCGGCTCAGCGTCTTGTAAACGACGCATCATTCCCTGTGCCTCTTGCTCTCCTGATACTTCTTTCCGGCGATCGCAGATGGGGATAGACATTAGTAATATAATTGAACATTAATATACAACTGTCAATAGTGTGACAGCCGATTTTCCCGACGACATGGAACGAAATCGTCTTCGGATCCATACTCTCTGCGTGGCCCCGTAGTTCAACGGATAGAACGACCCTCTCCTAAGGGGTAAATACAGGTTCAATTCCTGTTGGGGCCACCACGTAAAATTGCGCGCAGCGAAGCGAGCAGCAAATTTTACGTGGGACGTGGCGACGAAGTCGCTTTACGTCCCTGCACGCAATCACGTGGCACCGCCATCAAGTTATTTCGTTTTCAGTACTCAACAAGTGCTTGTAGAAGCCTTCGTGCGCATTAAGAAAATCTTTCGTCACCTGAAAATGTTCGGTTTCCTTATATTCAATAGGCGTTACGCCATTTTCATTAAATGAGTAAATCTGTGCTCCTGGGTAACTAAGAAGAATCGGTGAATGAGTTGCAATGATAAATTGTGACTCACCGGATTTCAAAAGTTCGTGCAGTCTGGCCAGGAAGACGAGCTGCCTCTTGGGCGAGAGTGCGGCTTCAGGTTCGTCCAAAAGGTAAATGCCGCTTTTAAAGCGATTTTCGAAAAGTGCCATGAATGACTCCCCGTGTGATTTCTCATGTAACGATTGACCCCCATAGGGCTCGTAAGCATTCCCACCGCCCGGCCCTTCACGAAGGTCGTCGATATGCGTTGCAAAATTAAAAAAACTTTCCGCCCTCAAAAAGAAGCCGTGGGTCATTTTAAAATTCCAGCTCAATCGCAGCTGATTTGCCAACGATGATTCCGTTGGCTTGTAGTCGTAGACATTGTTTTTACTTCCGCCGGACGGATTAAATCCACAACCAACTGCAATGGCTTCCATAACTGTGGACTTCCCACTGCCATTCTCTCCGGCAAAGAACGTGATAGGGGCAGTAAAATCCAAATGTAAATTACCTTCATGAAGGGAGGGGATGCTGAAAGGAAATTCAGTAAGATTGTCAGGTTTTACCTTAAGATTCACCTCTCGCAAGAATGGCGATTTCATGCGCATGTCTTTATTCTACCTATGAAATGAGAAAAAATTATTTTTTGGCCTCGGTACAACAAAAACCAGCGTAAAATACATTAAGAAACACTGATTACCACCTCCACTCCCCCATGCTCGAAATCCTCGTCCTCGCAATCGCGATAATTCTTCTGCCGTTCCTGCCGGGGCAGGTTTACTGGTCGTTGCTGCTGCTGGCGATCGTGCTGCCCGGCACGTACGCGATGCGCCACGGGCCACCGTTTGTGCCGACGCCGCGCAAGACGCTCGAACGGATGATGGACTTCGCGGGCATCAAAAAAGGTGACCGCGTGTACGACCTCGGCTGCGGAGACGGGCGGCTGGTGTTCGCGGCGGCGAAGAGGGGAGCGCGGGCGGTTGGGTACGAACTCTCGGTCCCGATGTTCGTGATTGCGAAGATACGCTCGTTCTTTCATCACAATGCGACAATCCGATACGGCAATTTCTGGAAGCCCGATTACTCGGACGCCGACGTGATCGTCTGTTACCTGCTGACCGACGCGATGCAAACATTTTACCGGACGATCTGGCCGCAGCTGCCCAAAGGCTGCCGCGTCGTCTCGCACGCGTTCCGGATGAAAGACATGAACGCCGTTAAAGATGAAAAAGGGGTGATCCTGTACGTCAAAGATTGAGAAAACTGGACGGAGACGTTCTTACTTTTCAAAAAACAGCATCGCCGTATCCGGCATGGGGGATTTTTCGCCGTAATCATGCGGCTCCCACTCCACGTTGCCGTAAATCGCGAGTACTTCGATGTTCCCGGCGCTGATCGACGCCAATTTATCCTCAGGATCGAGAATTTTTTCGTACGACGCGTCGTTAAAGTTGTCGAGAATGTATTTGGCATATTTCTGGTCCCGAACGAGAAGAATCCGGCGACGCTGTTCCGGCGTGAGAATGTTGACCGTCGACCAGCCGGGGCTGCTCGAGGGAATCATGGGGATCACGGCATCGGAATCGCTCGCGAGAATCAATTCGTATGCCTGACGGTACGAGAGCCCCCAGTAATCGAGTTCGAAGTTGCCGTCGGCGAGGCGCGACGGAATAGAGAAGTACACATACTGCAGCGGATGATTGAGGAACATCCAGCCCGCGGTGAGAATCATGCTGCCGGAGACGACCATGACGAACGCGGGTTGCAGCCAGGAGAGAGACGCTTTTGCTGCTCTGTCGCTGAGGAATTTTACGCCCGTGAGGGCAATCAGAAGAAACGCGGGATAGATGAAGTACACATGCCGCCACTCGTCGAAAATGCCGGCGCCGAGCACGATGACCGCGGCGATGGGAACGAAAAACCACAGAAGAAACAGCAGATCGTCGGGGCGACTGAGCGCGGTACGGATGGGGTGACGAAAAAATGCGAGGCATAGGACGCCGAGTCCCGTAAGAAAGAACGTCGTATAGAGGAACGGCGTCGAGATCACGATCCACACGGGCAGCCAGTACGGCACGGGAGTGGCCGTAGCTTCGCCCATAAAGTATCCGCCGAAACCTTTCGTACTCATATTCTGGAACGCCGCAAGAAAATTTTGGACGGGGTGTTGCCAGAGCAGCGGCCAGAAGAGAACAACCAACGCCATACATGCGACGAGGTATCCGCAGATCCATGACGCTTCGCGCAGTTTCGACAGTTTCTCGCCGTCCCGCACGCGACGCCAGTCATCGAGCAGGAGGATTCCGAGAGTGAGCGGCGGCAGGAGGATGCCCGTCATCCGCACGTCGATGAGCAATGCGCAGGCCAGTGCGTGCACCGCCGCGCGGGCGAGGGATCTTTTTTCGCGGAACCGAACGAGCGTGAACATGGCGACGATGAAGAGCGACATCGCCGGAATATCGCGGGAATTGACGAACGCGTGACCGAATATCCGGGGACTCAGGACGAGGAAGAGCGCGCCGAGCAGACCTATTCTCCAGTTGCGGAAGTGCTTGGATGCCAAGAGATAGAAAAATCCGACGCCCGCGAAAAATGTGAGGAAGTTGATGAAGTGCCGCTCGAAGTAAATGGCACGCGCGGCCTTGAGATGCATCAACCGTTCGACGACCGTCATGACGATTTCGATGACAGGACCGTGGAATCGCCTCCCGGGATCCTCCGGCCACGGCTTGCCGTGCCAGAGCGTTTCCACCGCCTCCACACCCAACTTGTACTGTGTCTTCTCGTCCCACGATACGCCGTAATCGCGGAAGATCCCGATGCCGATGAGCAGAAGCACGACGAAAAATCCGCCGACCCACAGACGTTTGTTGCGGAAGAAGGATTTGGAGCCAAGCTTTGGGTCTGCTGGAGGAATGACTTAAAGGATATCTGGTTATCCCTGCACTACAAATGCAACTTCTTTCCCGGATGCGCGTCTTTCCAATACTTGATCATGTCTTTTTCGACCAGCGCTTTCAAGTAGCGCGGGAGATCTTGCGGATTTTGAATGTGGATGCCGCGCTGTCTGAGTAAACCGCAAATGATCGACTCACACTCGTCTGCCAGGACTCGCTCTGCATCCCAGTACTTCATACCCAGTTTTTCCGTTCGTTCATTGTCGTCGTTTAAATCCTGACGATTCTCCTCTGTGGCTTCAATACGCTTACGCGCAAGAACCAGTTTGCCGTGAATGAAGAGCGCATCTATGTAGTACAGCAGTAGATCATCAAGCGGGACTGCCGCAACCTGCTCCTGAGGCGTCGCTCCTTTGGTTTTGTCGAAGACCGAGTAGAGAAAATCCGGACCTGTTGGGCGAAAAGGGCTGGCATCGCTCAAGGGATCTTTTTCTATGCGCAGTGTTTTATCAGGATCCAGAGGATCAATGATCATCTCGAGTTTTCTCCGCAACTTTCCTCGTTCCTGTCCGGTGAAATGCGTAGTAAGATCTTTGAATACATGCATCGTCGCATTGTGCACGAGAGAAAGTGTTTCCATTCGCTCGACTTCCTCATCGTCCTTGCCCAATGCCTGGCAGAGTTTTCGCATGGTCAGCGCTTCCGCGACCTGATGTTTTAGGACGTTGTTCCATCCCTCGAATATGCCCTTCCCATCGGGACGGGTGCCAATCTTTCTCGGAACCTTCCCGAGCTTCGCCGTATGCAGTAAAAACTGTACGGCTCTCGACTGGTCGGCGCGCATGAAATTCAACAGGTACGAGTACCGCACTTCAAAAGGAAGATGCTGATTGAGGTCTGCTAACTCAATGGACATAAGTATACTTTACAACATATTTTTACTTATGCCAACACCACCACATCCCGCCCCTCCTGCGGCAGCGACCCTTTTATTTTGTATTCGCTGACACGCTGTTTCACTCCGATAACTTTTTCCACCGACTTGAGAGCTTCCTTGTCCTTGCCCGGAAGAAGGATGAGCACGCGGGGGTCGAATTCGTCGACGAGTTTCTGCGTGAGTTTGACGTCCGCCGCCGTCATGACCATCACGTCGATATCACCGACCGCCTCGATCTGTTTGTCGGTCCAATCTTTGACCGGATCAGAGAGGAACGCGCAGCGGATGTGCTCGGGATCGGCGACGTAGCTGACCTGCTTGCCGTCCTCATGACCGATGCCGCGTACCGAGACGCCGCCCATGTTGTACTCACCGGGCCAGGAGATAACTCCTGCTGTCTCTTTCTCTTCGGGCAAAGCCACCAGGGTGATGCCGTCCTTCGGCGCTTTCCCGCCGTCGGGAAATACTGTCAGCGTCGCGTCGCCGTTTTGGAGCTTGAAGGAGGTGGGGGAGAGGGCGGTGAAGGTGAGCATGCAGCTTAGTGATTAGTTATTAGTTACTAGTGAAAGGATAGCAGGACGCTAATCACTAATCACTAATAACTATTCACTAATACACTATCACGTCTCCACCCTTTCAATCTTCGCCCCCAATCCTCGCAGCTTCTCGTCCAACCGGTCATACCCGCGTTCGATGTACCGCACGTCGGTGATCGTGGTTTCGCCCTCGGCGCAGAGCGCGGCGAGGACCATGGCGGCGCCGGCACGGATGTCGTTAGAGGCGACGACGCGGCCCTTGAGCGGCGTCGGTCCGATGATGAGGGCTTGATGGGAGTTGAGGATCTCGACATGCGCACCCATCTTCTCCAGTTCGTAGAGGTAGCCGAGACGGCCTTCGAACAATCGCTCGAACATGCGACTGACGCCGTGCGCCTGCGTCATGGCGACACCCATCGGCGCTTGCAGATCGGTCGGGAATCCCGGAAAAACGTTCGTGCGGACGCTCATGGACTTGAGTGACGAGAGTTCCCCGTCGATTAAAAGGGTAGGGGCGATTCGCGAATCGCCCCTACCCGGATCGTACTTCCAGACGGCGCCGAAGCGGCGCAGCGTGTCTAAGAAGGAGAGAAGATGCTCGCGATCGATACCGTGGATGCGCAGTCGCCCGCGCGTGACGAGCGCCGCGAGCACGAGCACGCCTGCCTCCAGATAATCGGACGTGACGGCGAACTCCACTGCGGTCAGCGGCTTTTTTCCACGCACGGTGACCGTGTGTGTGCCGATGCCCTCAACGGACGCGCCCATTTTCTGGACGAATCGCTCGACTTCTTGAACATGGGGTTCTGCGGCCGCGAGATCGATGCGCGTTTCGCCGGGCAGAAGCGCTGCTGCGAGCACAAGGCTTTCCGTCGCGGTGACGGAGAACTCGGGGAGGATGACGTGGCCGGGCTGGAGCGTTCCTTGCAGATGCAGCGTGTCGTCGGTGCTCATATCTTCGGCGCCCAGCTGTTCGAATGCTTCCACGTGCGCGCCCACCGGTCGTTTGCCGAGCACGCATCCGCCGGGATACGCCATCTCCGCCACGCCGAACCGCGCGAGGAGCGGCCCGATCAACACGATGGACCCGCGCAGCGTCGACACATACTCGGCGGGAATCGGCTGGCTTTTCACTTTATCGGCGCGAATCCGGACGGTGCCTTCTTCAAAACTCGTCTCGGCTCCGAGGAACTCGAGAATCCTCAGCATCGCGAGCGTGTCGCGCAGTTTGGGAACGTTGCGGAGAACCGTCTCGCCGTGCGCGAGAATGCTCCCGGCCAGGAGCGGCAGCGCCGCATTTTTGGACCCGCCGACGACGACGTCGCCGACGAGGGGAATGCCGCCGCGGACACGGTAGGTGATCTCCATAGGGAGGCTGATGATAGCTCAATTCAGCGTTTCCACCACTGCCAGACTGCCTCAAAAAGGAGCAGCGAAACGCCAATCGTGATGCAACTATCGGCAACGTTGAAGATCGGAAACGTCCCCACTTGGAAAAAATCTGTCACGACACCGTCGAGCAATCGGTCGGCGACGTTCCCGAACGCCCCGCCGACGATTAGACCGAAGGCGATTTTGCTCATCGTAGTTTTCGCCTTCGTCGCCGCCCAAACGATGGCGATCAGTGCAATGGCGATAAAGACCGTCTGCAGATGACCGGGAAACGTGATGCTGAACGCGACGCCGGAGTTGGTGGCGTATTGAAGACCGGCGAAGGAACCGATGACAGGAAAGCGCTCTGCGAGAAAAGAATCCGCAAGGAGCTTTGCAGCAAAACTCATCAAAAAACTGATGATGATGGCAAGCCAGAGCATGCGAATAGTCTATACTTCGTCGCCATGTTCCGCAGAATAGATCTCCTCCTTTTAGGCATCACCGTCGTTTTGACATTGTTCGGCCTCGCGATGCTCGCGAGCGTCAGCGTGTACGAGAGTTACCAGCTGACCCTGCGCCTGTACGGCGTGGGCACCAACTCGTTCTATTTGTGGCGCACGTTCCTCCACGTCCTCTTCGGTTTGGGCGTGATGTTCGTCACCACGGTCATTCCGTACCGGTTTTGGGAAGGCATGGCGAAGATTTTCTTCTTCGGCACGATTTTCCTGCTGATTCTCGTGCTGATCCCCGGTATCAATGCCGGCTGGGGAACGTCGTGGAGCTGGCTGCGCATTGGGCCGTTTTCGGTGCAGCCGTCGGAAGTTCTCAAGCTAACGCTCATCTTCTACCTCTCTGTCTGGCTCCAGAAACGCGAGCAGTTGATCGGCACGTTTAAGGAAGGATTCATCCCCTTTGCGACGCTGCTCCTCATCAGCACCTTCCTGATCGCGATCCAACCCGACCTCGGCTCGTTCCTGGTGCTCTGCACGATCGCGTCGACGATGTTCTTCATCGCCGGAGGAAGTATTTTCCATTTGGGACTGGGCGGCGGACTCGCCGCGCTCGTCGGTCTCCCGATCATTCTGCAGAAGTCGTACATTCGCCTGCGGTTCATCGCGTTCTTGTTCCCCGACGATCCCGCGATCCGCGAGACATTCGGTTTTCAGATCAAACAGGCGCTCATCACCATCGGCAGCGGGGGATTCTTCGGCGTCGGGTACGGCAAATCGATTCAGAAATTCGGTTACCTGCCTGAAGTAAAAGGTGACATGATCTTCTCGGCGATGGCGGAGGAACTCGGCTTCTTCCGGCTGCTCATCGTCCTCTCGATGTATGCGATGCTCGTCTACCGCGGGTACCGCATCGCGGAAAACGCCCCGGACCGTTTCGGCTTCCTGCTTGCGACGGGCATCACCACCTGGATTGCCGTGCAGACGCTGATCAACATCGCGGTGAACATCGGTCTCTTCCCGCTCACGGGACTGACGCTCCCCTTTATCAGTTACGGCGGATCGTCTCTGGTGGCCCTGCTCGCCGCAGTCGGCATTCTTCTGAATATCTCGATGCATTCGACGACGGAGGCTTCTCTCGCACGGAGGCAGAGTAAGAAGAAGCTAGGAGGGTGGGCGCTCGGCGCCTGAATGACCAATGACCAATCACAAAGGAAATTCTTCAATGCTTCAACAGTTAATTCCTTTGATCTTTCATTAAAGATTCGTCATTGGTCATTGTCGCGGACTGTACACTTGTCTTCTCATGAACATCCTCTTCGCCGCCGGCGGTTCCATCGGCCACATCGCTCCCTGTATCGCGGTATGGAGAGCAGTACAGAAGATCGAACCGGCGGCCGAAGCGCACTTCGTGTGTTCGACGCGACCCGAAGATCAGACGTTCTTGCAGAAAGAGGGGATGGCATTCACGGCGCTCGGCGGACGCGGCGTGTCGCTCGCGACGCTCCCTGCGATGATGATTCGCGCATGGCAGGTGATCGCCGAGACCCAGCCGGACGTGCTCTTCACAAAAGGCGGCGGCGTCACGATTCCGATGGCCTTCGCCTGCTGGATGAAGCATGTCCCTATCGTCGTGCATGAGTCGGATGCGGTGCCGGGACGCGCGACACGGATGATTTCGCGGTGGGCGAAGGTCGTCTGCCACGGATTTCCTTCTTCTTTCGCCGACAAAGAACGTTTCACAGGAAATCCCGTCCGACATGAGATATCTCAAGGATCACGCGATCGTGGATTACAACTGACCGGATTCACGGGAAATCGTCCTATTTTGTTAGTTCTTGGAGGGAGTCAAGGTGCGACGACGATCAACGAATTCGTCGCGAAGAATATCGACGCCTTGCTCGCATGTGCCGACGTCATCCATATCACCGGCGAAGGGAAGCAGGGAGCGCTTACCTCCAGGCCGGAATACTGGACGCGGCCCTTTGTGCACGAAGATCTGTCGCACCTCTATGCGATCGCGAGCATGGCGCTCAGTCGCGCGGGCGCCGGATCGATCGGCGAGCTTGCCGCAAACGGCATCCCGGCCATTCTCGTGCCGCTTGAGGGCGTTGCTCACGATCATCAAGTAAAGAATGCTGAGGCTGCGGTCGCGTCCGGTGGATGCATTCTGACGAAGCAAACCAAACTCGACACGGAGATGATGGGAAATGTGCGAAAACTCGCAGAGCACAGCGATATTCGCAGCGAGATGAGCGCGAACATGCGGAGATTGCATACATCGGACGCTGATGTCGCAATAGCAAAGATCCTCTTGGCATCAGTGCTCGATCATGGCGTCGTGCCTTGATGCCTCCGTCACTCGTCAGTAACCTCTTCCGGCTATGAACAACTGGTACAAATTCATCATTCCGCTTTTTGCCTTGGCGTTCCTTTTAGTCAGTTGCAGCAAGCAACAAACGCCTCCGGCGGACACGACGACGACAGGCGCTTCTCCCAAAACCATGGAAGCCCGACGAACCTTTGACGGCAAGATGCTCACCGGCAAGCACATCGTCATCCTGCACACGAATAAAGGAGACATCACGCTCGAACTCGACGCCGACGTCGCCCCCAAGACCGTCACGAACTTCATCACTCTCGCGAAGACGGGCGTCTACGACGGGCTCACGTTCCACCGCACGATGCCGAACTTCATGATTCAGGGCGGCGACCCGAACGGCAACGGCACGGGCGGCGAAAGCTTGTTCGGCCCGACCTTCGAAGACGAGATCAACGCCGCCAGTTACGGCCTCAACACCAAGACGCTGAAGGACGCGGCCGAAGGCGAGCCCCTGCCGCCTGAAATGGAGATCCTGACGATCCAGGCGTTCTACGAACAACAGGGCTACGTCTACAACAGCGCGCTCAAGTCACTCCCGATGGTCAAGGGCGCCCTCGCCATGGCCAACCGCGGCCCCAACACGAACGGCAGCCAGTTCTTCATCATTCATGGAGAGAGCACACCGTGGCTCGACGGCCGCCACACGGTCTTCGGGAACGTGACCGCAGGCATGGATGTCGTTGAAGCAATCGCTACGACTCCGGTCGTATCGCGTGACTCGACGAATCCGCAAGCGGACCGCCCGTCGGAGCCCGTGACGTTTACCGTCGAAGTGAAGTAAGCTCGCTTCGTGCGCACCCGCCTCCCGCCCTCCCCCACGGGCTTTCTACACATCGGCAATCTTCGCACGGCGCTGTTTGATTTTCTGCTCGCGAAACAGACGAAAGGAATATTTTATGTGCGAGTCGAGGATACGGATCGCGAACGTTTTGTGCCGGGAGCGATAGAGAGCATGTTACGCAGCCTTCAATGGGCGGGGATTTCCCCCGATGAAGGGGTGATGTTTGATGCCAATGGAGAAGTAATACAGAAAGGACCGCATGCTCCTTACTTCCAGTCGGAGCGACTCGATCTCTACAAGAAGTACGCCGAGGAGTTGGTCGAGAAAGGTCATGCGTACCACTGCTTCTGCACGCCGGAGCGCCTCACGGAGATGCGTAAGCAGCAGGAAGCACTGAAGAAAGCGCCAATGTACGACCGTCACTGCGTGCATCTGTCGAAAGAGGACGTTGCCGCGAAGATCACGGCGGGAGAAAGGCACGTGGTCCGGATGAAAGTCCCGCATGAGCGCACCGTCACGTTTAACGACGATATCCGCGGCGAGGTGCGGTTCCAGGGCCACACGATCGACGACCAGGTGCTGCTCAAAGGCGACGGCTTTCCCACGTACCACCTGGCGCACGTTGTTGATGATCATCTGATGGAAACGGACTTGGTGATTCGCGGAGAGGAATGGCTCAGCTCGCTGCCCAAGCACATTCTGCTCTTTGAATGGCTCGGCTGGGCGCCGCCGAAGTACGCCCATGTGCCACTCTTGCTCAGCAAGGACCGGAAGAAACTCAGCAAGCGCGACGGCGACGTCGCCGTCGAGGAATATATTCAGAAAGGCTACTTGCCCGAAGTGATGGTGAATTTCCTGGCGCTCCTCGGGTGGAATCCCGGCACGACGCAGGAGATCTTCACGATGGACGAATTGATTGAACAGTTCAGTCTCGACCGCGTGCAGAAAGCCGGCGCGATCTTCGATTTGGAAAAGCTGAACTGGCTTCAGGGCCAGTGGATGCGGAAAATCTCACCTACTGAATTTGCTGCGCGGATCCTGCCGCTCGTTGCGGAAAAGTTTTCTGCGGCGGCAACGGATAAAGACTTTGTGAGGAAAGCCGCGCTTATCCAAGAGCGCATCACGTTCTTTAATGAAGCGCCGGAAATGCTCACCTGGTTCTACAAAGAGCCACACGCGAGTGTGGAATTGCTCGCGAGCGAGAAACAGAAGATCACGAAGGAACAATTACCAGAAATTTTCCAAGCGCTGGAGAATATTCTCAGCGATGTTCCGGAAAAAAATTGGACCGTTGAGGGTCTCAAGACTGCAGTGCAGAGCAATCTCGGAAATTTCAAGCAGGGACAACTCCTCTGGCCGCTGCGCGCGGCTTTGACCGGACTGCCGTACAGTCCGGGGGCATTTGAGGTAGCGGAGGTGTTGGGGAAAGAGAAAACTCTCGAGCGCCTGAAAAAGGCGGAGTCCATCACGCAATGATTATCCAGGAGCTCATTCCTCTCGGCCCCAAAACCACGATGCGCATCGGCGGAAAGGCGCTCTACTATGCGGAAATCCTGACGGAGAAGGATGCCGAAGAGGCCTACCGATTTTCCCGTGAGAAAAACGTTCCATTGATCGTTCTGGGCGGGGGATCAAACACGATTTTTGCGGATGAGGTGATCAATGCGTTGGTGGTGCGAATCAAGGCGTCCCTCGTTACGCTCCCGGCTCCGCCGGGAGCTACTCGGGATGACAGTGGTGCCCTCGTGACAGTCGAAGCGGGGGCTATCTTGGGTAGTCTCTTGAATGAATTGGCCGCGCAAAATCTGGATTTCTCCGCGCTCACGGGAATCCCCGGCACCCTCGGCGGAGCGATATTCGGCAATGCGGGACAGGGCGCGAAGGGGATCTGGATCGATTCGTTTGTGGAATCGGTGACGGTGTTGATCGATGGAAAATGGAAAACCCTCACGCGAGAAGAATGCGAATTCCGCTACCGCGAGAGCAAATTCAAGGACCTTGCAAAAGACCACTCGGTGATCATCTGGAGCGCGACGTTGAAAATCCCCACACGATCCGAACCGGAAGTGAAAGCGGAGATCGAACGGCTGATCAACAAGAGGATTGAAACGCAGCCGCACATCAAAACCGCCGGATCTTGTTTCAAATCTCTGCCCGACGGAACTCCCGCATGGCAACTGATCGAAAAAGCCGGCCTGCGCGGAACCAAGATCGGCGGGATCCAGATCAGTGAGAAACATGCGAACTTTCTGCTGAATGTGGAGAAGGGGACGTTTGAGGATGCACTGGCAATGACGAACCTGATTCAAAAGCAGGTACCCCAAATTTCTGGCATAGAGATGCGACTTTTTGCCTCTGATGGAAGAATTGCCGCTTGATACTCTTGGAAGGAATAGAATGCCGTACTATGTCCGGTCTTGATATGGATGTCGGCAGACACGCTATTGAAGAGGTGAATCATTTTCGAACGGCAAATGGCCGTTGGCCATTAAGAGTGGATGACCAACTGTCGCAATGGGCATGGGATCATACTCGTTGGATGGTATGGGGAGGTGGGGGATTCAATCATCCTGGGTATGGCACGTTGGGAAATCAAACCGAAAATATTTTCCAAGGCAGGTGCCAAAATCCCTACGATCTTGCCTCGCACTTTATTCATCATGGCGACAACGTGCACCGTGAAAATTTTCTTCGTGAGGATATATGTGCACAGGGAGTAGCCATTTATACTTCCGAATATTTCGACAGATATCATTTGGTTCTAACCTGGCGTGCGCGTCGTCAGTAATTGCCATTCGTCGATGAGCGTCGCTTCCGGCAGCCTAAAACGGCAAATCCTCCGCTTTGATACGGCTTCGCTTCGCTACGCCGATATTGCAGGCCGGGCGAAGCAATACCAATTAGAAAGGAAGGTCTTCGGCCTTGATCTCCGACGCGTAGGTGACCGCGGGGACTTCGATATTCATGTCGGGAGAAGATGAGCGGGCGGGCGAGGATTCTGAACGAGGGGAACCACCACCGGATTCTGCATTGAACGAGCGGACCTCGTTGCTGATGTTGTTCTGCACGGCGGTGTTGCTCACGCCGAGGAGGCTGATCGTATCAGCGATGATCTCGGTCGTCGTGCGCTTGCCGCCTTCTTTGGTTTCCCAACTGCGCGTCTGGACGCGGCCGGACACGAACACGCGGTAGCCTTTCTTTGCCGCCTTGCCCGCCTGTTCGGCCAGCGCGCCCCACAGGACGACGTTGTGAAATTCGACGCGTTCTTTCTCCTCGCCGGAATTGCGGTCTTTCCACTTCTCGTTCGTTGCCACGCCGAGTGTGAGAACTTTCTGTCCACTCGTCGTGGTGCGGATTTCGGGATCACGCGTCACGTTGCCGATGATATCGGCGCGATTGAGGCATTGGGTGATGGCACTTGCGCCATCCGGAGCGGCGCGCTGACCCTCCTTGGGATCCAGAAGGATTATGTCGAGCGCGACCATTTTGGTTTTGCTGCGCTTTTCATTGGTTTTTTCGTCCTGCCAGCTGTCGGTCTGCAGGCGGCCCGATATGAAGAGCTGTGCGCCTGGACGAACGTATTTGCCCGCGACGTCGGCCATCGGCCCCCAAAGCGTGACCACGTGAAAACCCTTGCCGTCGAGCATCTCGCCGCTGTCGGCCTTGAAGGAATACGGCGTGACGATATTCAAATCCACGACGCTGCTGCCGCTCGGAGTTTGACGAACTTGAACGGGCTGAGTTTGGTAACCAATAAGCTGCACTCGGTTAAGAGAGAACATGGAGGGTGGGGGAATGGGAGTAGAGGAGGCCGCGACCGATGCGTGCCCTGAGGAACGGGACGAATGTACACCCTCAACAATCATGTGCAATAAAGTGCACTTGTCTGATGTCCATTATGAATGCTGGATAACAAACTGCGAGGGCGACAAATCCTGAGATTTCTGCTACAATAAGCAGATTCATGTTCTCCAACAAAAAACTGTTCATCGGCGTCTTTCTGGCCTCTCTGGGAACGCTCGCCATCGTTGGCGGCCGCCTTCCTTCCTTACGAGGAACCGCATTCACCGGACAGGCAACGGGCATCCCGGAAAGCAGCTCCTCGGCATTTTCGTCGGCGAGGTCTTCTTCCTCGACACGATCAGGAACGAACTCCTCAGAGGACGGAAAGCAGACGAGTAAGTCGAGTGCCGGAGACGACGGATGCTCGGGGCAGAAGACGATGTACCCCGACGACTACAAAAAGGTCGCAAAGGGGGAAACGATTGTCCACGTGTGGGAGGAAATCTTCACGGGAATAAAGAGACAGTT
>JABFSS010000030.1 GCA_013140485.1 Candidatus Peribacteraceae bacterium | reverse complement strand
GCCGCATATGGGGCACGTGCTTGAGAAAGTCCTCGCGGACGTCTGCGCACGGTGGTTTCGATTGCGGGGCGACGAGGTGCGTTTTCAGATCGGCACCGACGAACATGGCATCAAAATCCAGCAGACTGCGGATCGTGAGAAGATGACGCCGCGCGCGCTCGTCGACCGCAACGTCCCGCTATTTCAGGATCTCTACAAGCGTCTCGGGATTTCCGCCGACGTCTTCATCCGCACGAGCGATCAGAAGACGCATTGGCCGACCGTGATCGAACTCTGGAAGCGGTTGCAGG
This sequence comes from Candidatus Peribacteraceae bacterium, assembly GCA_013140485.1. GTDB lineage: Bacteria > Patescibacteriota > Gracilibacteria > Peribacterales > Peribacteraceae > JABFSS01. The sequence goes on along the minus strand of JABFSS010000030.1, from coordinate 19,304 downwards.
CGGCCGGCGTTCTGGAGAAGCGGACGTATACGGGTCTCTACTGCACGGGCTGCGAACGGTTCATCACTAAGAAGGAATTGATCGATGGGAAATGTCCCGATCATCAGATTCCTCCCCTCGAAGTGCAAGAGGAGAACTGGTTTTTTCTGCTGAGCAAAGAGCAGGAATGGCTCACCAAACTTCTTAAAAAAGAATACACGATTGTCCCGTCGTTCCGTGAGAAAGAAACAACGACGCTGCTCGAGGGCGGCCTCGAAGATGTCTCCTTCTCCCGTCCCAAGAGTTCGCTCAGCTGGGGCGTCCCGGTTCCCGGTGACGACAATCAAACGATGTATGTGTGGTGCGATGCGCTCACCAATTACATCTCCGGTCTCGGACTCCTGACGGATCATGCTGAAACGAAGTGGTGGGACGACGCCAACGTCATGTGCGTGATCGGCAAAGATATCGCCCGCTTCCACGCGCTCATCTGGCCTGCAATGCTCAAGCACGCAAAGATCCGCACTCCGGATAAGCTTCTCATTCACGGCTTCCTCACAAGCGAAGGCCAAAAGATGAGCAAGAGCATCGGCAATGTAGTGGTTCCCGACGACGTGATCTCCAAGTACGGCGTCGACGCCCTGCGTTTTTACCTCAGTCACGAAATCCCTGTCGGCAACGACGGCGACTTCTCCTGGAAGCGCTTCGGAGAACTGTACGATGCCAAGCTTCGCAACCAGCTCGGGAATCTCCTCAACCGCGTGCTCGTTCTCCTCAAAAAAGAGGGTGGCACGATCGCGGTTCCCGAGAGCGCGACAGACGCGGAGCGTGCGGCAGACGGATGGAAGGACTACGAGAAGAAGATGAACGCGTTCGATCTGCACGGCGCTGTCCAGCAGGCATTTGAGCTTATCGCCTCGCTGAACATGGGTTTCGACAAAGCCGCGCCGTGGAAGCTGGCGGGCGAAGAACGTCTTACCATGCTCAGCCGCTTCGCGGAGTCGATCCGTCTCGCCGCGTTGCTCCTGCTGCCGTTCATTCCCGACGCAGCGCAGAAGATCAGCCGGCAGTTGAATGTCTCGTATGCGGAGAAGATGCTCGACAAAGAGTTCATCATCACAAAAGAGATGAAGGAGTGGGGGAGTCAGAAGGAGTGGAAGCAGGTGGGGGATCCGGCGATTCTTTTTGCGCCGATAGAAGTATAATGACAGATATGGACGAACCCCATGAACATGTCGAACCTCCGAAGTGCCTCGATGGTCCGCCCTCTCAACGATCGGCGCCTTTTCGTTTTATACGGAATTTCGTCGTCGTCTCCGCCGTTGGAGTCTTGTCGCTCGGGACGATCTTTATCGGATGCCGGGAAACAGATGAGCAGCATATGGAGCGAATACAGGATGAAGAGAGCAAAAAATTATTGAAAATGCTGAATGATCTCTATGACGAGATTGTTTCCTCGAAGAATTTACCGGAAGACATTCAGGCTGCGGAACTGAACGAGCAAGTGAAGGCGTATGCCGTGGCGCACGCGTACGAAGATGTTCACTCGGAGCCAATCGACCTCCGTAAGTATCCCATTTTGGACGTTGATCCCCGGATCACGGTCAAGAATTATCAGAACAAGCAAACGCTTCAGAGTTCATTTCCGGAGTTGTATACGTTGAAGTTGGAGGAAGGCATTTGTATGGCGGTCACCATGTACACGCGGAAGGGAAAAGCGGTTCCTCGTGTCGTCAGCAATGACAAAGGAGTGCCGGAGATTGTTGAGGATGACTGAGGGGGGAGGGTGGTGGAGTTTCACGCAGTTTGCTACACTGAGCGTGCTCTCACAGCACGAATCCGGCGAATGCCGAGAGAACGCGGCGAAGAGGAGCATGGTTCACTACGCTCACCATGACAATCAGAGCGAGATATTATTTCCTTTCCTCATTTATTGTATGTTCGACCCCATGTCCGAACTGACCGGCGGCAGTTCCTCCGGTGATGATTCCTTCGGCGGCGGCGCTCCGGCGCCCGCTCCACGTCCTCCTCGCCAGGGCGGCGGTGGCGGAGGCGGTGGTGGCGCAGGCGGCCGCTTTGCGACCGACCTTCACTCTGTGACCATCCACGCGCGCCAGCGCACCTTCTACGTCGATCTGAAGGAATCCGGCAACGGCAAGTTCTTCAAGATCTCCGAGAAGTCCCGCGGCGGACAGAAGACGACGATCATGTTCGACGTCGAGGATCTTGACCAGATTATTGCCGCTCTTCAGGAAATGAAGACGAAACTCTAACGAATCCGAAGCAACCGAAGAAACCAAGGAATCCAAGGATCCTCGGTTTCTTTGATTTCTTTGGTTACTTTGATTGCCTCCCCCGCGCCCACTGGGCCCCCATCATCGGCTTTCCTCCGGCAGGTTGAACCTTCACCAGATGTAGCACCGTCTCGTTGTCGCAGGAGAGGGGGGCGGTATCCATGCCCGGTTCCAGCGACGTTTCGAGAAGCTTGAGGAATTGCCCATTGATGATCAGCGTCACGCCCGGCCACGGGTTCAGCGCCCGCACTTTCCGGTCGATGTCGCTTGCGGAAAGTGACGTGTGATCGAGTTTTCCATCATCGCGCTTGAGCGTGCGGCAGATCGTCACTTTGGATGTGTCTTGTTCGATCGGCTGCAGAGAATTCTTCAATGTCTTGATCAAGAGTTCCGCCCCGATCGGCGCGAGCTTGTCGTGCAACGTGGTGAAGGTCTCACGCGGTTCGATCATCAATTTTTCCTGCGCAAGGACCGGTCCGGCATCGAGCTCCTTCACGATCTTCTGCACCGTGACGCCGCTCTCATGGTCACCCGCGAGGATGGCATGTTGAAGAGGGGAAGCGCCTCTCCATCGCGGAAGAAGTGATGCGTGGACGTTCACTGCGGCGATCTTTGGGATATCGAGAATGGCTTCAGAGAGGATTTGGCCAAAAGAAATGACAACTAGATAATCGGGAGCGGAGTATGTGGTATGGAGTATGTGGTATGTGGAATTGATGTTCTCCGGTTGCTCGATCTTGAGTCCGTGTTTCTCCGCAAGAACTTTCACGGCAGATTTCGTCAGCTCCTGCTTTCTGCCGGCAGGACGATCCGGTTGCGTGATGACCAGGTCGACGGAGAACAAAGGATCGTTCAGAAGAGCCACCAGAGCCGGAACAGCGAACGATGACGTGCCGAGGAACCAGACAGAATGCGTCTTTGCCATGCGTGCAAGTGTACACTTTGCAGTATGACCAAGCGTACAGAGAGACTCGAGCCGTCGGTTCGGAAGATTATCGCTCCGATTTTGCGGGAATGTCCCCGGGAATGCGGGATCGTCACGATCACGAAGATCGATGTGTCGCCGGATCTCTCATACGCGACGATCTACATCAGCGCGTTGATGAAGCCCAAGGCAGCACTGGAGTTTCTGGAGAGCCGGCAGCGGGAATTGCAAAAGCTGATGGGGAACTTGCAGACGCACAAGACGCCACACATTCGTTTTCGATTGGATACGACAGCGGAGGAGGGGAGTCGGATGGAGAAATTGCTCCAGTAGATTCCCATTCGGTCTCTATTTGAGATTTGGTGCTTGTATTTTTTGCATCGTCTTCAGGCAGAGCCAAAAAAGCAAATTTCAAATCCCAAAAGAAGTGATGACAACCCACATATGCAAAAATACATCGCAAGAGACTTCACAAACTTCGCAAGAGCAGGTCATTGATGCACGTCTATAGAGGTGGGACACTCCCGTCCTTTACCTCCCTGACTCCTTGTATATGCGCCTTCCGGAACAGGACATCGCGCAGGCACGGGAATTGCTGGAGCAGGCGAAGCGAGTTCTGGTGGTGTGCCACCGCAATCCCGACGGCGACGCAATCGGGTCGCTCCTCGGAGTGGGTTTGTTGATCGAACAAGCGTATCCCGAGAAAACCGTCACGATGCACTGCGTCGATCCCGTGCCGGAGATGTTTCACTTCCTCCCCGGAGCGTTCCGAGTCACGACTCTCCCCGAGCCCGTTCCCGAGCCCGATGGCACAGTCTTCATCTTCGTCGACTGCGGCGAACCGAAACTCACCGAGCTGCACGAAACGCACCCGCAGCTGTTCGATGGAACCTACAAGTCTCTCATGTTCGACCACCACCCCAAGAACCCCAACTTCGGCACGGTGAACTTCTTGGTGCCCGACGCAGCCTCCACCTGCGAAATCGTCGCCTGGTTCGCGCTGCAGAGCGGCTGGACGATCGGCAGCGATATCGCCACCTGCCTGCTCACGGGCGTCTATACGGACACGGGAGGGCTCCTGCACAGCAACGTCACGCCCGATGTCTATCGCACGGTGGGCAGCCTCGTACGGGCAGGTGGGCGCCGTCAGGAAGTGGTCAACGCCGTCTTCCGCACGGGCAAGCTCTCGACACTTCAACTGTGGGGCCGCGTTCTGGAGAAGATCAGCCTCACCGAAGAAGGCGGCGCGATCTCCGCCGTCACCGAAGGCGACTTCCGCGCGACGGGCGCCGATTACAGCGAACTCACCGGTGCGATCGACTATGTGAACGCTGTTCCGGGAATGAAGTTCTCGCTCATTCTCAGCGAACGCGACGGGAAGGTGAAGGGATCACTCAGGACGCTGCGTGATGATGTGGATGTGTCGCTCATGGCCGGAAAGTTCTCCGGAGGAGGTCATAAAAAAGCCGCGGGGTTTGCGTTGCCGGGGAAACTCAAGCCGGAAGTCAGATGGAAGGTGGTCGATGAGGAGTAGTTCCTCGTACGAGGAACCTACGCAATACGTTGTTTTTGCCTCCTTCGGATCCAGAGCATCGTCACGAACCCGGTGTTCAATATGATGATGGCAATGGGATAGAGTGTTGTGGTCAGAGCATAGTGTTCAATCGCGAAGAGCGAGATGAGACACTTTGGAGGACTGAGCGCGTACACGACTGCCGATTCTTCAAATGGCTTATCGAAGCTTTTGCGGAATGTGGGGAAGAATCCGAAGACTTCCACGAGGGTGATGAGAATCACCGAGGGCATCAGGGTTTTTGTCGTTATCCAGCTGACGAGCGAGAGCAGCGCGAGTGTGAGTGCGATCCAATCGGAACTCGTGTATCCCTTCTCTCCATATGCCAGTGCCCAGCAGAAGACCGTCGAACATCCGAGGATTTCAACGGCGAACAGCCATGCACCCGGTCCGGCTCCTCCTGCGACCTGCGTCGCGAACACGATGATTGCGGTAAAGGACCACACGAACCATGAAAATGCGTGCGGCTTCGTCTGCCCGGAGAACATCTTCGGCATGTAAAAGGCAAAACCAACGATACTGAGCAGTGATGCTATCGTGCCGAGCAACTCTTTCGCGTCTATCATTTTGTGCATCATACACACTGCTTTCCTTCTTTCGCGAGACCTCAGACGGGAGTCGTCATGTTTCCCGTTGCGGCGTCAGTCTGGTCCTTGGACTCGGAGGCTGCCCCGAGCGCTGTCGAGGGGGCATCTTTGGACTCTACCGTTGCCTGTGCCACTGCTTCCTCTTTTGTTTGATTCTGCTTCACCGCCTCCTCCGCATTCGTCTTCTCCTGGGCATCCTTCGCACGCTTGGCCGTCGCCAGATTCGCCGCCTGCAATTGGTGTGCCATGATTTCCTCGGGCTTCGTGGTGATGACGCGCGCTTCGGTGTCGCTCGCGATGATCTGGATGGCGACGTGTTTGTTGCCGGCAAAGAAGATGCCCTGGCCGACGCCCGAGTTCAGCAGGACTTCCTTCTCGCCCTCGGTGAGGTAGAAGAGCTTCTGGAGGTTATCGACTGCGGAGGCCGATTGTTTCAAGAGAATCTGCAGTGCGGAGTTGGTGATGATCGGTTTTCCGAATGGCGAGTTCACGAAGTCGTCGACGTCCTGCGTGATCGTGGTGATGCCCAGGAAGTACTTGCGGGCGCGCTTCACGATGCCGTAGAGGAAGCGTGCGGAATCTTCGAACTGCATCAGGTTCCAGGCTTCGTCGATCACCAGGAAACGCTTCTTCATTTCGGCGCGGACGATGTTCCACAAGTGGTTGAGCACGATATAGATCGCGATCGGGCGGAGTTGTTCCTCCAGGTCGCGGATTTGGAAGACGACCATCTGGTTCTTGAGCTCGACGTTGGTCTGCTGGTCGAAAATGCCGGCGAAGCTTCCGTCGGTGTACTTCTGCAGGACCTTCGCCATGTTTTCGCCGCCTTCGGTCGTCATCAGTACGTCCACCAGGTCGTGCATGGTCGGCGGCTCGATGCCGGTGGGGTCCGGCGTCTGGAGCGTGATGCCCCTGAGTGCGTAGGTATCGAGGATGGCTTTGTCGAGGATGCCGTCTTCCGTCGGCGTGAGCGTGCCCAGCATGAGGCGGAAGAGGCCGTGCAGGTTGATGGCGGCGCTGCGGAGCACTTCACCCACTTGGGCTTCGTCTCCGCGGATGGCCCGCGGCAGATCGAACGGGTTGATGTGGAAGCTGCTCTGCAAACTTAACGGCACAAAGGATCCGCCGACGACTTTGCACAGTTCGACGTATTCGTTTTCCGGATCGATCACGAGGACTTCGGTCCCGAGCATCATCGCGCGCAGGATCTCGAGCTTCACCGAGAACGATTTGCCGGCGCCGGACGTGGCGAACACGTTGCAGTTGGCGTTGGGCAAATCAAAGCGGTCGAAGATCACCAAGCTGTCGTTGTGCCGGTTGATGCCGTACAGGATTCCATGATCATCCGTGAGGTCCGAACTCGAGAACGGGAAACTCGTCGCGATCGGCGAGGTGTTCATGTTGCGGTTGATCTCCAGCTCGTCGAGACAGAGCGGCAGCGTGCTCGTCCATGCGTGTTCCATCTGGAACATCGCGGGCTTCGTGAGCACCAGGCGCCCGCCGAGGATCGACTCGATGTCGATCTGCAGCTTCTTGAGTTTGTCCGTGTCGTCGGCGTAGAGCGTCACGTACATGCCGAACTGGAAGAGCTTCTCACGGCCGCGCGCGAGCAGGTCGCGCAGTTCCTCGGCGTCCTGCAGTGCGGCTTCGAGCGACGGATCGCGGACAATGCCGCGCTGTTCGAGGATGCGGATGCTTGAGCGCAGTTCGGCGACTTTGCGGCGGAGCATCTTCATGATCGCGGCGTTGCTCGACGGGTAGATGAAGTGCGAGATTTCCATCTGCGCGTCGAAGTTCACCAGCTGCGACATCCAGTTGGGGTAGATGTAGTTCGGCCAGTTGTAGACGTAGAGCGTGCGACTATGGAGATCGCCGAGAATCAAATCATTGTGCTTCACCTCCATTGCGGACGGCGCGATCAAGTCGAGAATCTTCTGCAGACCCTCTTCGTACAGTTTGACCGCCTGCTTCTCCTCGCTCGTCAGCGGTTCCTCTTTTCCCGTTTCCGGATTCAGAATCAACTCCACGTTTTTGTGCAGACCCAGGAGGTCGTCAATCGCGTAGAGGAGGGGATTGCCCGGAATTGGAGGTGTGTTTGTAGGCATGGGGAAATCCTTTAATTATAGCGGAAAATAGTGTTTTGAGCAATTCTCCTTGGCGTACAGAAAACGAGGCAAACAAGGAAAACAATGCAAACGAGGATCCTCGTTTACGTCGATTTCTTTGTTTTTATCGTTTGCCTCAGAGTCCCCCAAACGGCGTCCTCCCGCCCCGCTTCGTCGTCGATTCCAATACGCCCAGATCCTCGACTCCGGGCACATCCACCACTCGCAGGCCGGCGATGATCACTTCGCGGTTGCGCTCCAATGCCGCGATGCGCTGCTGCGCAATGCCGGTCAGCTCCGCGAAGGTCTTTTGCAGGAACGTCATTTCCTTCAGCGTGAGGTCGGTCTCGGTGAGCTCGCCCTGCGCGGTCGCCAATTCCTGCTGCTTATCCTGTGCGGTCGAGAAATCTTTCACTTTCACGGCGTTGCTGATTTCCTTATTGATGAGGGAGACTGCGCGTTTCTGCTCGGTCTGCTTTTTCTTCAAATTCGTGATCTGCTCCTTGATGTCGTCGGCCCGGCGCTTGCTGCGCTCGGTAATGTTTGCAATGCCGATGGAATATTCATCCAGCGTGTTGGCGCGGTCGGAACTGCGGTTCATCAAGTCCGCGATATCCACATGGAGCACGGCGCCGAATTCCTCGAGGAGCGAATAGAGGTCGTCGACGTTCTCCGCCGTCGGGAGAGCATGCAGCAGAAGCTGAGCCTCGACGCCATCCATTGCCGCATGCACGGGAGGTGTGAGCCCTTCCGCCAAGAGCAGGTTCACATAGATGCTGAGGAGCGCCGCAGGCCGGACCACGGACGGGATGCCTTTTTCGAGTGGGAGAATCGAGAGAACGGCCGAACGCGCTCCCGTCACCTGTACTCCCCCGGACGGAGCCGGAGTCTCGGCGGTGTTGCCGCATGCCGATAGGGCAAGCGGAGCCAGTAAAACGGCAGTGAGGAGGACGCGGCGGATCTTCATGGGTGTTCGTGAATAGTATAGCAAATTTTCATCACTTTTTCCACCGGATTTTTCGCAGCAGCAAGAGGAAAAAAAGACGTCTGCATCATGGAAGTGTTCGCGAAAACGCCTCTCTAATAACCAAAAAAGTTCGCCTGATATTATGAGAACAAAAAGTCGCCAGCAGGAAAAAATAATTGGGTGGACGACTGTGCACACAAATTGTGTTCAAAACACGAGGAAATTCTGTATGCAAGATCAAATTATTGTTTCAGGTAGTAATGCACGTTCTCAGTGCTACAGTCAGCGCATTCTTTAGAGTATCAGTTTTGTTCATGAATCGAATTTTCGACTCAACAAAACGGTGCTCCAATTCTTATGTTTTTGGCTCTGACAGAGAAGGCAAATGCGGTCGTGAAGCAGCACTTCTCGGGGGTAGATCTGAACGCGGTGTGGACGGTTCCGAAGGAATCGTCTTTCGGTGATGCTTCTCTCAGTCTTCCTCTCCAACTCGCGTCCAAATTGAAGCAAAAACCGCGCGATGTCGCGCAAATTTTCGTCGATGCGTTGACGGGTGCAGACGGCATCGAAAAAGTGGAGATCGCCGGCGCGGGATACGTGAACGTCTGGCTCACTCCCGCCGGACTCCTGCGCGAACTTTCGCAGACGCGCGAGGCGTGCGTTCCGGCGGTGAAACGAGAAAAAGAGAGGCCGGTGATCGTCGAGTACTCGCAGCCGAATATCGCCAAGCCGCTTGGCATCCATCACATCCTGAGTACGGTCGTCGGACAGACGATTAGCAACCTCTACCGTCATTTGGGGTATTCCACGGTCGCGATCAACCACCTCGGCGACTGGGGAACGCAGTTTGGGAAACTCGCGGTCGCGGTGGAAAAGTGGGGCAAAAAGCCGGTCGAAAAAATGACGCTGGGGGATTTTCTGGAACTCTACGTTCGTTTCCATGATGAGGTGGAAAAGGATGAGACGTTGGAAGACGCTGCACGCGCCGCATTCCGCAAATTGGAGGAGAAAGATCCCGCTCTGACACAGTTCTGGCAGATCGTCGTCAAAACGACGATGCGTGAAGTGGAAGCCGTCTATGAGCGGCTGGGCATCCATTTCGATCACGTGCACGGAGAGAGTTTCTACCAGGAAAAAATGCAGACGATCCTCGACGAAGGGAAGAAAAAAGGAGTCTTTATCGAAGGGGAGAAAGGTGCGCTGATCGCAATGTTTCCCGAGAAGACCGGCATGCCGCCGGCCATTGTCCTCAAAGGTGACGGCTCGACGATTTATCACACGCGTGATCTCGCCACGATCCGGTATCGCATCGATACGTGGCATCCGCAGTCACTCCTCTATGTGGTCGACGTCGCGCAGCAGCTCTACTTCCAGCAGCTGTTCGACATGGTCCGGCAGTTGGGGTGGGAGCTTCCGCTCCTCGAGCACGTCGTTCTCGGCCGCATGCGTTTCGCTGACCGGTCCATGAGCACGCGCAAGGGAAACATTCTTCGCTTGCAGGAAGTATTGGACGAAGCAGTCACGCGCGCACAGAAAATCATCGATGAGCGCGGCGATTCGATTCAAACAGACGATCCCCGAGCGCTTGCGGAAATGATGGGCACGGGCGCGGTCGTGTACGGCATCGTCAGTCAGAACCGGAAGATGGATCTTATTTTTGACTGGGACAAGATGCTCAGTTTCGAAGGCAACAGCGCGCCGTATTTGCAGTACACCTACGCGCGGGCGAAGTCGGTCCTGCGCAAAGCGGGTGCGGAGGGAGAATCGGAAATGCCGCAGGTCATCGCCGCCCTGACCGAGCGCGAACGGATCCTCATCCGGACGCTTCTCCAGTTTGCTGCGGTCCTCGAAGACGCGCGCAGCAGCCATATGCCGCACACGCTGGCCAATTATCTGTTCGGGTTGTGCCAGGACTTCAATGCCTTCTACAACGTCGATCCCATCGTGAGCGCCGCCGAACCGCAGCGCGCTCTGCGCCTCGCACTCACGTCCATGACCGCCCGGGTGCTCAAGACCGGCGCCGAAATCCTCACCCTTCGGGTTCCCGAACGCATGTAACCAGGGTGATTCACGAATCGCCCCTACATCATTTCCCCATCTCCCCACTCCCTTCCTATCTCATGAACCGCTACCGCTCCGCCCGCAGGGCCGGCTCCGCGACTGCAGCCGCACCGATCGTCGCTTTTCTCCTCATTGCCAGCTTCGGGCTGCTCTTCGTCACCGGGTGCTCCAGTACAACCGGCACCGAAGACGTGACCGAGGACGATACCTTCACCGCCGAAGATATCGCACGATTCCAGGAGCTCGCGCGGGATGACGGCAACTACGGATCGGCGACGTCCGCGGATTCGTCCGCCGGAATGTCGGCATCGGTCTTGCAGGAGGAACAGGAGCCTCTCCCCGTGGCGCTCACGGGTAGCGCAACGACACTCGTCAGCGTCGATCCCGCGTTGCGCAAAGCGTACGACGCCATGCGACTGGCGTCGTCGGGCAAAGGGGGAAACGTCTACCGCGTTACAAACGCCTTCTTGAACGTCCGCGGCGAGCCCGCGGTCAACGCGCCGTTCGTCGCGCGTTTGGATCAAGGTGACATCGTTACGGTCGTCGAATTCACGAACGGCAGCTGGGCGAAGATCGCCATTCCGGGAGGCGCACAGGGATATGTGGCCGTCCGGTACATCGCGAAAGTGACGACGGAGGAAAAATTGAAGGACGAACAGAAAGCGTTCGAGGGGCAGTACTTCGTGAACTTCGCGTTCCTCAATGTCCGTTCCTCTCCCGCCACGGGCGGCGATAAGATCGGCGAGATTCCCGGGCAGGCCATCGTGAAGCCGATCCTCATCGAAAAAGGCTGGGCAAAGGTGCCGTTCGAAGGCAAAGAGGGCTACGTCTCGATGGAATTCCTCAGCGCGTTCCGTCCGAATTTCCTCGTGCGCCAGGATACGTACACGCTTCCGATTCTGCACTACGCAGCCGATCAGGAGGGCGCCATTGCCGGTCTCTCGCAACATCTCGCGCGTCTTAAGCAGGACGGCGTGCGGTTCCTGACGCTGCGCGATCTGTTCGACACCGTGCAGACACAGGAGACGCGCGACGCGCGCATTGCTCCAAAGAGCGTGATCATCACCGTCACCGGCATCACCGCGCAGAACGTGAAGGCCGTTTCCGACGCACTCGGCACGACGCCTGCGACTCTCTTCCTGGAGACCGCGCAGGTCGGCATTTCGGGCATCAGCGAGAAGCAGGTTCTGACGCTTCAGGCGAACGGATTTGATATTCAGTCGGCCGGCCACACCGGAGACAATCTGCAAACGCTGACCAACGCGCAGACGCGGCTCGAACTCGAGCAGAGCCGTCTCATTCTCGAGGACATCACGCACAAGACGGTCTTCGCCATCGCGTACCCCCAAGGCGGCGCCAATGACCGCGTTCTGAACCAGGCCGCCGACGCGGGCTACCTCTTTGGCATGGGCAGCGCTCCCGAGAAGATCTTCAGTCGCGAGCAGTTCCTGCGCCTCCCGAGCTACGCCGTCACGTCCGGCATGACGCCCGAGGACGTGCTGAATTTGACCAAATAATCGCACTCCGGAATGAGCCGTGAACTGAATGCTTCATGGCTCATTTTTATGTGATCAAAGAGTACGGGCGCGTGAACGGGAAGACGACGAAGAACTCTTGCCGCCGAACAAGCCCTGCACTTGTTTGAGGAAATCCTCCGATCCGCTCTTCATCATCTGCTGCGATTGCTTCGCGCTCTCCTGCACCATCAATTTCATGATCTCTCCCAAGTTGTTGATCAAATACCACGAGCCGAAGAGCGCCGTCAGGAACATCACCAGCCCGATGGAACTCTTCACCGTGCTCCAGATCATTCGCGAGCGGTCGCGGTGGTCGAGATGGCGCAAGTGAAGCTCAATTTGGTCGAGACGTTGGAGGAGAGGGTCTGTTGGCGGTTCGGTGGGCATGGGGAAAGCATAGCATTCCTTGTACATCCCTCGTACGAAATTGCTGCGGCAATTTCTACTCGGGATGACAATGGAAGATTTATCAAAAACTCCTCGGTACGAAAACCGCTCCCGCCTTCGCTAAAGCTACGGTGGGCAGGCGGCGGTTTTCTACTCGGAGCCCCGCATAAAAGTGCCGCCGAGTAGCTCCGCCGCAGCGGAGCGTACCGAGGCGATACAGATACAACGCACATGTCATCCCGAGTAGCTCGCGTCGCAACGCGAGCGTACGAGGGACTAAAACCCCCGCCTCCACTTCCTCACCGCCTCAAACCCCCGCGTCAGGTAGTACTTCGACGAGAGCGGAATATCGCGGCAATGCGTCAGTTCCAGGAGTTTTCCTCCGAATCCGGTTTTGAACAGCGTGACGCCTGCGAAAGGATGCTTCGGATTGCCCTCAGGTGCGATCCCCCAGAAGTTATAGAGGTGATCACCGCGTCGCAGAGCATCACGGATAGCCGTCCATTGAAGAAGATAGCTTGCCGGGATTTTGCTGATGACGCTCGCGCCGTGGTGGTAGCTGGTTTCGCCGCCGAAGGTCATGTGGATCGATGACGCGATTACTTCACCCTGATGTCGCGCGAGATAGAGAATTACATTCTTGGTCTTCGCGAATTCTTCCACTTGTGCGCGGAAGAACGAGTCGGTGTAGGGAGTGAAGCCATGGCGTTTACGAGTCTCGTCGTGGAGCTTCAAGAAGTGAGGGAGATCAGCGACGGGATCGACAGAGGCGGTGACGGTCACTCCTTCCTTTTCCGCTCTGCGAATTAAGTTTCGAGTCGTGGAGCGCATTTCCTTAAAGAGAGCATCCTCAGAGCTGATTGCGGATTGCGGATTGCGGATTGCGAAAACGGACCATGGATCGGGTTCAACGAGTGGCAAGTACCAGAGATGTTCGGCGAGGAGATGCAGTGGGGAGTCCTGTATTCCCATTGCTTTGAAATTCGCATCCAGTGCATCGGACTTTGTCCAGAATGGGCTCATGCGAATAAATGAACAGCCGCTCTCTTTTGCGATCCGTTTCAGCTCTTTCAAGAGTTCTCGAAGACCTTCTTCCATATTCTTCCACGTTGCACAGTTTTCAAGCACCGGGCCGTAGGGAATGCTGAGGTGTTTGCCGCGCCGGGCGGGGACGATGTGCGCAAAGCAAACGCCGCGGACAGTCTCACCCTCTTTGATGATCAGTCTGACCGGCTCCTGACCTATCCTCTTGTAGACCTCACCCATCGTCCAGGATTGGAGGAAGGGGCGTGAGGTTTGGGAGAGGAGGAATTGATCCCATACAGCCTTTTCTTTTGCTTCGGAAACTATGCGCATAGATTTGCTCCATAGTACTGCATCTCGGTGCATCGTGAGAGCCCGACCTTTCTCCAGGCATCATGGTTCATAAATCATGAGGCGCTTCTTCGAAGGTATAACTCTTCACCCACTCTCCCAGATCGGATGTTCTCAGACGTCTTCCGGTTTGCCTCATATGCTCAGGGTCAGTGCCATTTTCTTTCAGGAGGCGATTGATCAACTCAATCAATTCGAGAAAAGAGTTTGATCTTTTGAAGTTCGGTCTATCCATACCGATGTGCACCTGTCGTAGACAGACGATATTATCGATAATCCGATGACGCGTAAGGTCTCGACTGTGTTCTATGGCTTGGTGGGTTAAACTATCAAGAGCCCACGCCGGAGCATCGAGGGAAGCATGTTTCTTCATTGTTTCTTCCATGCTCCTCGCCGGCGGCAACTGCTCCAATGCGATCAGAAATGCTCGTTCCGCTCTCTGGATCAAGTCGATGGCCATTCTGTTCGGCACATTGTTCTCGATGTCCATCTCTCTTTTTCTTTCTTTAAAGATGAGATGCTCTTCCCTGCAGTCCATGCAGATTTTCGGCCAATCTGTTTCATCAAAATTCGCATTGCGTATTGATTCGTACAAAATATCCGCATTAAAATCCATATATGTCATGATATTGGCTTATTCATTTCAGTCAATTTTGCTGTGTGAAAATTCGGATCAATGTTGAACCATCGCTGAAACGCATATTCGGATGCGTCGGCAAACACAGAATCTGCTCACACACTTCCTCCGCCCGCGGATCATCTCCATCCCGGTATCCGAGGGATGCGGGATCGACAGATTCCGGACAGATCACACAGCCGGTCCAGCCGTCGTGCAGATGAATATTCTTCTTCTTGAGAGACTGCCGGATCTTCTCCGCGCCTTCCAGGAACATCGGGAACTTCTGTAGAGGAAGATCACTGCGGATGCCGTGGAGTACCGGCCAGCCGTGCTCGGCGCACTGTTCCAGATAAAATCGTGTGAGCATTCGCCGATGATCGTTGATCTGGCGCAGTCTCTTCAATTGATCGAGCGCCAGTGCGGCGCAGGCATTCGGGAGACGGTTGAGAGCGGGGGACTGGTGACCGGATTTCTCTTCCGAGGTCACGATCGACGGAAGAATTCTCAAAAGGCTGCAGAGTTTCAGGAACGCTTTGCCTATCCAGAGGCCATAGAACGGTCGGGCCAGCGCGTAAATCAACGGATAGAGGAGGAAGCGCTTGATCGACAACAGCGAAAGATCGCGAGCACCGTCTTCCAGTCTCTTCAACCGATTACTCACATCCGTTCTGCGGGAAAGGATCGCTCCGCCCGTCACGCCCGAGATCGCTTTGTCCCGTCCAAAACTCAGCAGCACGAACTCCCCAGTCTTTCCGATCTCTGACGGACCCTCATCGTCCGGGATGACATGCGCGCAGTCTTCGATCAGGGGAATCCGGTGCTCATCGCAGATTGCGCGCAGCTCCTCCAGCGGCGCGGGGATGCCAAATGTGTGCTGGCAAATGATTGCTTTGGTCTTCGGCGTGATCGCTTTTCGAACTTCCTGCGGATCCAGACTCAGCGTCTCCTTCACGATATCCACGAAAATCGGCGTCGCTCCCGCGGCGATGATCGCATTCGGAACGACAACGCAGGTGTAGGCCTGCACGATGATTTCGTCGCCGTGACCGATGTTCATGGATTGCAGCAGCGCCATCAGCCCTTCCCGTCCTGAGGAAAACAAGAAAACGTCAGCGGAGACACCGCTGTCTCCGCTGAGATGCGCAAAATTTTCCCGCAGCGCATTCCTGAATTCCTGCACCGCCGGTCCTCGTCTCCACGTCCACGGCTGTAGCAGCAGCATCAGCGCCCGGGCGCAGAAGCGGCCATCGGCGAGGGGGGCGAACGTATGATGAATCGGACGGAGAATCATGAATTAAGAATTATGAATGGGCGGGAGGAAATGTTTGATTGTTGATGCGCTCATTCTTCCTGTGCAGACGATCAGAGAGCCTTGCAGCACTGGCATAGACTTGGTGGAGAAGGCCTCAAGGTTCCTCGCCCCACCCGCAGCAAAGTTCCGTGCGCTCTGAGGATCGGTGACGATCGTCCGTTCGAAGACGTTGCCCGCGAGTGCGCCGAGTTCCTGCTCCGCCGGCGATTGCATCTCGCCCATTTCGATCAGACCCGCCGTGAGCAGAATCTTGTGCTGTTCGGGCTGGTTGCGCGCCCACGCAATCGCCGCCTTCACGCTGGCGACGCTGCTGTTGTGCGTATCGTCGAGGATGCGAACTCCCGCTTCGGTCCGCACGGAGAAGGTCTGCGATAGGGGAGCGAAGGTCTTCAAGTGATCGCGCATCCGTTCTACGCGAAGGCCGAGATGTTCGCCGACGGCAATCGCGAGGAGAACGTTGGTGATGTTGTGCGTGCCGTGGAGCGGCACGTCGAAGATCACATCTCTGGCTTTGAAGTGAATTCCCCGCGTGGTCTCTTCAATATCGAACGCCTCCAGATCACATTGTCCGCCGGTCCCCACGATCACCGCCGGGCACGGACTGATCGCCGCCATCTTCCGGCTCTGTTCATTATCGCCGTTCACGAATGCCCGGCCGTCGGACGGGAGTGACCGCACGAGTTCGCTCTTCGCGTCGAAGAGCTTTTCCTGCGAGCCGAACAGCGCGATGTGCTGGGTTCCAATATGGGTAACAACGCCGATGGTTGGTTTAGTGAAGGAGCACAGTGTTTCGATCTCTCCTTTTCTATATGCGCCCATCTCGACAATCAGCAATTGCGAATTTCGAATTTCGGATTGCGGAATCGAATCTTTTTGTAATCCGTAATCCGTAATCCGTAACCGTCCGATTATCCATCTTGCGACTCCGATTTCGGCATTCAGATACGCAGGAGTCACCGCAGGCGCCAGATCTTTCAAGACACACGCCAGCAGTTCCTTGGTCGTCGTCTTGCCTACGCTCCCTGTGACGCCGATGACAGTCAGATCTGTATGTTTGTCTCGCAGTGTCCGTGCTTGTGCAAGAATTTTCTTCTTCAGGAACGTATCGATCGGATACCAGAGCAGCCACGCGAGTGCGAGCGTGAGGGGTTGCACGAGAACGATGACCGGAAGCCAGCCGGGATGGTGTGCCCACAAAAAGATCGCGAGAAGAATAGTCAGCAGCAATGCCGTTGCCGTGACTGTCAGCGCTTTCTTCGTGGGAACGGGATAGCGTTGGCGCTTGAAGACAATTTGGGTTGCGGTCAGCGTGGCAAGCAGCATGAGAAACGTGATCAGGACGATCACGGGCAGGAATTTGTCATTCCATAAAAAGAGAACCATTCCGGCGTAGAGCGCGACGATCAGCGGCCGGAAATTTCCCCAAAGTTGCCGCATCCACCCCTCCCTCCTTAAATGTTCCAGCATCCGGTCCCACCGCCACTCTTTGACCTGCCAGAGCCAGGCAAGCGTCAGGAGGGGCGATAGAGCCCCAACAATAGCCAGAATCGGCAAAAAGATATCTATCACCCGTATAGGGTAGCAGGAGTGGATTTGCTAAAATCACTAAAAAGTTCTATAATATGCATAACATTCCTCACAAACATTTATGGGAAAAAAGACACATTCACATCCTCTGTTCGACGCGAAGGGCACGGCCATCGCTCTCGCGCTCATCGCCGCCATCGTCAGCGTGAACGGTGCGCAGTATTCGGCGTCTATATTCTGCAACGCCTGGGTGCAGCTCACCTGCGATAAAGAGAATCAAGATCTCGTGTGGCCGTGGGAGCAGAATGTTTCTCCCGTTCCGGTCGAATCCGACCAGAGTCATTTTGCTGCGGAAGGCCCCGTTGTGAACACGGAGGCAGAAAAACCGTGCAATTTGTACAAAACTTCCTATGGTTTTGGACTACAGAAAAACAACGACATCTTCACTGTTCATAACCATGTCGATGAGAACGGCGTTAGTGTGCCTAACAGGATTGCTCAGATCGGTGGATGCGCCAATGAGGTGATCGTCGGTTTCGACGGCGATGAGGTGAGCATTGAAGGCGAAGGCCAGGTTCGGATGAATGGCTATGAAATACGTCAAGCAATAGAAGAAATTAACGGAGAACAGAATCGCGTCATTCTGATTACGACGGACAAGGCAGGCGTCATCAGCGACGAATTCGTCAGTATGACGATCGGTGGCACCACACTCTTGCTCGAAAGGGGTGATGACGTGGCTCTCCGGACGCCCGTGGAAATGCCCGTTCCCGAAGTCTTCCAGCCCGTTCAAGCGGTCACCGTCGAGCCGCCTGCGGACGTGACCGTCGACAAAGGACAGGTGGCGATGCCGACTGCGCAGGAAAACGTGTTGCCCACAACCGATGTCATGGCTGTTCCACAAAACACAATCACGTCGAGTCCAAAGCTTGATCCGAACAGTTTGGAAGCGGGTTGCAACGCGGGGCTCCCGTGGCTTGTCCAAAGGTGCCCAAGTAATAAACCTGTGGATATGATGTTCTATGGACGGGGTGCGACTCCTCCCGAAGGACTCGAGATTCGCAATAACCTGCCGACGCCTGCAATACAGGGAGGCAGTTCCAGCTTGCCCCAGGTGCAGTTTATCAATACCACGGCTCCAAAGCCGGGAGCGCCGGGCGTGCAAATCAACAATCCCGATTACAACTGGTGGACCGATGACAATTCGTGGGGAACGGCTGCGAGTTCAGTGAATGCCGCCGCTCCAGTTGCTCCCACAAATATCATCCCTTGGAATGGTTTTAATTCGTCGTACTCCAGTCCGACGGTATCGATCAGTTCTCCGAGCATTATTCCGTGGAATGTACATTCCGCCGCAAGCTCAGTGAGTTCCACCACAATCATCCCCTGGAATGGTTTTAATTCTTCGTACGCCAGCAGCCCTCCTGTCATTGCCCCCTGGAATGTACATTCCGCCGCAAGCTCAGTGAGTTCCACCACAATCATCCCTTGGAATGGTTTTAATTCATCATACTCCAGTCCGACGGTGTCGATCAGTTCTCCGGGCATTATTCCGTGGAACGGATATTCCGCTTCGAGTTATAGTTCACCGACGTCTATGAATTATTCTTCACCGACATATGCGAATTAGAGGAAAATAGTAGTCAAACTAGAGAAAACAGCTGATCCAGATATATCCTGGATCAGTTGTTTTTTATAATTCGAATTTAGGCTTTATTCGAAGAATTGACCATGTTGTCAAGCAAACTTGACTTATAAATATATTAGGAGTATCTATATCTTTAATCTATGGCTACAGAGGTACGAGAATCGCCGGCTGGAAGAGTGCTCGGAAACTCGGATGTAACGCAAGGTTTTGAATCTGCTTCCTCTCTCAATGACAATCACACTCCTTTGCCTGGCAGCATTAAATCCGCTGCCTTTGAAGTCAATTCAGAAGAAATTTCTTTGGAAGAAATGAGGCAATGGTTGAAGGATACGGATACTCTCAGTTTTTTTGAAAAATCTTTGGACGGGTTTGCGGGACCGATCAATACTGACCAATTAGTAGATTTTTTCTCGCGGTCTGTTGATTCTT
>JABFSS010000099.1 GCA_013140485.1 Candidatus Peribacteraceae bacterium | reverse complement strand
TTTCTATACTGGCCGTGCCGGCGAACACTTGCGGAATTTCATTCAGAATCACGGCGGCAAAGTTTTGGGTGATGCGCTGCTCGTCGTCAACGAACCGTACGGTCAGGAAGACAGAATTCACCGGTGGGGAGAGAAGTTGATTTCCCTCATCAAATAACATGTCCCGCATTTCGATAAAAATCACCGGCGCCCAAGGACAAGGAGTCAATTCCGTGGGAGAAATCTGTGCAAAGGGCCTCAAGCGCGCGGGGTACTGTGTGTTCGGGTACCGCGAGTACATGTCGCTCATTAAAGGAGGACATTCGAGTTACCAGCTCGACGTCAGCCACGAAAAAATCGAGAGCAGCGAGACGAAAGTGAACGTGCTCGTGACGTTCAACCATCACGGGCTTGAGACGAATGCAGATGATGTGAAGGACGGCGGCATTATTATCCACCAGACTCCGCAGTGGAAGTTTGCGGCGAAGGACGATGTCGCGCTTAACAAGCGGAAGATCACGGTGCTGTATCTCCCGACCGAGGATATCCTCAAAAAGCTCAAGGCGAAGCCGATTTTGGGCAACGTTCTCATCACCTCCGTCGTCTGGAGCTTGCTCGGTCGCAGTGCCGACGGTCTCAAAGAACTCGTCCGCGAGCAGTTCGGACACAAGGGCGAAGAACTCGTGCAGATGAACTTCGGCGCGATCGATGCGGGCTTCGCGTTCACGAAATCCGTTGTCAGCGGAGACGACGGCGTCTCCGCTGACGTGCGTCTGTCCGATCCTGATCCTCAATGGGAAAATCATATGCTCCTGACGGGCAGCGTCGCGATGGGGCTCGGGTTGATTCACGGCGGATGTCGCTTCTATGCCGGATATCCGATGACGCCCGCGTCGCCGCTGCTCACCTTCATCGCCGAGACGCAGAACAAGACGGGCATGGTGGTGAAACAAGCCGAAGACGAGATCACCGCGGCGCAGATGATGAGCGGGGCGATGTACATGGGGACGCGCGCAGCCACCGGCACCTCGGGCGGGGGATTCGACTTGATGACCGAGACGCTCTCGCTCGACGGCATCATCGAAAATCCGTCAGTCTTCGTCCTCGCACAGCGGCCGGGCCCCGCGACGGGACTTCCCACCTGGACCGCGCAGGGAGATCTGCTCCTCGCGATCGGTTCCGCGCACGGCGAGTTCGCGCGGTGTGTCCTTTCCGTCAGCGACGCGCAGGATTGTTTCGATTTGATGCCCGAAGCATTCAACCTCGCCGAAGAATTCCAGACACCCGTGATCGTGATGACCGATAAGCACACGGCCGAGGCGCTCTTTACGCAGCCGCCGTACGATCAATCTAAAGCCACGATCCGCCGCGGCAATCTGGTCACCGATGCCAAGCAGTTGAAGAAGCTCAAGAGCACGGACCGGTACGATCCCGCCGCGAAAGACGGCATCTCGGCGCGGTGGCTTCCTGGTACAGAAGCGGCGACGTACTGTGCGCAGGGCGATGAGCATGATTCTGCGGGCAACGTGAATGAAACGGCAGCGAACGCGAAGGCACAGATGGAAAAGAGAATGAAGAAGATGGAGGCGTTGAAGAAAATGCTCCCCGAACCCGAACTCATCGGCTCTCAGAATCCAGAAACATTGATCGTCGGATGGGGGAGTAATAAAGGAGTGATTCTCGATGCGATCAAAGATCAAAAAAACATTGGATATCTTCATTACACGTATCTCTGGCCGATGAAGACGGAGAAGCTGGAGAAATTAATGCAGAAAGCGAAGAAGACGATCCTCGTCGAATGCAATCATCACGGGCAGCTCGGCATGGTCATCAAGATGGCATCCGGCATCGATATCAAAGAGAAGATTTTGAAATATGACGGAAGGCCTTTCTTTTACGATGAACTTCTTTCCCGCATCACCAATTATCAAGTTAACTAGTTAACTGGTTCATTGGTTCCCGATTATGTCCATCAAACTTGAATCCAACGGCCCATCCATGAACGACTACTCCTGCGCCACGCAGTGCACCTGGTGCGACGGCTGCGGCGACTACGGTATCTGGACCGCAATGAAGCGTGCACTGGTGGAACTGGGTCTCGCGCCGCATCAGGTCTGCCTATGCTTCGACGTCGGCTGTCACGGAAACGGCTCTGATAAACTCGCCGGTTACCGTTTCCACGGTCTCCATGGTCGCGTGATCCCGTTTGCCTCCGCCGCGAAGCTCGCGAATCACAAACTGCCCGTCATCGCGTTCGGCGGCGACGGAGCCAGCTTCAGTGAAGGGATCGGGCACTTCGTCCACGGTATCCGCAGTAACTATCCGATCACGTTCATCCTGCACAACAACGCCAACTACGGCCTCACGCTCGGGCAGGCGAGTTCCCTCACATGGCAGGACCAGCCGATGAACTCTTCGCCGAACGGCATCCCCGAGCACACGCTGAACTCGATGGATCTGGTCTTCGCGCTGGAGCCGACCTTCGTCGCGCGTGGATTCAGCGGCAACATCCCACAACTCACCCAGATCTTCAAAACCGCCATCCAACATCAGAAGCACGGCTTCGCCTTCGTCGATGTTCTCCAGGCGTGTCCCACCTACAACCACTTCGCGACGCACCAATATCTCCTCGACCGTTGCTACGACGCCAATGCCGAAGGTCATGATGCACACTGTGAACCATCAAAAGCCCGAGCGCTTGCTTTGGATACCTCAAAGAGAATTGCAACGGGCATTCTCTTCCAGCGCGAAGACGTTCCGAGCTTCTACGATCGCTTGGCTCCGCGGAAAGACAAGAAGACGGCGCTCGTCGAAGAGGTGGGGAAAGTTGATGTGGGGGAGTTTATGAGGGAACTCATTTGAATGTCTCTAGAAGTTACGTGTATTTGATATGGAACACTGCAATTGGTTTTGTCGCGCGTACATTTGTCAGATTCTCCGGAATTGCTGCGGCAAAATGTTCCATGCCCATGGTATGTGGGAAGTCTCCGGCCGCGGAGAGCTCCGCATGAAATCGTCGTAAATCTGCAAGAGTCCCATCAGGCGTACCTTCGCCTTCAAAGACCACGACGAAAAGTCCAAAATTTAAAGCATCGGATTTGATGGGTTTAGGAGCCTGTCTCATCATCAAGTTCCTGTCTCCCGCATTCTTGGGCGCGAGTTGTTTCCATGGAGCTCTTTCGAATCTCAATGCAGGTAAACCTTCCGATTGCACCGTTGCGCCGAGGATCGATTCTTTTTTCGACGTTTGTACTGAGAGAGTCTGGGGATTTTTTGCAGAAAGGATGAATCCGTAATCAGATCCAGTCGGTCTCGGAACTCTGAATTCACCGGATTGTTCTGAGATAGGTACGTGAATGTAATTCCTTTCCCCCGCGCGATTCTCTTGTATGACGCGTAACAATACTCCTTGGTTGCTGACATCTGTCCGCACGTCCCCCTCAGCGGAAAGCACATTTTTCCCAAGGAGTTTTGAAAGCTCGTTTTCCGTCAGCGTCAGATTAATGGACGGCTCTAAGAGAGCGGGGAATTCTTTGCCAGTGACGACATTGAGACTCATAGGGAGGCCAATCGTAGTCTCCCTACAAATAGGGTCAAGAATCTCCAATAATCACTTCTAAAACTGTAGAATGCTTCCATGCAAATCGACGTCCTCACCCTCTTTCCGGCCATGTTCACAGGTCCTCTGACCGAGAGCATTCTCGCGCGTGCTCAGGCGGAGAAGAAGCTGACGGTCGAACTTCATGATCTGCGGAAGTTCGGTTTGGGGAAGTACAAGCAGATAGATGATTCGCCGTACGGTGGCGGCGCAGGCATGGTCATGCGGCCGGACGTCGTCGTTGATGCCATCGAAGCGATCTGCAAAAAGAAAAAAGTGCACCGGATCTACTTCACCCCGCGAGGGGAGAAGCTGACACAGGAGAAAGTCGAAGAGCTCGCGAAGAAAAAAAATCTTCTGCTTCTCTGCGGACACTATGAGGGAGTCGACCAGCGCGTGATCGACGGGTGGATTGATGAAGAGATCTCGATTGGCGATTACGTGCTCACGGGCGGGGAACTCCCGGCCATGGTTCTCATTGATGCCGTTGCCCGTCATATTCCCGGCGTGCTTGGGAAAGAGGAGTCCGCGCATGAAGAAAGCTTCTCCAAATCACTGAATCGGAAAAAGGAATATCCGCATTACACACGACCGGAGGAATTCCGGGGGATGAAGGTTCCGGATGTCCTGTTAAGCGGGCATCACAAGAAGATTGAGGAGTGGCGGAGGAAGCAATTATCATGATTATGAACGACTGTAAAATCATCACAGTTCGCGTCCGCCCCCACGCCAAACGCACTGTCATCAAGGAAACAATGAGCGATGGGAGCATCAAAATCGATCTTGCTGCGCCTGCCGATGAGGGCAAAGCCAATGCGGAACTTTTGCGATTCCTTGCCGAGCATTTTTCCGTACCCAAAGATCACGTGGAACTCCTGTCCGGTCAGACGAGCCGCATAAAAAAAGTGAAGATCACTCCGCGAGTTGCTCCCTGATCCATCCGCGCAGATCCGCATAGGACGGAAGTCCAGTCTTCTTTTCGGTTCCTAAAAGGAATTGCGGAATGAGCGTGACGCCCTGCTCTGTAATGAGTGCCTGCTGTCCCGCAAGCGACGCCTTCGTTTCCTTGGAGTCGAGACATTTTGCGAATGTCTGCGCGGGCAGAGCCAGCTTCTTTGCGATTGCCGTAAGACTCTTGCGGTCGCGTACCGCCGTCTCCGTCAATTCTTCGTGCATCAACAGTCCTTTCCCTTCCGCGGCGGCGCAGAGCAGCGCCGAGGCTTCCAGCGCCGAGTTCGGGTATTTCTTCAGTGGCACGATGGCGATTTGCACGCTCAACTTTCCCGGCACGACGAATTCTTCCAGTACGCGTGGGAGCATCTCACGGCTGAATTCCCGGCAGTAATCGCATCCGTAGTTGGTGAAGACCGTCAGCACATGGTCAGGAGCATCCCCGATCAGCAAAAAACCGTCATCGGTAAGACGTGTCGCCAGCGCTCCCGTTCCCGACGCAGCAGATGAGGAGGAGATTTCCTCGATTTCGACAGGAAGCTCAATCGGCGTAATGGAAGAGACAGACGATGCCAAGGAAACCGAAGATGCCGAAGAACCTCCTTTTGGGGTCTGAGTTTGGGGCAGGGGAACGCATGCGCTCACGAGAATCGCTATAGCCAGAAGAGGGAAGATCTTCTTCATCAGTGATATTCTGCTGTCCATGGCCTCGCGCGTCCACCTTCTCGGCGTTGATATTGATGCAGTGACGATGCAGCAGGCATTGGAGCAGATTCGCGGGTATCTCGATGGCAGCGAATCCAAACATATCATGACGCCGAATAACGAAATGCTCGTGGAGTCGACGAAAAATCCGCGGTTCAAAGAAGTTCTCCAAAAAAGCGCGCTGAATCTCCCCGATAGCCAAGGGCTTCTCTTCGCCGCGCGATGGAAAGGTCAGCGTCTTCCCGAGCGCGTGACGGGCGTCGATACGGTGCAGGCGCTGTGTCAGACCTTGGATGAGCGGCATCCGGTCTTTCTGCTTGGAGCAGGCGAAGGAGTTGCGGAAAAAGCTGCGTCAGTCCTCCAGTCGCGAAATCCACGCCTGAAGATCGTCGGGACGTTCAGCGGGAATCCCAAACCCGAATATTCTCAGCAAATCATCAACGGCATCAATGCCGCTCAGCCACATTTACTCCTCGTTGCTTTCGGCGCGCCGGCCCAGGATCTCTGGATTGCGGAACATCTCCCCAAGATGTCCTCCGTTCGCGTCGCGATGGGCGTCGGCGGGACGTTCGACTTTGTTGCGGGAGTGAAAAAGCGTGCACCGGTCTTCATTCGGACGATCGGCTTTGAATGGCTGTGGCGATTCGTTCAAGAGCCTTCGCGCTGGAGGAGAATGTGGAGGGCGGTGGTCGTGTTTCCGTGGCTTGTCCTGCGGTCAGTTTAATTTTTACTGATCAGGGTTTCGGCCACATAGTCTCGAAATTCCTGAATATCGTCGAGAATTTCCAGTGATGTTCGCGAATCGATTTTTACATCCAATTTCGTTCGCTCGGTACGAGTTCCGATTTTTTTGTTATACATAAAGGTTTCGCTTTCGTACGGATCTTTCAAAACCTCTTTTTCGGCATGTTCCACCTCTTTCAATTTCTTCGTCGCGGCAGAGTTAATTTTTGTTGAAATGCTTCTGTACCGCTGCAGAAGATACCCCGAGAGCCTTTTGACGCCTAATGCTTGTTTCGCGTCCATCCTCGCAGTACTGAGTGCGGTATACAAATCACCTGCGAGTTTAGGAGTATGCAACATGAGGGAGGGAAATTACTCTCGAAGCGTGATTTTTTCCTGCACAAACCATTCTTTTTCTCCTTTCTTGAGCCGGATCAGCTTCGGGCCGTCTTTCGTCTCCACCAAAAATTCTTGCGTATCGACTCCCGCCTTCACGAGTGTGACGTCGCTGATGCCTTCATCGGGCAGAAGCAGCATCACGGCGAGGCTGCCGTCTTCGGCGGCGAGCGCGCCGCGCAAGTTGACGGTCGCGCGGCCGAGCGTCGCGGCGAAAGCGACGATGAGGAGGCTCAGGAGCACCGCCCACGTCATCGTGTGCAAGGCCCGGAAATGCGAAACGAATGCGAAGTCGAGGTGCATGTGTGTTTCTCTTATTATAGCGTAAAACAAGCCTGAATGCTAGGATTCGCCCGTGCGCAAGCTTTGCCTGATTATCATCGACGGATTCGGGGTGGCGCCTCCGGGACCCGGAAACGCCCGCACGTTGGCAAAGATGCCGACGGTGCAAGCGCTCGAGAAATCCTGTCCGAACGCCATCATGGTGGCGGCGGAAAATTCCGTGGGATTACCGGAAGGCCAGATGGGCGCGAGTGAGCCCGGGCACATGACTATCGGCGCCGGACGAGTCGTGTGGCAGCCGTTCGAAGAAATCAACCGTTCCATCCGATCCGGAGAATTCTACAAAAATCCCGTTCTCGTCGGTGCGTGCGAGCGTGCAAAGAAAAAGAAAGTCCCGTTGCACCTGTTCGGTCTTTATTCCACGGGAGGGTGTCACAGTCATGCCGATCATTTCCATGCCATGCTCCGGCTTGCAAGGAAGCAGGGGGTCGAGCGTGTGTTCCTGCATCTCTTCGGCGACGGTCGTGACAAGCCCGAGCAATACTTCTGCGTGGATTTCGATCTATTGAAGGCCGAAATTTCCTCCACTGCGTTGGGCACCCTGGCGTCACTCGTCGGCCGGTATTACGGCAATGACCGCGATCGTCGCTACATGGAGCGCACGAAGATCGCCTACGATCTGCTCACACAGGGGGCGGGGGACGTGTGTGACGATTTCTGCGCGGGGGCGAAAGCGTGGTATCTGAAAGCGCCCGAGAAAGAGAAAACCGATTACTATATCCATCCACTCAAAACGTTGGCGTTTCAACCGATCCAGCCGGACGACGTCTGCATCGGCATCAATTTCCGTTCGGACCGGATGGTGCAGATCACCCGCGCTCTGGAAGACCCCGATTTTTCCGAGTTTCCCCGGCCGGTTCGCGTCAAAGACGTCGTGTGCATGGGCCAGTATTCCGACCATCTTCCCATCGCGTTTCCTGCGACACAGGTTCCGAAGACGCTGGGAGAAATCGTAGCCGACCAAGGATGGAAACAGCTGCGCATGGCCGAGACCGATAAATTCCAGCACGTCACCTACTTCTTCAACGCCCAAAAACAGGAGCCGTTTCCCGGCGAAGAACGCGTCATCATCGAGTCGCCGGATGTCGCGAACATGGCGGATGCCCCCGATATGAGCGCCGATAAAATTACCGATGAGCTCATCCGGCGCGTGAAGAGCGGAGAGTACACATTCATCGTCGTGAACTTTGCAAACCCGGACGTCGTGGGACACGGAGGAAAACTGGAGCCCACGATAAAAGCGTGTGAGGCCGTTGACCGCAATCTCACCCGGCTCCTGCCTGTTCTCCAGGACCATGATTACGATTGGATTCTCACCTCCGATCACGGCAATGCCGAAGAAATGTACTTCCCGGGAACGACCGACATCAATCCCAGCCACACCACCAACCCGGTACAAACTTTCGTTCATTCATCAATCATCACATCTTCAGCGGACCTCAAGAATCTTGTCGGACTCAAAGATATCGCGCCGTTGTGCCTCAAAATACTCGGGCTGCCGGTGCCGGAGGAGATGCAGTGACGATCAGGCCACCTCTTTGACCCTGACGCCCTTGAATCGGTCTTTGGTGATTAAGAAATGTATGAGATCGCCGATATCACTCTCCATTGCTGCAATGGGAATAAAGACGCCGCAGCCGGAACGCGTACAGTGTTCCTGATCGAAATGTATCGTCTCGAATGCTTCTTGGAGGTATGCGAGCATCTGAAGGCGGTATTCGCGTAAAGCCACCTCATATGCATCGTAGTCCTTCATCTTCAGCGTGGCGTCTCCATTCATATGTTGATGGAGCAAGTTCCGCGGATCGGTGATGTAGAGCATTTCTGTAGGAGCCATAAAATATTCTGAGGAACGCGATTGTAGATCGTCTCTTCTTGGAAGCAATGTATCCTATGCGTCTGCAGGAGATTTCCTTTTTCCCAAGCCGTTTTTTGACGATACAGCCTCGCACCGCGTCTCAGAATCATGGGGCTGCCGGTTCCGAAGGAGATGAGACAGGAGACAGAGATTGTAGGGGTTCCATGTATGCAAGGATCTGCATTTTCGTAATTTCGGAAAGTACTCTCACGTCGAGCGATATTGTAGTCAAGAGTGCGAAGAGCTCGTCCCGACAATTTTCCCACACCGTCTTTTGTCGGAGAAAGGAATCCATGCAACTGATGGTCGTATGACTTCCTCGCAGAGCCAATATACATCCCGTGTTATCCAGAATGAGAGCATCAAGTTCGTTAAAGATCGGACTTGCTCTCAGCATGGATGTCGCGATACAGCGAATACCATGAGATATCGCTTTCAAATCGGCGTCTTGCACCTCAGCGTTATCAAAGATCACCCGAAGTTTGCAAGTCTCCAAAGGGGGCATCAGTAAGCGTAAAGTAGCCCATCCTAGTTTCACTTTTCGAAAACGACAAGCTGTCCTTTATGCTTGAAAGAGGTTTTGTTTGCAACCCCTACTTCGCCGGTATGGCATTCGCCTGCGCCCGTCGATCCCTTGCCGACCGCTCCGCCGGGTCCTTCAGCTTCGCGACGATATCGCTGATACCTTGTTCAAGTGATACCGACGGTTCATACCCGAGCATCGAACGGATTTTGCCGATGTCTGCCAGCTGCGACCGGACGTAATTTTCCCGCACGGGGTTCTCGATGTGATTCGGTGTGATGGTGGTCCCGAGAATTTTATTGATGACCGTGATGATCTCCAGGAGTGTCGTCGATTTGCCCGTGCCGATGTTGAAGACCTGGTTGCCCAGCGGCTGGGTGGTTTCCATGGCCCGCGTGATGCCCTGCACGACGTCCTGGACATTCGTGAAGTCCCGCGTTTGCGTCCCGTCGCCGTACACGACGGGCTGCTCGCCGCGCTTCATCCCCCACACGAATTGGCTGATGAGGTTGGCGAAGACGCCTTTGTGTTCCTCGTGCGGGCCGTAGATCGACATGAAACGAAAGCCGACGACGTCGACCGACGGGTTCATACGCTGGAAACACACGCTGATGTTCTCCATCGCGATTTTCGTCACCGAGTAGTGGTTGGTGGGCAGAGGCTGCTGGTCTTCCACAAGGGGAGGAGGGGTGTTCCCGTAGAGCGACGATGTCGATGCGTAGAGGACTTTCTTCGTGCCGCTGCGCTTCGCGAACTCCAAAACTTCGAGGTAGGAGAGGATGCTGTTGCGGTAGGCATTCACGGTGTCTTCCGTGAACATCGGTGCCGATGATGTCCCCGCGAAGTGCACGATGGTATCGAACGTTCCGAGCGCATCCAGAGTCTTCGGGTTGGCTGCGTCGCCCTCCACAAATTTTACCGCCGGCAGCAAATGCTCCGGGTCACCGAGGAAGAGATTATCCAGTGCTACGACGTCGTGAGCCTCACAATGCGTGTTGCAGAAGTTCGACCCGATGAATCCGGCGCCGCCGGTGACAAGTATGCGTTTTTTGGCCATGCGGAGCCTATGTTAGCAGTTTTTTGAGCGAATGACAGAGACTTGGATTATGATGTACAGTCGTCCCTTATGAATTACTGTTCTGACCTGCGGATTGTTGAAGTTTTGCCCTCAAGACCCATTGAAGACGTGAAAGCGTTGAGCAAGTTTTTGCTGGGATCCGTAGAGCAAGCAGCCCGCGTTGCGGACGTGGTGACAGTCCCGCGCGAAGTGGTGGATTGGAAACGAATAGAGTTGAAAACGATTCTGGGGAGTCCGGCCCCAAATGATATTGGAGCCGCCCAATCGCACTTTCATTATAACGATGTCACGATTTGTTCTCCGGGAGGCCGCAGCGGGCAAACAGTGGTTGAATCCGTCAAAGAATATTTTGATGCTGTGGAAATGTGCATGCGCAATGACAAGGCATGGCAAACATTTTTCTCACAAGGGCACTATCGCAAAGTATTTATGGAGGAGTGCCTGACGCGTACGGGATTATTCGCGCCGAATGTGAGCGACGACGCGGGACAATTTACAAAGGTCAAAAGTGCATTCATCCAATTTTTCGGAGACGATCCGAAGCACGAGTACAAAATGCATACGGATTTGCAACATGCGACCTCCGGACATTTTATGAATTGGGCCAAAAAGGGAATCGTACATATTAACAAGGAAGTGCTCCATGGCCGTGGCCTCCTGCGGGGGAAGAAGCGTTCTCCCGGAAAAGAAGTGTATGGTTTGCATCCGTCCTTGCAGGAAAGCGACTGAATGCGGAATTTGCTACAATTCGTCCATGCTGCGGCGTTTTCGGGAATTTCTGACGCTCTTCTTCATCTCCCTCCTCCCGTTCCACGCCCTCTTCGTGACGGCGGGGACCAAGCTCCTGCTCGGGCCCGGCCACGCGCCGATGCCGATGCTGGCAGTCTGGAAAGAGGGATTGCTCGCTTTGATCTGCCTCATTGCGTTTGTGGAGATTCTCCGACGAATTACGAATTACGAATTACGAATTACGAATATCATTCGTTGCGATCTGATTGATTGTTTAATTCTCGCACTGCTCGCGCTCGCTCTGTTTCTTCCAAAAACAAATTTTCTCTTCGGATTCAAATACGACTTCATCCCGCTGATCGCGTTCATGATTCTAAGGCGGGTGGAGTGGTCGGATCATTTCAAGGTGCGCGCAGAAAGCGCACTCCTGATTGTCGGGGGCATTGTCGCGCTGTACGGCATCATCACATTTTTCCTGCCAGAGCAGTTCTTCTACGCGCTCGGCTACTCCGATGCGCACTCGCTCTATCTGCCGGACGGACCTCTCGCCGCGGTGCAGCAGATCAGTGGAACGGGCATCCGGAGAATCCAAAGTACGATGAGCGGTCCGAATCAACTGGGCATTTGGTTGTTGATTCCATGGAGCATCGGCGTCGTGCATCTCGTGCGCAGGAAAAATGCGTTGCTCGAAATATATGCGGTGTGCACTGCAGTGATCGGACTTGGCATCATCCTCACATTCTCACGCTCGGCATGGATCGCCGCCGCAGTGATCGGATGCGTCGCGCTGTACCGCGTGTATGCGCGAACGATGCTCACGCCGAAGTTATTCGGTGCTGCTTGGCTGCTCATTTTCGGAGTCATCATCGCGGCATGGCTCTCTCCGGCGGTATTCGTCCGCAGTATTTCCCTCGCGGGACATATTGAACGGCCGCTGCAGGCGATCAACGTCATCAAAAATAATCCGCTGGGTCTCGGTCTTGGCTCGGCGGGTCCTGCGGCAAACCGTACACATGATGTCTGCGTTTTCTTGTCAGAAGGGGATGACGCTTCATGGGCCGCAATAAATACCGATCTCTGCGTCTTCGCCGGGAAGACACAAGTCACGACCGGCCGAGCGTGCGATTGTCCGTTGATTCCCGAAAATTGGTATCTCCAAATCGGGGCTGAACTCGGAATGGCGGGATTCCTCCTGTATCTGGCATTGATAGGATCGATCTTCTGGCGACTCCGAAAAATCGACGTCGCGTTTCTCATGTTTCTGGGCATCGGCATCGCGGCGCTGTTTCTTCATGCATGGGAAGACGCAGCGGTGGCGTATACGGGGTGGATAATAATTGCTGGTATCATTCACCCATGGTTCAGAAAGGCTCCATCGTCATCCTCGACTTCGGCGGGCAATACGCGCATTTGATCGCCAACCGCGTGCGGAGGCTCGGGGCGTATTCGGAGATCCGCGTGTCGGAAACTCCCGCACAGGAACTCAAAGGCGCTGCGGGCATCATCTTGAGTGGTGGGCCGCAGAGCGTGTACGAGAAGGGGAGTCCGCAGGCCGATCCCGCGATCCTCGAGCTTGGCATTCCGATCCTCGGTCTCTGCTACGGGCACCAGTGGCTCGCGCAGGCGCTCGGCGGCAAGGTGACGCCGGGGAAAATAAAGGAATATGGGCTCACGTCGCTCGCGCTCAAAAAAACGCCCAAGATTTTTGCCGGACTTCCTCTCACGTTTAATGCATGGATGTCACATGGAGACGAAGTGACGGGGCTCCCGCCGGGTTTCGAGATCACGGCGAGCTCTCCCGCATGCGAAATCGCCGCGATGGTCGACGAGAAACGGAAAATGTACGGCATCCAGTTCCACATCGAAGTCACGCACACCGAGCACGGGATGGAAATCCTCGAAAAATTCACGACGCTCTGCAAACCGATACCGTGGAAGATGGGAAACTTCGTCGATCACATCAGCAAGCAGATCATCGAGGATGTCGGTGCGAAAAACGTGTTCATGCTCGTCTCCGGCGGCGTCGATTCTACGGTCGCATTCACGCTGCTCAACAAAGTTCTCGGCATCGACCGTGTACGCGGCCTCCTCGTCGATACGGGCCTGATGCGGAAGAATGAAGTGAAGGACATTCAGGCGGCGTTCGCGAAGCTCGGCATCGCTAATCTGCATGTGGAAGACGCATCCGAGGAGTTTTTCAAGAATCTCCAGGGCGTCACCGATCCCGAGCAGAAACGAAAGGTGATCGGGCAGACGTTCCTCGATGTGCAAGCGCGTGTCAGTGCATCCATGAAGCTGCGTCTCGAAGACGGCTGGATGCTGGGGCAGGGGACGATCTATCCCGATACGATCGAAACCGGCGGAACCAAGCACGCCGATCACATCAAGACGCACCACAACCGCGTTGCGGCGATCCAGACATTGATCGACGCCGGTCTCGTGATCGAGCCGCTGAAAGAGTTATATAAGGATGAAGTCCGCATGCTCGGTGAAGATCTCGGATTGCCGCACGAGCTCGTCTGGCGGCATCCTTTCCCTGGTCCTGGACTCGGAGTACGTATTCTCTGTACGCACGAAATTGATCCCTCGACAGGCTCGGGAGGAAAATTGAAAATTGAAAATGATTCCACGATTCCCGTTCCGTATGTTGTGCTTCCTGTCCGTTCAGTGGGCGTTCAAGGTGACGGACGGACGTACAGGCATGCGATTGCGCTCTTCTCGCATCATCCGTGCAAAGTCGTGGCCACGCACACGATGCTTGCGACATCGGTTCCCAACGGCAACCGTGAGATCAATCGAGTTCTTCTGTGCACCAGTCATGACAAGCCAATGGAGTTTGTGGTTACTCCCGGATCCATCACGAGCGATCGTGCGGATCTTCTGCGCGAGGCCGATGCCATTGTGAATGAGGAAATGCGCGCGGCGGATCTCGAGGGAAAAATCTGGCAGTTTCCCGTCGTCTTGCTTCCCTTCGGATCAAAGAAAGGAGGACAGTCGATCGTCCTGCGCCCGATTGCCTCCACTGATGCGATGACGGCGAATGCCTACCTGATCGAAGAATCCGTTCTGCAAACAATCACGCGCCGCATTCTCGCGCTGAAAGGAATCGACACGGTCTTCCTCGATCTGACGAATAAGCCGCCCGGGACGATTGAATGGGAATGAGAGTTGATCCCTATAACTTCTTGTCTAACTCAGGATCAACGAGTTGCATCACGGGCGTGTGATTGGCATCGCGGTCGCGAATATTGGTCGCCGACATCCGCAGGCGCTCACTCACCGGATCCAGTTGCAGCAAGTCGGCGTCTTTGCGCGGGTCGATGACGGCCTTATTGTCCCGCACGCCGATCCAACGCAGATTCGTACTGTGCAGCACTTCGTAGGTGTCGGCTGCTTCTTGCAGGCGCTCGTTCGTGAGTGGATAGCGTCCATAGGCGTTGTGAGTGAACTCTACGCCCGGCAGAAAATGCTCTCGCAAGTAGTCTGTGCGCGCGTGTTCGGGGATGCCCATGATGCCGAGTGCGATGTATTGCATCTGCCGCAGTGCGGCTGGTGAAAGCTTCTCCTTGAGTTTGGATGCCTGTCCGGACGTCGTCGTAACATCCGTCACCAGTCTCTGTTTTTGCTCATTGCGCTGCTGCTCATCCACCAAGGGTGCCGAAGTCGTTCCTCGTACATTTTCCAGATACTTCGCGAATGCACTGCGGAGAGCGTATACGCCGCGAGCGGTCTTTGCCGCAGCCACCGGATCGCCGATCGGAGTCGACAATATTGCGAAAAACCTGCCCAAGCCCTTCGGTTTAGGAGGAGGCATCAACGTGTGGACGCGCTTTGTGCCATGGAGAATCAGGAAGGATGCGAAGAGCGGATCCTGTTCAGCAATCTTCCCTGCCTCGGCCGGATTTTGTATGACCGCATCCAGCACGGCGTCGGCATCAGGGTTTTTCGATTGGATGACGCGTGAAAGCAAGTCTCCGCGCCGTAGCTTTCTTTCCCGCGCTTCCATGGCGGAAAGAACAGGTTCCCGGTTACGATCTTCGAACTGCTCGAGTCTGTATTTCATGCATACAGAATACCGCGGGCGCTTTTAATATAGAAGGCAAACATCCCGGTGATCCGCTACACTTCTTCCTCTCATGGACAAGCAACTCCCGGAAGAAGAACTCCAGCGGCTCGTGATGCTCGCGCAGGACGGCGATACCGAGGCGTTCGAGAAACTGTATCTCCAGTTTTTCCTTCCCATCTACCGCTATACCGCGTTCCGCGTCGACGCCGCCGTGGCGGAGGATATCGTCGCCGACGTGTTCGTGAAGGCGTGGGAAAAGCTGCACAAGTACAAACCGCAGAAGGGGATTCCATTCGGTGCGTGGCTTTTCCGCATCGCGCGCCACACCGTCATCGACTCCTATCGGAAGGACCGTGACTTCGAGGAAGTCTCCGAAGACCTCGCCGACCCCGACGCGCTCAATCGGGCCGATACCGAAACGCGGACCAGCGACGTCCTGCGCATCGTTCGGCATGCCCTTGACCAGCTCCCTCGACGATATAAGGAAATTCTGATCTTATCGTACATCGCCGAGCTCCCCCATCACGAGGTCGCCCGGGTCCTGCGAATGACGGAGGGGGGGGTGCGTATCCTGAAATTTCGGGCCTTACGCAAGCTCGAAGCCTTATTGCCCCCCGATATTCACGAACATTCCGCTGAATCATAGATTTATCCGTAACAGAAGCCTGAATCTCTCGTTTTTATAACTGACAACCCTATCAGAAAAGTTCACCAAAATGATTCTCCCCACCTCTCCATTACCGGCCGAAGCAGGAGCCGAGAAACTGATGCGTTCCGTCGGATCACGACTCACGCCTGCGGCGGGCGCGGAAGCGAGAGTTCGCCTGCGCGTTCGGCAACATCTGCGTGGTCCGGCACTTCTACAAGAAGTCCGCGACGCGCTCACTCCCGACGATACTGTTCTCGCGCGATTGTGGTCGGCGATCCGGCAGTCCATCCATCCGGTCAGTCTCTCGTTCTGGAATCGCCTGCGTGAAACATTGCTTCCGCCGGAGACGGTGCAGTCCCTCGTGTGGGACAGGTTGGTCGTGCGTCTCGAACCGTCGTATGCGCGCGCGGCCGTCTCGAAGCCGGTCAAATGGGTCGCGGCGTTCGCGCTGGTGATCGTTGTCGTTCGCATGAGTCCGCTGCTGTTCCTCGCGCCCACATCCATCGCCGAATCTCCGGTTCTCGTCTTCTCCACGCGAGGCAACGCCGAAATATTGCTCGGCTCGCTCTGGCAGCCGATCCGTGGCGAGATCACTCTCAAAACCGCCACGAAATTGCAGACGCAGGAAGGAGAAGCGACCATCGTCGCGCATGATGACGCCGTCTTCCGTCTCGCTCCCCACACACGAGTTTCATTTCTCGATCTTTCCGATCGTCCCGAAGTGTCCAAGCAACAAACGACTCTTGTTCTCGAAGAAGGCACGCTCTGGGTACTCGGTCTCGTTCCAAAACACCTCCGCGGCATCACCGTCGTCACCGCGCAGGGGCGGATCATCGTGCACGAAGGCAGCGTCTCCGTTTCGCAAGGACCGGATGCCGGCATGAGCGTCTTCGATCGCAGCGCCACCGTTTGGCGGCACGGAAAGCAGGTGAATCTCGTCGCGGGTGACCGCGCGGATCTCGGCGCGGACGGCGATCTTGCAACGGCAAAAATGGATCCTTTACGTTTCCAGGACGCGTGGGTCGCCGGCAACCTGGGGCGTGACGCGGCTCACCAACACGAAATCGCTCAACTCCAGCAGGAACGCCGTGCGGCCAGTGCGGGCATCCTCCCCGGTGCGACGCTCTACGGCGTCAAGCGTCTCGCGGAAAGAGTCGACGTGCTTCTCTCGTTCAGTTCCGACGAGCGCGCTCGCAAGCTCGTGACACAGGCGAATACACGCCTCAACGAAGCCGCGGCCACCAGCGGGACCCAGAGATCGAGTGCACTGCAGGAATACAAAGACACGCTGCTGCAAGTCGCGAGCGGATCGGGCGGCAGCTCCGTCGTACGCTCGTTGCTCCAGAGGGAAGTCGTCGAAGGCGCTCCGGCCACCGTGTCGGCAGCCCTTCCCGGCGACGAATCGTACGCGCTCAAACAGGCGGTGGATGAGACCATCGCCGCTCTCCCCGTGGACACCGTCGAGAGCAAGCCCGATCTCGAGAGCGCCGCTCTTCTCGATGTGCTTGCGGTCTTGAGGCGCCAGGCCGAAGACGGAGACACTGCGATGGCGCGGCAGAATCTGTCGGAACTTGCCGATTCTCTCTCGTCTCTCGATACAACCGGCTCACTCGCGCTCGTTCCCGCCGACGCGCGCCAGGAAGCAAAAGCCATGGCAGAGCAGGTCGTCGCGTTTATCGATGGGCCCGCGCAGAGTCATATCCAAGGGCCGGCGCAGGGCATTCAGCTCAGTCTCGGTGCTCCCGCAAAGCCGTTCATCCAGCCGCAGCATCGCACGATCGTCATGCGGCCCATGACCCCCGCACAAGTGGCGGCCAAGGCGCAGGAAATCCGCGGACGGATCTTTGTCTTTGGCACAAAAAAAGCCCGCTACGACGCGCTCCAAGATCAAATGAGCCTGCTTCTCCGACATCCCGACCGCGGCAGCATCCTCCGCGAACTCTCCAAAGTGATGCCGCGCGACGGTCTCGCCCAGAGAGTGGTGCGGGAAATCCAGGCGGTGAGCATCGAAGTGGAGGCGGAGGTCACTGCGTCTGGAGGGACGGCTGGGCCGTACTGAACTCTCGTTTCTCGTTACGCTCGTGGCTCCGCCACGAGCTACTCGAAATGACAGTTTTTTTGTCATCCCGAGTAGCTCAGCGTGGAGCGCTGAGCGTAACGAGGGACTCTTGCCATTCCAGTAACCTCCCACTACCCTGCCCGGGCTATGGCAATGTACTCCATCACCGATCTCAAGCCCGGCCGCGCCGTCAGTATCGACGGACAGCCGTACCTGGTGCTCACGTCGCAATTCGGGCGAAAGAGCCAATCGAAGGCGAACATGCAGTGCAAGCTCAAGAATCTGCAGACGGGCGTGATCATGGCCCGCAACTTCCAGGGCAGCGAGAAAATCGAGCAGGCGGACGTCGGCTACAAGCACGTGCAGTATCTCTATGGCGACCAGACCTCATGCACGTTCATGGATCTCGAAACGTACGACCAGTTCGCGTTGCAGAAGGACGATATCGGCGATCTCGTCGGCTACCTCACCGACGGTCTCGAAGTCGACGCGCTCATGTACGGCGAAAAGCCGATCAGCATCAAGCTGCCCTCCACCGTCACGCTCGAAGTGAAAGAGACGATTCCGGGCGTCAAAGGCGACACGGCCACGGGCGGCGGCAAGCCCGCCAAACTCGATACCGGCCTCACCGTCACCGTGCCCCTCTTCATCAACGAAGGCGACAAGATCATCG
This sequence comes from Candidatus Peribacteraceae bacterium, assembly GCA_013140485.1. Taxonomy (GTDB): domain Bacteria; phylum Patescibacteriota; class Gracilibacteria; order Peribacterales; family Peribacteraceae; genus JABFSS01. The sequence goes on along the minus strand of JABFSS010000099.1, from coordinate 1,336 downwards.
TCAACACCGAGTCGGGGGAATATAAAGAGAGGGCGTGATCTTGTTGATTACTTCAATTGCTTCGGTTTCCGATAGGATTTCTTGCCAACCTTGCCAAAATCCCTGTCGCCACCTGCCTGGCTATTGGCAGTAATGTTTCCGTACTCATCGAGGTGAATGTATCCCCATGTATTCGGCACTCTTTTGTATCCACGACTCATGCCTGTATCGCCATTCATGACAGCAATTCCATGGCACATTTCCAGTTCCTGTTTTCCGTTTCCCAGGAGGTTGTGACCGTGAATGACGACGTATCTCCCATTCTCCTTGAGAGTTTCCGCAGTGTCTTTCGTCAGAGGCTTACCTTGCGGTTCCTCTTCCTTACGCATCCAGACAACTTTTCCGTCGCGTGCATGACTGCCGAATTTCGTGAAATTGCCTGATTCCTTTGCATCATTAAATTGTTTGTTGATATGTTTCGAGCCTTGTTGCGCATGGATGTTATCAATTCCCGCATGGACAGCAATCACTCCTTCACGGGGTTCCGAAATAAGGTCCATGGCGTCAAAGATTTTTGCAAACTGCCCATCCAAGAAAAGTTCACGAGTCTTTTCAGCCGCTGTGGGAAAATCATAACAACCCATCCGTCGTTTCTGAACGAGATCACTCCAACTATTTTGAATACGAGGTTTCCGAGACTCATCCACATTTTTTAAAGATACGGGAAACTCTGTTGATTCTTTCGAAAGCAGAAGTCTGTATTTTTTTGCTACTTCGCGGAGAACAGTATGGCCTCCGTTCTTCATCCACATCCGCCACGCTTCCGGATCGTCAAAATTATTCAATGCATCGAGAGCGACAATGTCGTGATTGCCTGCCAAGAGAATGGTTTTCGTCTGCTCCATAATCTCGAGGATGGTTTCGAGCGTCCCAAGGTTTTCATTTCCTCTATCCAGCAAATCACCGGTCTGCATGATCATTCCGGGAGAAAGGATTTTCAGTGAACTTCCTCGCCTTTCTGCTCTTTTTGCCTGAACCAAAGATTCACGTAATGCACGGCGATCACCATGCACGTCAGCTATAAATGTGATTGCTTCGGACATAATGTGAAGATTACATATTTTTATTATATTGTCAACTTCAGACGATGTGTCTTTTTAGTACTTCCTGCACTTTCCCCGGGTTCGCCTGCCCCTTCGTCATCTTCATCACATAACCGACAATCGCTCCGAGCGCGGCCTGCTTGCCGTTCTTGTAGTCCTCCAATGCCTTGGGGTTCTTCGCGATGGCGTCCTTCACGAATGTTTCGATCTGTGCGTCATCGGAAATCTGGCCCATGCCTTCGGCGGCGATAATC
>JABFSS010000107.1 GCA_013140485.1 Candidatus Peribacteraceae bacterium | reverse complement strand
CCTTTGAATAGACTGGTGCTGACAGATTCTTTTTCACAATCGAACTTCTTGGCTTAGAGAAGAGACAAAATCCGTTCCACAGGGTCGTGGAACGGTGCCATCCAATCTCTGATACTCTCTTCTCCTATGAAACGGATCCCAGTGCTGGTTCTGCTCCTCGGAGTGCTCTTTCTGACCGCATGCGAGAAGGCGGAGATTCCCCTCCCTCAGGGCGTCCAAGTCGTTCGTGGCTACTTGCAGCCCGTCCCCTTCTCGCTCAAACGCCGCGGCACACACGCGTTGTACACGGGCTCCGGCGGCACGATGATCGTCTATGCCGAGAGCACCGGAGTGAATTTGCGTCTGCTAGAGGGGCAGGATGTCGAGCTGGAGGGCGTGTTCGAAAAGAACAGCGAGGTGGGAGCGCTGCCGGTGCTTGTCGTCGGGAAAATCCTCGCTGGCAGTGATGAGCAGATGCGCCCGTGGGCGATTCCCGCGCTTGGGCTCTCCGTGAATCTGCCCAAGAGTTGGAAGGGCAGCATCAAGGGCGGTTCTGCGACGTTCACCGCGTCCGGGTTCACCATGCCGGTTTTGACCATCACCGCGCGCAAAACCGCGCGCGCCGCATCGGGTCAGCCGGTCTATGGTCCGCTTCCGGTCAGTTCGCCCGGCGAGCTCCTAGTCGTCGGTTTGCGCAAGGCTCTGGCGGACGTCGATGCGGCCAGCGAAGCGTGGGTCGTGCGCGTTGCGCCGTCACCCTCGGGAACGTCGGAAACCATCTTCACCTTTGCACTGCAGTCCGCTTCGCCGGTCGCGTCACAAGTTTTGCTCTATAGGAACATTCTCAAGACAGTCGAATTCAAGGCAGCAACGATGTCCGCAGCTTCATCAGCGACATCCTCAATTCCCCAGTCGGGATCATCTGCGTCGGCGACATCGGGTTCACGCGCCGGCGGCGAAGGCTCCGTGTGCGGCGGAGTTGCAGGAATTCTCTGTCCGAAGGGCCTCTTCTGTAAAATTACCGATGCCGTGAGTGAGTCGGGAGTGTGTACGAAGAGATAAATCTCGGTCTGTTCCACAGGGGTGTGGAACAGCCAATGGTGTACATTCATACACCACAATGATTTTATAAACAGAGCAAGATCAAAGAATTGACTGCATGTACGAGGCCGATATGATTTGTGTGTACCTTTGTACACCTCATCGGATTCCACAATCTCTTCGAGGCCTCCTTTCCCCACTCTTTTCCCACTTCTACTATGCCGAAGACATCCTCTTCTCCCACCATTATGGATACTGCAAAGACCATTGCCGCAAAGGCCGGCTCGACAAAGTCCACTTCCTCCACTGCGAAACCCCCGGCTCCCGCCGCAAAACATGATCCCGTCAAAGACGCGCTCGCGGAGATCAAAAAGAAATACGGCGAAGGGTCCATCCTGCAAATGGGTGATACCTCCAGCATGAACATCGAACGTTTCTCGTGCGGATCCATCGGACTCGATATCGCACTCGGCGGCGGCATGCCCAAGGGCCGCATTGTCGAGATCTACGGACCGGAGTCATCTGGCAAAACCACGCTCGCGCTCCACAGCGTCGCGCAGGTGCAAAAGAAAGGCGGCCGCGCCGCGTTTATCGACGCGGAGCACGCGCTCGATCCCCATTACGCGAAAAAGATTGGCGTCGATATCGATGCGCTCCTCGTCTCGCAGCCCGATAGCGGCGAACAGGCGCTCGAAATCGTCGAAACGCTCGTGCGCTCCGGCGGCATCGACATCATCGTCATCGACTCCGTGGCGGCATTGACGCCCCAGGCCGAAATCGACGGCGCCATGGGCGATGCGCACATGGGTCTCCAAGCGCGTCTCATGAGCCAGGCGCTGCGGAAATTGACCTCCATCGTTGGCAAGACCAATTGCACGGTGATCTTCATCAACCAGCTCCGCATGAAGATTGGCGTCATGTTCGGCAATCCCGAGACGACCGCCGGCGGCAACGCGCTCAAGTTCTACTGCTCCCTGCGCCTCGACGTCCGCCGCATCGACAAGATCGTCCAGAAGACCGGTAAAGAAGAAGGCGCAGCCGCCTCGGCAACCGATGAGGTCATCGGCAGCCGCACCCGTGTGAAGGTCGTAAAGAACAAAGTCGCTCCACCCTTCCGGCAAGCAGAATTCGACGTCATCTACGCCTCCGGCATCAGCAGGGAAGGCGAAATGATCGACCTGGGAGTTAAATACAACGTCTTGGAGAAGTCCGGCGCATTCTTCCGCTTCGGCGAAGAGACGATCGGCCAGGGCCGCGAGCAGGCACGCATCTTCCTCCTCCAGAATCCCAAAGTTGCCGAGAAGATTGAGAAGGCGGTGCGGGAGGCGGCGGGGGTCTGAGGTTACCCCTCGATACATTCGCGGCTCCGCCGCGAACACTCGGGGTGACAGCGATTGTCATCCCGAGTAGCCCGTTGTGGAGCAACGGGCGTAACGAGGGATGGCTCGCGACGCGGAAGTAGGTTTACGATAGAGACATGACTGAGGAATTATTCAACGCTCACGGCTGGAAGATTGCGCGGGAATCCGCGTCTCTTCCAGATGGGCGGGTGAAAGATATGATCGTCGTGTCTCGGCCGGATTCCGTTCATATTCTGGCATTTCCGACGCCGTCGACAATTCTCATGCTGCGCGAATACCGTCCACGGTATAAGACGCATATTTGGATGGTGCCCAGCGGCCGAGCGGATAAAGAAAATGATATGAAGGCTGCGGCACAGCGTGAATTACAGGAAGAGACCGGATTCCGTGCGAATCATTTGGAGTTCTACTGCACGACGAGACATTCGGAAACGCTGCTTTCCGCCAATCACATTTTCATCGCTCGGGATTTGGTGAAGGATCCTCTTCCGCAAGATTCGGACGAGATGATCGAAGTGCATGAAGTGTCTCTCGATCAGGCTATTGAAAACGTTTTGGGAAGTGAGCAGGTCCATACCGCGAGTGCGTTTGCCTTGCTTCGGTATGCGAGAGAACACGGAAATTCCGCGAAAAAAGCAATGTAAAGAACTTCATCCACACTTTTTCCACACGGAGTCCTCGCGTCAGGCCATGGTTCACGGAGCTCACCATGACAATTGAGTGGTTTCTCAGGTGTTTCCTTGGCGTCCGGGCCGGGCCGATTTAGAATACCCTCCTTCCCCTAACGCAGGTCCAAGACCTGTGCTGCATATGCCCGCGGCGACGATATCACCGGCAAGATTGCTCGAAGGCCAGCCCCACTCGGTGGAGGCTGAGCGCACGGTACTCGGCGCGCTGCTGCTCGATCCCGAGGCGATCATCAAAGTCAGCGATCTCCTCAAGCCCGAGGATTTCTACGATCCCACGCATCGCCTTGTCTACCAAGCGGTCTACGAGCTCTATCAGCAGCATGAGCCGATCGACTTCGTCACGGTCAGCGCAAAGCTCGCCGATAACAAGAAGGTCCAGGACATTGGCGGCAGCGCATTCCTGGCGCAGCTGGCGTCCTCCGTTCCCACGTCGTCGCACGTGTACCAGTACGGCCAGATCGTTAAAACCAAAGCCATTCACCGCCGCGTCATTGAGGCCGGACAACGCATCACCGGACTCGGATACGAAGAAGGCAAGCCGATTGCCGAGCTGCTCGACGCCGTCGAAAAAACCATCTTCGACATCACCAACACGTTCCTCAAAGACAAGTTCGTCCACATCCGTGACGTGCTCGACGCTCGCTACGAAAAATTCTCGGAGATGCACGAATCCAAAGACGACAGTATCGTGAAGGGTGTGCCGACGGGCTTCCAAGCCCTCGACATGAAGCTCTCCGGTCTCCAGCCGAGCGATCTGGTGGTCATCGCGGGACGTCCCAGCATGGGAAAAACCGCCTTGGCTCTCAACATCGCACAGAACGCGGCGATCCGCGCCAACAAGACCGTCGGCATCTTCTCGTTGGAAATGAGCAAAGAGCAGCTGGTCGACCGCTTGTTTGCGTCCATGCTCGGCGTCGATTCGTGGAAGCTCCAGCGTGGCAAGCTCGACGACAGCGACTTCCAGAACATGGGCCCCATCATGGACGAACTCAATAAGGCGAACATCTTCATTGACGACTCAGTGGCATCGTCCATGCCGGAGCTTCGCGCCAAGGCTCGCCGTCTCCAGATGGAGCACGGCCTCGATCTCCTCATCATCGACTACCTCCAGCTCATGAGCACGGGCAACGCCCACTACGCGGGAAACCGCGTGCAGGAAATCTCCGAAATTTCCCGTTCTCTCAAGCAGATCGGACGCGAACTTCACATTCCCATCGTCGCGCTCTCCCAACTCTCCCGCGCCGTCGAAAGCCGCCCGGGCAACATTCCGCAGCTCTCCGATCTTCGCGATTCCGGTTCCATCGAACAGGACGCCGATGTCGTGCTCATGATGTACCGCGAGGATTACTACGAAGAAGACAGCGACCGCCCGGGCATGACCGACCTGTACATCCGCAAACATCGCAACGGGCCCACGGGGCGCATCGAGTTGATGTTCAAGAAGGAACAGACGAGATTCTACGATGTCGATAAAGCGCATTCGAGGCAGGGGCCCAGTGACGAGTAAGAATAAGAGAGTAAGAGAATAATAGGAACTTGCGCGCGTGGTGTGTGCCGGTATGAACGTGTGTCGGTGGTTCCTAATATTCTATTATTCTAGTATTCTTGTCCCATGCTCCCCCTCCTCCCCCCTCGTCCCGATCTCTCGCTCCTCGCGATTCTCGGGTACGCCTTTTTCGCGTTCGTCCTCGGACTGGCGCTCACTCCCGGTTTCGTGTC
>JABFSS010000028.1 GCA_013140485.1 Candidatus Peribacteraceae bacterium | reverse complement strand
CCTCAAACTCGACAGGCCCTCACTCCGCCGCGTTACCCTCTAACCACAATGAAACCATCCATTAAGCTGGAGTTCGGATTCGGAATCGGCATCGACCGGCACGGTAGCAAAATTCTCCCGAGGTCGCCGCTGCCGGACTGGAGCAGATTAAGGCGTTCGCCCTGGCCCGCTTCGGGGGCTACACTCTGGTCAAGACCGAAGGTGGCTGGCGCTCACCGGAGGGCCACGACTTCATCGAAGATGGCCGAACGCTCATCGTCTACAGCCACGACCCGGACTGCGAGGACATCCTCGCGATGGCCGTCCACATCAAGGCCACCTTGAACCAAGAATCTGTTTTTCTCGCGTCCTCGCACGTCCTCACCCGGCTGTTATGAATCCCTACAAGAGCCCGTGGCACCGCGCCATCCTGTCTGCCCTGATACGGCGCACCAGCGGCCCGGAGCGCAACCCGGAACGGGCAGCCCGTATCATGAAGCGGTTTATGACTGTCGTGAGCTGGGCGAGGGCGGTAGACTCGGAGGGATTCCCTCTGGACGGGTCCTACTGGGTCCGCAAACTCACCGGCCGGGTCTGGCGGGTGCGGTATCTGATTGGTTCGGAGGTCCGCATCCACGCCCCTGAATCAAATGAGGACGAGATGCACTCGTTGGCCGAGTTCCCCAAAAACTTTTCCCCGGAGGGATGCCCGTGAGTGAGGTCCTTTTACCAATCAACCGAGGTCGCATCAATCCAAACTGGATTTCCCATCCCCATGAGATGGCGTATCTCTTCATGGTCCCGGAGCTTCGCCGTAGCTGGTCCCGCAAGCGTCGGTTGAAGTGGACCCGCCGATTTGTTCGACGGGTGTTGCCACATCGCGAACTCTACGACCTCGAATTCATTTCCTGGCGATGTTCGGCCTGCGAGGGCGACGTGACATTCCCACACAACTCTTGTTGCGCTCATGCCCCCGGCAATTGACCCGACAGGTCTGCTCCAGTATCAAATCCCCGCAGCGTCGCACCTGCTGGACGTCCTGACGCGCAATGGCGCGGCCCTGGACGGGTCGGACATGGGCGTCGGCAAGACCTTTATCGGCGGCGCGGTCGTTCGTGCGCTGAACCTTCCCACGCTCGTGGTCTGCCCGCAGATTTCCATCACGTCCTGGCGGCGCGCGGGCGCACACTTGGGGACGGACTTCGACGTGATGAACTACGAGATGTTGCGCACGGGTCGCACCCCATGGGGCACGTGGGAGAACATGCCTACAGGTAAATCCGAGACGTCTCTCGAATGCACGCAGTGCCAACTCCCGGTGAAACCGGAAGACCCGCTCCGCTGCCCACACCATCCCATCGGCATCCACTGCGTCAAGGTCAAGAAGGTCAAACATGACTACGGAAAATTCATCTGGCACCCGAACATCCGGCTCATACTTTTTGATGAGGTCCACCGTTGTGGCGGAACTGACTCGCTTAACGCGGATTTACTCATCGGTGCGAAGCGCCAGGGCATCGCGACACTGGGCGCGTCGGCTACAGTGGGGGATTCGCCTCTCAACTTTCGCGCGCTTGGTTACGCGCTGGGTCTCCACGCGCTCGTCGACCGTCAACACACGCCCGGGTTTTACAAGTGGGCTTTCAAGATGGGCTGTCGAAAATCTCCTTTTGGTGGGTTTGAGTTCGGAGGGAGCGAGATACTCCGGCGCGAACGCATGGCGCAACTACACGCGGAGATTTTCCCGGAACGAGGCGTGCGTGTCCGCATCACGGACCTGGGCGACCAGTTCCCGAAATGCCAAATCACGGCCGAGCTCTACGACCTCAAGGAGGCCGACAGAATCAACGAGCTTTACGCGGAAATGGACGAAGCAATCCGCGAGCTCAATGACCGCAAGGAAAAAGACATCGAAGGTCCGCTGACTCGCGTGCTCCGCGCGAAGCAGGAAATCGAACTGCTCAAGGTCCCGCTTTTCGAGGAAGTCTACCACGACGCCATCGCCGCCGGGAAAACCGTGGGCATCTTCGTGAACTTCACGGCGACCTTGGACGAATTGCAGAAGCGTTTGAAACTACGATGTCGCATCGACGGAACGCAGGTCGGCGCAGCGGGGCAGAGGCGACGCCAGGAAATGATTGACGCCGTGCAGTCGGAGACGGAGCGCGGCATCCTGTTGAACAATCAGGCCGGCGGAGTCAGCATCTCGTTGCACGACCTCACGGGCAACTATCCTCGGCTCGGCGCGGTCAGCATGCCAAACAGCGCGTCCATGTTCCGGCAAATCTGCGGCCGGTTCCCGCGCGCCGGGGGCAAGTCGGTGTCGCTCTACCGCGTCATCCTGGCCGCCGGCACCGTCGAGGTCAAGGCCCACAAGACGCTCTCGCAAAAACTGAATCAGCTCGACGCGCTGAACGACGGCGACCTCTGGACGACCAACCTCCCGCTAACCGAACGCTCATTGCAGACATTGACAGCGGGTGAAGCGTGAGCTACCTTTACCCATGAAAGAAATTCAAATCGGACCCATAACAGTCCGCCCGCTTAAGTCTCCGGTCCGCTATGGAGACTGGCACGACAAGCCGCTCCGATGGGAGGTGTCCAAGGGCAACAGACAACAGCTCTTCTCACTCAAGTCCGAGGCCATCAAGTATGCCCGCATCTGGCGCAAGACTGCCGACGAGCTCACCGCCATCAACACTTTTATCGCTCGCAGCCGATGAAAAAAGCTCTCATCACTGGAATCACCGGACAGGACGGCTCCTACCTCTCCGAGCATCTACTCAATCTCGGCTACGAGGTCCATGGCACCATCCGCCGCGCGTCGAGTTTCAACACCGGTCGCATCGACCACATCATCGACCGGCTTCACCTCCACTACGGCGACCTCATGGACGTGACGGCGATGGCCCAGCTTCTCCTGAAGGTGAAGCCTGACGAGATTTACAATCTCGCGGCCCAGTCTCACGTCCGCGTGAGCTTCGACCAGCCCGTTTACACGGGGGACGTGACTGGCCTTGGCGCGCTCCGTTTGCTCGAACTGGTGCGGACCTGTGCGCCGGAGGCCCGCTACTATCAGGCCGGCTCGTCGGAGATGTTCGGCAAGGTGCTGGAGACGCCGCAGAGCATCACCACGCCGTTCTACCCGCGAAGCCCGTATGCGTGCGCCAAGGTGTTCGCCCACTACAGCACGGTCAACTACCGGGAAGCCTACGGCCTGCACGCCAGCAACGGTATTCTTTTCAACCACGAATCGCCCCGACGCGGGGAGACGTTCGTCACGCGGAAAATCACGCGGGCGGTAGGTCGCATTCGTGCAGGGCTCCAGCGACGGCTCTCCCTGGGCAATCTCTCGGCGAAGCGGGACTGGGGATTCGCCGGAGACTATGTCCGCGCCATGCACGCGATGCTCCAGCAGGACAAGCCCGGCGACTTCGTGATTGCCACGGGGGAGACCTGGACCGTCGAACAATTTTTGGGGCGCTCCTTTTCCTACGCGGGACTCAACTGGCGAGAGCACGTTGACTACGACGCGCGCTTGGAACGGCCCACCGAGGTGGATTTGCTGCTAGGAGATTCAAGACCGGCTCGCGAGAAGCTCGGGTGGAAGCCGAACTGGGACTTCTACATGCTCGTTGACGAGATGACGAAGGCCGACATTCTCCTTGCAGAGCGAGAGGCCCGCTAACGATTTGACAAACACCAATCCCATGATATTCTCGGTAGTGAGTAGCACAGACCCAACATTCAAACTTAAACGTATGAGCAAAAAAGGAAAAGTCGGTTGCAGTGGTCGGGAAATTCAGGCGCAGCTTTACGGCACCCGTGGCCGTCCGCTCAGCCCCTTGGAGCAGACCCGCGAAGAGGACAACGCGCACCTTGGCCGGATAGCCGAACGGGCACGAGAAGAAGCTTGGAAGAGGGGAGTCGCCGAGCGCGCGCGGCAAAATGCTTGGAACAGGAAGCGAGGTGCCAAGTGACCGGTGCGGATATCCAAGCAGGGTTGCCGAAGGCCGGCGACTTTATCGGCTTCCCGAAAATCGCGCGCCTGATGCGCGACATTGTCGTGACCGAGAAACTCGACGGCACGAATGCGCAGATTCTCATCGACGAGACGGGCACGAAGATGACCATCGGCTCGCGCAACCGCATCATCACGCCCGAGGACGACAACTACGGGTTCGCCCGCTGGTGCAAGGACAACGAGGCCGAGCTGCTGAAACTCGGGCCTGGCCGACACTTCGGCGAATGGTGGGGCGCAGGCATCCAACGCCGCTACAGCGTCGCGGAGAAGCGTTTTTCCCTGTTCAACGTAGGCCGATGGAAGTCTCTTCTCACGCCCTCCATTCCTGGCGTCTTTGAAGGAAACGTCGACGGCGGGATAGCGGGTCCGTTGTGTTGCTACGTGGTGCCCACGCTCTACGAAGGGCCGTTCAACATGGCCCTCATCGACGCCGCGCTCGCGCAGCTCAAAGAGCACGGCAGCGTCGCCGCGCCCGGATTCCTGGACCCCGAGGGCATTGTGATTCTCCACAAGGCGTCTGGCACCCTGTTCAAGCGCACGGTGAAAAACGACGAGTCACCGAAAGGAATGGTGGCGTCGTGAAAGAGAATGAACTGCTCGGATGTCGTCTAACGAAAATTGATTGACACCCGCGCTTCGCAACACACCTCTTCTTCAAATCATGAATACTGATGTGCCTAACGTTGAGCGGATACACCATCCCTTCTCTCCCTCCTCCCTCCAAAATCGCGAGGCGTGTCCGAAGTTCACCAATCGCCAGAGCACCAACGCAGCGGCCATCATGGGCTCCATTCAGCACGACAGCGTGGAGCGCGGTGAAGACGACATCCGTTTGACCGATGCCCACGCAATGGCCGTAGCGACGTGCGTAGACTTCGCCGAAGAGCGGGCCCGTCAGTATCCGGGGGGACGCTCCATCAAGGAAGTTTACCTCCCGATTGACGATGACGTGATTGTCGTCGAGGTCCTCCGCATCGAACAGTTTGACATCCACACGGACGACGGTCAGGTGTCCCCCGGCTTCCGGGGCGTGAGGACTTTTCAAGTTTTCGAGGGCACCACGGCCGGATACCTCGATTTTGCAATCGTCTCGGCGGACGAACGCGAAGCCGAAATCATCGACTGGAAATTCGGACGTAACGCGGTGACCGAGGCGAAAAACAACCTCCAGGGCATCGCCTACATGCTCGGCCTGAAGCGCCTGTTCCCGAAATTGGAGCGATGCTGGGTCCGATTCGTCCAGCCCCATATCGACGAAAAGTCGGAGCACCAGTTTGACCTGAAGAACACCGATGAACTTTATCTGCACCTTCGCACGGTTGTGGGTCGCGCTGTCGAAGCTGCGAAGACTCCGCACGACTTCTCGGCGGCGCGGCCTAACGTGGGCACATGTCTCTTTTGCGCGCATGTTGGCCGCTGCCCTGCGGTTTCGCAAATGATGATTAAGCTCGGCCAGAAGTTCAAGCCGCTCCAGATTCCGGCGAACGTCAACCCGACGACGATTTCTGACCCGACCGACGTGGACATGGGCCTCCGGCTCGCGGACGTTGCGAAGACCTGGGCTGAGGCGTTCCGAAGGCAGGCCACCGAGAAGACCATCGAGAACACCGACTTCGTCCCCGACGGCTATGTGCTCGTCAGCATGCAGAAACGGAAGCTTCTCGACCCGCAGAAGTTCGCCGAGATGGCCAAGAAATTTCTCCCGACCGAGATGCACGTCGAGGTCGACAAGCTGTTCGACATCCCGCTGGGACCAGTGGAGGACCTGATTTCCACGGCCGCTCCGCGCGGCTCGAAGGAGAAGACGGTGGACGAATTCGGCGCGCGCCTGCTCGATGCGGGAGTCGTGGAACTCGGAAACCCTTTTGCATTTTTGCGACAGTCTAAGAAGTCCGATAAGGGCAAGATTGCTGCGAAGTAACCAAACAACAAAACCAAAAACGCACATGAGTAAAGTATCATTCAGCAACAACCCCGAAACCCCCGCTACCGAAGTCGTCGTCGAACAGTCGTCGACGCCCGTTGCCGAAGTCACGGTGGAATCCGTGACGACCGTCACCCCGCCGGTGACCGCCGTCGCCATCGTCGATGCGCCGGCCGCCCCGGTGGCCCGCACGGACAGCCTCCCGCTCTTCGACGACCAGAACATCGGGTTCGAGGACATCATCCTCCCCCGCATCAACATCGTTCAGAAGGTCGGTGACCTGTCTGAAATCTTCAACCCCGGCGAGATTGTGCTGAAGCAATCGCTGGTCATCCACAGCCCGGGCAAGCCCGGCACTCCCGGAGATGCTCCGTTGAGCATCGTCGTGCTCGGTTTCAAGAAAACCCAGTTCGCCGAGAAGGTGGCCGGCGGGGCCCAGGGCATCCTCGCCCATACGGAGCAGGAAATCGCCAAGCACGGCGGCACCTTGGATTACAAGGAATGGCAGGCCAGCGAAGCCGCCGCGAAAGCGGGTCAGGGCAAGGCGCTCCGGTTGTTCCAGCGTCTCGCCACGGCGCTCGTGCTGGTGGAGAAGCCGACGCAGGTTGCCGACGCCGACCACATCGAGTTCCCCTACGAATGCGAGGGCAAATACTACGCGCTCGTGCTGTGGAGCATGAAGGGCACGGCCTACACGCACGCCGCCAAGGCCATGTTCACGGCCCGCAAAATTGGGCACCTCCGCTCGGGCTACAGCAAGAACGCCTGGACGCTCACCACGAAGTCCGAGAAGTTCGGTGACAACTACGCGTTCGTCCCGGTCGTCAAGGCCGGCCCGAAGACCTCTGAGGCCTTTGGCAAGTTCGCTCTGACGGTCCTTGGCCTCGACTAATTGAGGCTCCACCGTTACGGCGCGGAGGCATGGATGCTTCCGCGCCTTTTTCGTCGCTTGACAGGTGTTTAAACGGTGCTATATTCCTACCATGAAAACGAACACTCTGAAAGTAGGCGACGCGGTTGTATACAAGACCCAAGACAACGACTCCGTAAGCGCGCTGGTCATCGCGGTTGGCAAAGGCGGCGTCATGGTCGAGTGGATGACCGGCCGCAACAAGTCCTGCGTGGTCATGGTGAATGACCTTAGCCGGCTCACCCCGTTTGGTAAATCCCTTTTCCTCGCAATTTGACTTCATCCCAATCTCTGATAACCTTGGTCATGAACTACGAAAAACTGTTCGACGTCTGCGGATGGGTCTTTGTGGCCTCGCAGTTCGCCCTTATCGCCCTCAACTTTTACCTCCTCACCCGATGAATCGCGAAGCATGGCTCCAAGCCGCAATTGAAGACCTCCGCCCCCTGTTCCGGGGACACGGTTACGAGCTCAAGGAAGTCCACGTCAGCGTCGGCTGGCCGAGCTCGGGCGGCCTGGGCAACCGCAAGCGCACCATCGGCCAGTGCTGGTGCGGCACCACGAGCGAGGACGGCAAGCCCCACATTTTCATCTCGCCCCTGCTCACGGGCGACCCGAAGGACCCGATGGGTGCGCTTGCTACGCTCGTGCATGAGCTCGTCCATGTCGTGGTCGGGACGGAGGCCAAGCACGGCCCCAAGTTCGCCAAGTGCGCCGTGAAGCTTGGACTGGAGGGCAAGCCGACGAGCACGCACGCGGGGGACGACCTCATCGCGCGGCTCGTGCAGCTTGCGGAGAAGCTCGGGCCGTTCCCGCACTCTAAGTTGACGCCCACGGAAAAGCTGAAGAAGCAATCCACGCGGATGCACAAATGCGAGTGCGGTATCTGCGGGTTCACGGTGCGCCTGTCGAAGAAGTGGGCCGAGGTCGGTGCGCCGATTTGTCCGACGGACAAGGAGCCGATGACGATTGACCTGCCGGCCGAGGACGAAGACCCGGGAGAAGATTAACCGAATGGCTGTGGCCGGCACCGTGGAAGTTCGGCCAGTAACACGACACAGATGCGAGCGCAACTCGGGTCTTTTCCAGCCTCCAATTTTATGAAATGCCCGAAGTGCAACAAAGACGGCGCGGATGAATGCTTTGAAGAGGTCGACATCGGGGTCGGGATTCAAAAGTTTCTCTGGGGGTATGAATGCCCCGACTGCGGGGAAATGTGCGTTCTCGATTGTTGCGGTGGAGTTGACGACCACCGACCGGGATGCTCTATTATATGGAAACCAAGAACATGAACCCTTACGAAATTGTGAATTCGGCCCGAAGGTGGGTCGGTTCCTCTTGGAAGATGGTGCCAGTTGACTCCATCGCGTGGTGTGGGGACCGCGAGCGCGGAGGGCTCTGGTATCCCCCGCACGACGGGCACGGGGCGCGCATCGAACTCGGGCGCGAGGAGGGCATTGACCTCGTCTATCACGAAGCGTTTCACTCGGTCTGGCATGACTGCCCGCTCGCTAAGTTTGACCCGTGGTGGGGTGAAGGATTCTGCAACGCCTTTTCGGAAACGATGCGAAATTGCTACTTCGACTACCACGTTCCGGAGGTCCGGCCGCTGACGCAGCATGAGCGGAATTACCTTCATCCGTGCTATCTCTTGTGTCACAAAGCTCTTTTTGACCCGTCTCATCTCAGGTATTTTTTCTTGCGGATGAACGCGGAAGCCCAGCAGCTTGAGCGGCCCGTGTTGTCCGAGTTTTTCCAGTGGAGCCCTGACCCGAGCTGGACTTTTAACACCGAAAACCCATCATGAACGAAGACACCATCCAACGAACCCAGTCCGTAATCAACCGCAGCGCGGTGAAGAAGTATGCCCTGAAAGTCTCCGCTGAAAAACGGGCCGGGAAATTCACCCGGGTCAGCGACGATTTTCTCGTGCAAGTGGAAGCCGACCTCGAAGCCGCAATCCGGCAGCTCTCTTCGACGGTCGATACGTCCGAAATGGCCAAGCCCGCCGAAGACGTCGACTGGTTCATCACGGGGCAGGCCGTGAAAAATGCCGAGGGCCGGCTGAACGAGCTCGCCCGAATCATCGTCCATCGCAAGGTAATGAAACACCCAACGCTCGGTTGCACTCTCAAATAATATGACTCCCATCTCTGTCGACTTCGAGACGTTCTACGACACCAAGCAGAAGTATGGCATCAAGGACCAGGGCACCTGGAGGTATCTGCACGACGACCGCTTCGACCCTTACTTGATTGCGGTCTGCGACGGTTCGGAGGCGTGGGCAGGACATCCGCGAGACTTCAACTGGAGCGCCCTGGACGGCCGCGACCTGCTGTCCCACAATCGCTACTTTGACAACGCCGTGCAGACCGCAGGCGAGGACAAGGGGCTTTTCCCGAAGATTCGCCCGAGCTCGTGGCACTGCACAGCGAATCTTTCGAGCTATCTGTGCAACCGTCGCGCCCTGGCGGACGCCGTGAGTTTTCTTCTTGGTCGGTCGGTCTCCAAGGACGTCCGGGACCGCGCCAATGGCAAGACGGCGGCCGACATGAAGGCTGAAGGATGGTGGGATGAAATGCTCCAATACGGACGCGAGGACGGTGTGAACTGTCACGAGTTGTGGACGAAACACGCGCACAAGTGGCCCGAGCACGAGCGCCGTTTGTCGAACCTCACCATCGACCAAGGAACGCGCGGCATGCAAATCGACGTCATGAAGCTGAAGGAATACATCGTCGTCGCGACGAATGCCCTCCGCGTCGCAGAGGAGCAGCTTCCATGGGTCAAAGAGGGCCGGCCGCCGACCAGCCCGAAGGCCATCGCGGAGCTGTGCAACAAGCACGGCATCCCGGCCCCGCCGGTCAAGTCCAAGATGGGCGAGGAGGCCTTCATCGCGTGGGAGACGGCCTACTGCAAAAAGTATCCGTGGATTGAGCATGTCGCAAACTGGCGCTCAATCAACAAGTTTCTCGATTCTCTCAATACTATCTGCGAGCGCCTTCAACCGGACGGAGTCCTGGGATTCTCACTGAAGTATTTCGGCGCGCACACCGGCCGCTGGAGCGGAGACGCCGGAATCAACATGCAGAACCTTCGGAAGGAGCCCCTTTTTCTCGATGACAAGTTGTGGCTCATCTCGGACCTGACGCGTCTGAAGGAAATCGCGAACTCCCCCGAGAAGCCGGCCTACATCTCGCACATTCTCGACATCCGTTCCCTGTTCATCGCGCGGCCCGGAAAAAAGCTCATCATCTCCGACTTGTCGCAGATTGAGCCGCGAGTTCTGGCGTGGATTGTCCAGGACAAGGCCATGCTCGACCTAATGGCGCAGGGTCAAAGCCCCTACGAGGCCCACGCCCGAGCGACGATGGGGTTCGCTGGCGGTAACATGAAGAAAGAGGACAAGGAAGGTTACGCGCTCGCCAAAGCGCGCGTGTTGGGCCTTGGCTTCGGGTGCGGTTGGGAGAAGTTCATCGTGGTCGCGCAGGCGATGGCGGGGCTCGACATCACCAAGGATGACCCCGAATGGGTGCAAGCCGTCAACGCCGAGGGAGAGCCGTGCTTTCGCACGAAGGTTACCCAGACCGCCGAGGGAACAACGTCCGAGCAAGAGCCCATCATGGTCCCCGGCTACGGCTACACGGCCCGGAAGATTGTGAACGACTACCGCGAGGGCAACCCGAAGGTTGTTGCTCTCTGGAAACGGCTCGACACCGCGTTCAAGGACAGCGTCGGCGGCGACTTTGAAATGGAACTCCCGTCCGGCCGCTCGATGACCTATCGGGAGGTTCGCAAGGAGACGCGGATGGAGCGCCAGAAGGACGGGACGTTTAAACGCAAGTCGGTCTTCACGGCGCTGATTGGCGACCGGCGCTTCCCGATTTACGGGGGACTGCTGACTGAGAATCTGGTGCAAGCCACGGCGCGCGACGTGTTCGCGGGTCACGTGCTCGACCTACAGGACCACGCGGGACTGGACGTGCTCTTCACGGCCCACGACGAAGCAATCAACGAGGCAGAGCTGCACATAACGGTCAAGGAGGTCGAGGGAATCATGTCCCGCGCCCCCGAATGGATGCCCGGTCTACCGGTGGCGGCGGAGGGATGCGAGTCGAATCACTACAAGAAATAGTTGACCTCCTGGCCAGTTCTAGGGTAGGTTCATAAAGCGCATGATTTTCTCACTCAAAAATCTCACGACCTTGGCGGCGGAACCGCTCAACCCGTGGGAAGGCGATTGGTTGCCGAAACTTCCGCCTAACGCAGTGACCGATAAGAAAGCGCGCGGGACGTGGATGAACCTCCCGACGACCGAATACAACGCCTACAGCGGATTCGAGGGCGTGAACGCCGGCCGCAGGGTAAACGGCGACGCGTCTGAGGACGGAAATCCTCCCCGGAATCACCACGCGTTCGCCGTGGACTACGACTTCCCCCTGTCCGATATCGAAGTCGACTCTGCCGTCGCCAGGATGAGCGTCAAGCCGAACTGGGTCGAAAAGTCCTTGTCCGGAAACTGGCGGCTCGTCTGGCTGTTCGAGAAACCGGTCCCGATGATAAACTACGCCTTTGCGGTGGCGTGGCTCGAATCTCTGGACCAAATCCTACCATTCCGACAGATGGCCGGCGTTGACGAGAGCGCGGTCAAAGCCCCCGAGCGATACCTAACCAACGGCGGAATCTGGCGGAAGCTTCATGACGACCCGGTCCCGTTTTCGCTGCTTTTGGGCCACTACACGGAGGTCTCCCGAAAGTTCAACTGGACCGACTCCGGGCTCGGGGTCACGGTCCCCCTGGACGTCGCCGCCGGAAAACTGAAGGAGCTTTTCCCGCGCTTTAGCGAGTGGGAAGGCGACTTCGTGCTGGACTCCCAGGGTCCCTCGTTCTGGGTTGACGGCTCCACGTCTCCGAAGTCCGCCACGGTGCGCCCCACGGGCCTCCAAACGTTCTCAGCGCATGCCTCCAAGTCCTTCTATGATTGGTCCGAGCTGCTCGGCGCGGAGTTCGTCAAGCAATTCAAGAAAGAGGAGCTGGGCAAGGCCGTCGAGAATATTTTCTTCGACGGCCATAACTACATCCTTCGGAACGACCAGAGCCAGTGGCTCTGGAATACGAAAGACGACCTCTCGCTGTTCCTCCGATGCAAGCGGGGCTTGACCGACCGACGGGCGAAGGGCGCTTCCTTCACCCAGGTTGAGTCCGCGCTGATGCTCATCCGGGACACGGCCCTGGTGGCCTCCGCCGGAAGTTTCGCCGGCTATAAAAAGGGGCTGATGACCAACAACGGGAACCGGTATCTGAACATCCACAACCGGGACGTCATGCAGCCAGCCGCCGAAAAAGTCGCCTGGGGTCCGCAGGGCGATTTCCCCTTCCTGTCGAAGTTCCTGGACGGCTTTTTCTCCAGCCCCGACCAGCTACCCTTTTTCCTGGCGTGGTTGGCGCGCTTCTACAAGTCCTCGTTCTTCCGGGACCCGCGCTCCGGCCAAGCGGTGTTCATCTTCGGGAATGTTGGCCTCGGGAAATCGTTCATCAACACTGGGATTATCTCCCCTCTTCTGGGTGGCCACGCGGACGCGAACAAGTTCCTGCTCGGTTCGGACGCGTTCAATTCTGAAATGTTCGACTACCTGTTCTGGGCCATCGACGACGGCACCGGGACGACCTCCCAGATGATGCGGGAGCGTTTCGCGGAGCTCGTGAAGATGCTGGTGGCCAACCGAAATTTCATGAGCAACGAGAAGTTTCGCAAGGCCGCCATGGTGCAGTGGCAGGGTCGAATCTCGGTGACCGGAAACGTTGACGCGGAGAGTCTGCGGCGTCTCCCGGCCATGGACATTTCGATGCGAGAAAAAGTCATGCTCTTTCTCGCGGCTCCCAAACGGGCGGACGGATTTGTCTTCGAGGAAGAGAAGGAAACCCGGGCCCTCCTAGCTCGTGAGCTCCCCTTCTTCGCGCGATTCCTTCTCGACTATGTGCCGGAGCCCCAGTGTGTCGGAGAGGAGGTCCGCTTCGGAGTCCGTGAGTATCACGAGCCGAGCTTGCTGATGGAGGCGAACCTGTCCAGCACGAGCGCCACCTTCGGCGAAATTCTGGACGAGTCGCTTCGGGAATACTTCTGCGTTCGTGACGAGGAGGCCGACTTCTGGTCGGGCACGGCGCTCCAATTGCACAAGATGATTCTGTCGGACCTGACACTGACCGAAGCGATGCGCGGCACCAACGTGCAGCAGGTCGCCCGCAACCTCGCGCAACTCGCGACGAAAGGCTCCTTCAAGATTGATGTCGGCACCGACGCTCACCGCCGAATCTACAAAATCTATCGCGACGACCGATTCCCCAAAAAGCCCCGTCTGGCCCCCATTCCCCAATCAGCAAAGTTCGCAGCCACCACAACCTCATGACCGACACAAACCAGTATTATCCCAAGGACCTAAACATCCGGTTTACCATGCTCACGCGCGAGCAGGAAACCGAGCTGTTCACACAGGCGCGGGGAGGGGACGAAGAGGCGCGAGAGTTTCTCGTCCGGAATCATCTCCTGTTCGCTGCGAGGGAGGCCCGGAGGTTGACCAAGGGCCGGCTCCCCGACAATGACGTCGTGAGCGCCGCCAACCACGCCCTGATGAAGGCGTTTGAGCGGTTCGACCACACCCGTGGGAATCGTTTCACGAGCTATCTGATTCCCTTCATCCGGGGCGAAATTGCCTCGCTGTGGAAGGGGCTCTCCACGGTCTCCATTCCGGCCGGGAAGAAGCCCGAACCCCCGACGGGTTATGTTCCCCGTCCCCCGGAGGCCGCCACGGTAGACCCGCACGCCGAAGTTCAGCGGGACGAACACTGGTCGCATCTCCAGACCATCCTGGACGAGTGCAAGCACGAGCTGCTCTCGAAAGAGCAAGCCCTGCTCACCCTCATCTACACGGACGGCCTGAATTTCTCGGAAGTCGCCCGCAAGTTCGGGATTTCTCGTCAGGCAATCAGCGTGAAGCACCGGGACGCCCTGGAGAAGCTGAAGGTCGCGTTTAAACGACGGGGCATTGAGGGAAGCCGATGAAGGTCCTCGCGCTCGACCTGGGGACCACCACAGGATGGGCCTACCGGGGCCCTGGGGGCTTCTCAGCGGGCTCGTGGGAGCTGATGACCCGTAGGGAGCTGACGGCCCAGTCGGCGCTCAGGATGGACCGCCGGCAGGATGGGCGGGTTATCCGGTTCTGGGACCGCCTGGAGGACTTTTTTCAGGCTCATCCGGTCGAATGGCTGGTGTTTGAGGACGTTCGCTTCACGAAGGGCCTGCTCCAAGCCCACCTTTGGGCCAGTTTCCGGGCGGTTGTCTGGCTGACGGCCCATCGACGAAAAATGAAGGTCGAATGCTTGACCACGGACCGTCTGAAAGCGTTCGCGACAGGCAACGGCTGCGCCACCAAGGAAGCCATGGCCGCGTGGTTACCTCGGAAGTGCAAGGAGGTCCGCTTTTTCGACGGAGCGACAAGATTAGTTGACAGCAACGCGATTTTGGATGACAATGCCGTGGATGCCGCACACCTCTTACTCTGGGCAGAAAGCGTTCTCCTGAATGAAAAGTAATCCAGCGTCGACCCCTACATTCCTCCCGACCCGCGAGGTCGTTACGGAGCAGCAAGTTGCGGCCTGTCTCGCAGTCCTCCGAGAGCTTCAGCCCTATACCCTGGGCCAACCCCAATTCACCGACGTCCCGGCGGACCGACCGGAGTTGGACGGAGGTGTCAAGGACTCCCTGTCGGTTGCACTGATGTCCGTTCTGGGACGCATCGAACGCATCATGACGGACAACGCCAGATGGGACGTCTCGGGAACGACGGAAATTTTCAAACAGCTCGTCGAGACTCAGAAGGCCCAGCAGGCTTTCCTCCGTGAGCAGGCCGCTTCAGCGCATCTCGTCCAGCTTCCCCAGTTTCTTCTGAAGCCGGAGTTGATGTCCGACGGAACTCACTTTTACGCCATCTGGGGAAACAAGGACCTCCCGGGCGGACGTATCATCGGTCGGGGAGTTACCCCGACAGCGGCCCTTTCTGATTTCGATGCAGCTTTTAATCGGGCCCCCGCCGAACAGCTACAGTTAATCCTCGAACAAAACCCACCCGAAGAATCCGAATGAAACTCTGGACGCAAGCAGAAAATGACCTACTCGCCTCGAATCTCACCGACGAGCGCGTTGCCGAAAAGACCGGACGCACCCCGGCGGCGATTCGTGGAAAACGCCAGCGGATGCGGGCGCTCGCTCTAAAAAAGCTCAGTTCCCCGGCAGCGGACGCTCCGGCTACGGCGGAATCAGAGACGACCCCGACGACCTTCGAGCAGGACAAGGAAAACGTGGGGGCAACTCACTGGAAGCGCGAATACGATTCCCTCTACGGGAAGTATCAGACTGCTCTGAAGCAGGCCAGTGTCTCCGACCAGCTTGTCGAGCTTGCCGCCAGTCTTGCGCCCAAGAGTTACGACCCGCGCCCCTTAGTGGCGCAGTCTCCTCGCGGCGCGGGGTCGAATCAGTCCGCTGTCCTGCTTCTCTCGGACACGCACGTCGGACAGGTCATTTCCCCGGACCAAACTCTCGGATTCGGTGGCTACAATTTCGCGACGTTCCTCGCCCGGTTGAAGCGGTTGGAAAACGCGGTCACGTCCATTCTCCAAGACCACACCACGACCGACACGGATGAGCTGGTGGTGTGCCTGGGCGGTGACATGATTGACGGCGCGCTGAACCACGGTGCGGAGGCGAAGCAAAAGAACACGCTCTTCTGTCAGTTCTACGGGGCCGGGCACGCCCTCGCGCAGTTCATCCGCAACCTCTCCGCTCAGGTCCCCAAGCTCCGGGTCAAGTGCGTCGTCGGGAATCACCCCCGCTGGCAGAACCAGCACAAGATGCCGACGGACAACCGCTACTCGAACCTCGACGCCTTCCTTTACGCCTACATTCAGGCCCTCACGAAGGATTTGACCTTGGTGGAATGGACGCTCGACAAGCAGCCGTTCAGCCTCTTCGACGTTCAGGGCTTCCTGTTCCATCTCTCGCACGGTGACCACCTGCGGGGCGGGGACAAAGCGTTAGGCATTCCCAACCACGCCGTCGGCCGGATGGTGAGCAGCACGAACCAGCTTTATGGAAAGCACAACCAAGCGTCGCCGCACTACTACCTCCTCGGTCACATGCACCGGGGGATTGTTCTCCCGCACGCGCGCGGCTCGGTCATCGTCAACGGCGGATTCCCGGGCCTGGACGGTTTCGGCCTGATGAATGGGTTCTCCCCGGTGGACCCCTCACAGCTCCTTTTCTTCGTTCATCCGAAGTATGGCAAGACCGCGACCTACGACATTGCGCTCAAGTTCGCGGACACCGATGCTCCCGCACCCTACGAGATTCCCGGAGAGTTCGATTGTGTATGAATCGCATTCGGATATTCTTCCTCGGCCAGCAGTTCGTAAAAGGCTCACCCTATATGGAGGAGTGCGGCTGCTGCCATGAGGTCCTCCCCCTCCGGTTGGTTAAGCTGGCCGGAGGGGGAACTTTTTCTTGCGAAAAGTGCTTGCGCGATTTGACCCCCGGTGCTAGTGTTGGGCGTGAACGAAACGAAGACATTCAGCATCCGAGTTGACCTGCTCCCTAAGGTCGAAGCCCGCATCCTTCGCCTCAATCGCCGCGCCACCCGGCTCGGAGTTTCCCCCATCACGACGACCCGGTCAGAGCCCTACCTCAAGGAGGTTTCCGCTGGCACCGAGCGCGACGAGAACGGCGTCCGGGTCCCCAAGTCGGTCTGGCTCAAGTTTTCCGACCTCACGATTTCCCTCAATATCCCGAAGCTCGCCGACTGGTCGTTCGTCTGCACAATCCAACACACGGGCGCGGGAAACCTCCTCCTGACGGTCCCTGGGACCGACGTCGACCTTACCCCCTTCCGGACCTGCGGCCCGACCTGCCAGCACTGCAACCAGTCCCGCAACCGCCTGGACACCTACGTGGTGCGCCACGCGTCCGGCGAGGTCAAGCAGGTCGGCCGGGACTGCCTCGCGAACTTCACGGGCTTCTGCGGCACGCCGGAACAGGCCGCTCAGCAGGCCCAATGGCTGTCTGAATGCCTCTCCCTGGTAGAAGAGCCCTGCGGCGAAGACGGAGACGAGGGCTGGGGCTGCGGCTCGACGACCGACGGGGTTGGCCTGGACCGGTTCTTGTCCTACGTCGTCGTTTGCTCCGAGAAACACGGTTTCCGCACCCGCAAGCAGGCGGATATCCTCGGGGTCGGCAGCACCAAGGACGACGCACTCTTCAACATGGAGCCTCCCCAGGGAGTGCGCGGGCCGTTCCTGACGCCGACCGATGAGCACCGCGCGTTCGCCAAGGAAGCCCGCAACTGGGCCGCCAACATCGACGTCAAGAACGATTTTGACCACAACCTGAAGACCGTGGCTGGCTCGGACGGCGTATTGTATCGCAACCTGGGAATCGCGGCCTACATCATCGAAGCTTTCCGCCGCATGCTGGGGCAATCCGCCGAACGCGCCGCCCGGGCGGAGAGCAAGCACTTCGGCATCGAAAAGGAACGGCTGCGCGGCCTCAAATTGACCTACACGGGCAACTACAGCTTCGATTCGCAATACGGCGTGACGTTCATCCACCGGTTCGTCACGGAGGACGGTAACGACGCCATCTGGAAGACCGGGTCGTTGGCGCTCTGCCACGAGGGCGAGACGGTCACGGTTGACGCGACGGTGAAAAAGCACGGGGACTACAAGGGCCGCTTGCAAACCGAGCTGACCCGCGTTAAGGTGGCGGCATGAACGAAGAACACCGGAAACTGATTGAGGCAAAGGATGGAATCATCCTGAAGACCGAGCGCCGCGACACCCGAAACCGGTTCGGGGAATGCGGCTGGTTAGGGACCCAGACGACTTTCCTTCTCGCCGGAATCATCTGGGAACACCGCACCGGGCAAGTGTTCCCGACCCGCCACCACCCGGCGAGTTACAACAGGGTCGTGTCCTACGACGACAAGCTCCCCAAGTTTGAGAGCCACGAGGCAACCGACTTTTTCAATAGATTGGTTCACGTCGGTTAACCCAAAAAAGCACCATGAAAAAAGCACTGATTGTCCTGTTGATGTTCGTTTCTCTCGCATCCCCAGGGGCGAACCCGCCTAACCCAATCGCAGTTCCGGCTCGCCTCGTCTGGAACGCTAATTCCGAGCTCTCCATTACGGGCTATAACGTCTACAAATTGACGAGCCCCAACGTCTGGACGCTCGTGGGAACGGTTCCCGCGTCGCCCGCGCCCCAGTTCTCCATCGCCCTTGACGGGACCGCGCAGACCTACGGGGTCACTGCCACCGACCCCTTTTTCGAGAGCGACCGGGCCACCGTGGGCACCCCCATCAGACCGGGCATTCCCGGGGGGCTCCGAATCATCTCGGTTCAGTAAAGAATCTGTGTGTGAACAAAATGGCAGACTAGACAAACCACAAATCCGCCGGGCTGCCACGGCGGATTTTCTTTCCCCTTGTCATGAGATTTCACTTGTTAGGCAACCCGAACGCCCCCATTACGGAGGCATACTATCTCGACGGCTTTTCGCAAGCCACGCATCGTTTTGCAGACATGCTCACCGGCCTTGGCCACGACGTCATCCTCTACGGGGCCGACCGAACGACGGCGAATTGCACTGAGTTCGTCCAGACCGTCGATGCAGCCGAGCGAAGAGCTTTTGTCGCGCCATTCGCCTATCAGGACTTCCCCTTCGACCCCGCGTCGGAGTTGTGGCGAATTTCTAATCGCCGGGCGAGCGAGGCCATCCAGAAAAACAAGCGGCCGGGGGACTTCCTTTTGACCATCGGAGGCTACGCGCATAAGGCTGTTTTTGACGCGCATCCGGACCTGCTCGGGGTCGAATGGTCAGTCGGATACGAGGGCAGCTTCGCGTCGCACCGGGTCTTTGAGTCGCGCGTGTGGCAGCACTTCATCTACGGGCGGCAAGGCATAAACGACGGCCGGTTCTACGACACGGTCATCCCGTTGTTCTTCGACACAACCAGGATTCCCCTCATCAAAGAACCCGACGACTACTTCCTTTACGTCGGTAGGCTGACCCCCCGCAAGGGCATCTCGGTGGCCTGTCAGATTGCCTCCGAGGCCGGGGTGAAATTGAAGGTTGTGGGCCCGGGAGACAAGAGCCTTGTCACCGGCGGCCACGAGTATCTCGGAACGGTGTCAGAACGGGAAAAGTATCGCCTGATGTCTACCGCCCGCGCAGTCATCTGCCCTACGCTCTTCGTTGAGCCGTTCAACTCCGTAGCGGTGGAGTCGCAGCTCTGCGGCGCTCCGGTGATTTGCCCAAACTTTGGAGGATTCGTGGAGACCGTCGTGGACGGCGGGACCGGATTTCGGTGTAGCTACCTGGGAGAGTTCGTCCGCGCCTGCAAGTCCGTCCACAGACTTTCCCGGCTTGGAATCGCAGAACGCGCGCGAAGTGAGTTCGGGGTTGGGGTGGCCTCCGGCCGCTATGAACGATACTTTCGGCACGTTCAGAATCGGATGGGGCTTGGATGGGAGACCCTGTCATAAACAAAAAGGCCCGGTAGGTTTCCCCACCGGGCCGGCGTATTTTAGTGACCCTTACGGAGTCACGGGAGGGACAGTCGTGTCCAGCTTGCTCCCGACAGTGGAGAGCAGGTTGTTCACGTTTTCCACGCTAACCGCAGCCGCTTCAATAGCGGGTTCGGATTCGCGCAGTTTCGTAATCTCCTCCGCCACGCGGTCGACGCCAGTAGCGACGCGACCGACGTTGAGGGTGAGGTTTCCGACGGCAGTGTTCAGGCGGTCAATAGCAGCCATGAGTTCTTTCTTTTGGTGTTGCTTGTGGAGCCATCCAGCCCCCGCCGCCAACGCGGCACCGAGCAGGATGAAATTTTTTAGTGACGTCATGTCAGTAGACTTTTCGGACGATTAGAGCAGCGATTTCGAGTCCCTGGGACTGCGCCCAGGAGATGTTTACGGTATCCAGAACTCCGGTGCTCTGGTCAAAGGCCCCCGTGGCAGTTCCGGTTTCTCCGTGAAGCGCATCCTGTCCGGACCCAGCCATTACCGAGCCGACCTCATGGGCCAGCTTCATAGCCAGAGTCTTTTCACGCGAGTATTGGGTTGTAGTTGCGTCGCATGAACGCTCACCATGGGAATACGTGACGGAGGTGGAGTCGGTCGCAAAGACTGGACGAGAGACCTCGTAAATCATCACGGACAGATAGCCCTCCGTTGCGGATAGCTGATGACCATTTCCCCCCGATAGGATGGAGGTAGAGGTTGTTCCGCGCCGGCTGTAAAATCGAAAAGCCGTCCCCATGTTGAACCAGTTCGCTTTCGTGCCGGTTGAATAGGTGAGCGAGTCAGCGCCGGTTCCCCAACGAATCCCGATGAAATTGTCCGTTGTGGAGCTGGCCACCATGTTCGTGGTTCCGCTACAGAGTCCGACATACCCGTTGACCGACGAGATGGTCGCAGTGTGATTAAGTCTCCAGAGAATGACGATTTTCACCCGATTCCAGAGAGCCCCCCAGGGCATCTTCCGTCCGTATTGTCCCGAGGACAACTCCAACCGATTTTGGGTTGTTCCGGAGGCCATCGTGCGGGAAACAATCGAGGTCCCGGAGCCTACCCCGTCGTTGAGCCATCCCCATCCTTGGTCGAAGGTCGAAATGGCTCCGGCCGAATAGTCGTCGAAATACTCCGCCGCGATGTCGAGCGACGTGTTCAGTTCGGTGATGTTTGCCCCTGTGGGACCAGTTGGGCCTGTGGGACCTGTGACCCCGGCCGCACCCGTGGGACCAGTTGGACCCGTGACACCGGCTGCTCCAGCGGCTCCGGTTGGACCCGTGACACCGGCTGCTCCAGCGGCTCCGGTTGGACCCGTAACTCCGTCGGCTCCGGTCGGCCCAGTGGGACCGGTTGGACCCGTGACCCCGGCAGCTCCAGCGGCTCCGGTCGGCCCAGTTGGACCCGTGACCCCGGCAGCTCCAGCGGCTCCGGTCGGCCCAGTGGGACCGGTTGGACCCGTGACCCCGGCAGCTCCAGCGGCTCCGGTCGGCCC
>JABFSS010000024.1 GCA_013140485.1 Candidatus Peribacteraceae bacterium | reverse complement strand
GCAATACTCCCTCTTCCAGGCACCAGAAGAAACTGAACGCGATGAGGCGATCCAAAAAACCCTCGACGAACTCCATGAACGCTTCGGAAGAAGCTCCATCACCCGGGGGTCATCCATGCAGGTGAAGACGGGAACAAACGTGACGATGGACCTCTCCGTCTACACGTGAGCTGTTTTATGTGAACGAGGATGCGAATATCTCCTGCGCCACTCGGAATCGGGCATATAAAATTTTTCGACGATGAACGACATCACCCAGACAAGCATCCCAACGATGAGATAAAACGCAATTGCCGGATTGATGGATGCAATTAGTTGCGACATCGGCGGAGAAGGGAAACGCTTGGATACCATAGCAGGAGCGCGACGCTGCTTCCAGCGAATACCCAGTGAAATTCCAATTGTCCAAAAAAAACGGGAATGACAAAAGATGCGAAAATCACCTGTGCAATGGCATTCAATACTGCAGCATATTGCTGCAACTGAGCGTCATTGAGCTTGCGCCGATAGGGAGAATACTCATGTGAAGTCATCACCTATGACTCTATGGGGAGCACCTACGCAAGAAAATGCCCCCTCACAAAAATCACTTTTCTAAAATTTCACTTTTCCTTATTCATTAGCCAAAGTCAGGCGTTCCACAGGGGTGTGGAACAGGCGCAAAAAAATACCGGCGCGGTGTGGTCAGGTGACCACGGTGCGCCGGTAAACGGTACGGGGGCTACTCAGGCAATTTGAAGCCTGAGAGGCCCCAAGCCAGAATCGCCAGAAGGGCAATCAGGCCCACGACGAGAAATGCGAAGGTACATCCGCGGAGGGGTGGATCATCCCTACCTCCGAATTGCTTGAGATGCCCGCACTTCGGGCAAGTCCAGGTAGCCTGGGGCTTCCCGGTCGCGGAGGGATATTCCGCTCCGCATTTTCCGCAAATGATACTGTTCATTGCTTCTCCTATGGCGAAGGATCAGTTAGTACCTAGAAATACTATAAAACTATTTTTTGATATTGTCCAGAGTAGACAACCTTTCTGCTAGCTTGTTCAGTTTGTCCTTCCCCTCCTCTATCTTCTTCCTCTCCATTTCCACCACTTTCGGCGGAGCTTTTTCCGTAAAAGATTTATCGTTCAGTTTCGCTTCAATGCCTTTCAGATATTTTGTGAGATCGGCATGCTCAATCTTCAGTTTTTTCACCTCCGCTTCAACGTCGATCAATCCTTCGAGTGACAAATGCACTTCAGCACCCGAGAGGATAGCGACTGCTGTGTTCTTCAGTTTCACGGATTTGCCGGAAATCGTGAGAGAATTCACCTTCCCGAGACGACGAATATGTTCAGGTTGGGCATCGAGGAGCGCGGCATGATCTTTACTGAAGATCGTGACACTGACTTCCTTCCCCGGCTCGATCCCCTGCTCGCTCCTGAGCTTTCGGATCGCGGTGATCACATCGATGAGGATTTGGAGCTGCGCATAAGCTTCGGGATCTTTCCGTTCAGCCTTGGCATTCGGCCATGTGTTCTTAATGAGCATGCCTGCATCTGAGGATTTCACTGACGCCCACAGTTCTTCGGTGACAAACGGACAGTACGGATGCAGGAGAACGAGAATTTTGCGCAAAACGTGGACGAGGACCGCAAGATTGGCCGTACCTTTGCTCAGCTCAAGGTACCAATCACAGAAATACTCCCAGACGAAGGCGTAGATCCGTTCGCCGACCTCACTCAGGCGGTAATTTGTGAGTCCGTCCATCACATCTTCGATCAGCACTTCGAGCGCGTGCAGCAGTGCGCGATCAGCGAGTGAGAGATCCTTCGCATGCGGGAGCGCTGTGATCGTCGAAGGATCGGTGTGGCCTTCCTCGCACTTCATCAGCACGAACCGCGACGCGTTCCAGAGCTTGTTCACGAAGTTGCGGTATCCGGCGATCTTCTCCTCATACAAGCGCGAATCGGCGCCGGGACTCTGCCCGACGATCATGCTCAAACGAAGGGCGTCCGCTCCGTACTTCGCAATCATGTCCAACGGATCGATCATCGTCTCGGGATCGCTCTTACTCATCTTGCGGCCGTCCCGCGTGCGGATCATACCGTGAAGGTAGACCGTATCGAACGGCACCTGGCCGTACTCAAGCTCCGCCATCGGACCGGTCACATAGGTGGTCATCAAGATCATGCGAGAGACCCAGAAGAAGATGATGTCGTAGCCGGTCTCCATCACGTCTGTCGGATGGAACTTCATGAAATCGGGACTCGTGAGGAGAAGTTCTTCCAGAGACATGCTCATATCTTCGGCCAGTTCCGTATCGATGAGCGTGCTCCAGGTCCAGAGAGCGGAACTGAACCATGTATCGAGCGTGTCCGGATCCTGCGTGACCGGTGACCCGCAGAGTTCATGAGTGACAAAGGGTTCCGTCCCCACGTACAAATGTTCCTGAGGTTTTCCATTCGCCTCTTTGCACTTTGTGCAGTAGTAGACCGGAACGCGATGTCCCCACCAAATCTGCCGGCTGATGCACCAGTCGCGAAGATTATCGATCCAGTGGAAGTACTCCTTTTCAAACCGCTCGGGAATGATCTTGATCAAGCCGGTCTTCACGACCTCCTGCATCACTTCTTTCAAGCTCAATTCGCGGCGCTTCCACTTCACGACGCGCTTGTTCACGTCGATGAACCACTGTTCTTTGATTTGCGGCTCGATTTTTCCCTTTCCACGCTGGCTGAGCGAGACATTGTGCACGTAATCCTCTTTGATGCTCACAAGAAGACCTTTCGACTTCAATTTTTCGACGATCTTTTCACGCGCATCCTCGATAGGCATCCCGCTGAACTCTCCGGCAATGGGCAGCAGCTTACCGTCGAAGCCGATGATCTGCTGTTTTTCCAATTTGTGACGCTCAGCGAGATCGAAATCGACGTGATCGTGCCACGGCGTGATCGTCATGACGCCGGTGCCGAATTCCGGATCCACTGCCTTGTCTTTGATGACCGTCGCTTCGATGGGACCGTTGATCCATTCGACCGTCATCGTCTGACCGTGCTCGTATTTCGCGTATCGCTTGTCATCCGGGTGCATGACGACGTACTTGTCGCCGAATTTCGTCTCCGGACGGGACGTGCTGATCTCGAACGGGCCGTACTTGAAGGTGTAGAACGGCTCCGTGCGCTCTTCGTGTTCGATTTCGTCGTCGCTGACGGTGGTCTGGAGCTTGGGATCCCAGTTGACGATGCGGTGGCCGCGGTAGATGAGTCCGTCGCGGTACATTTTGACGAACACTTCGTTCACGCAGCGGTTGAGTGTCGCGTCCATCGTGTACCGCTCGCGCGACCAGTCGCACGACGAGCCCATTTTGCGGACTTGGCCGCGGATAGTCTTCTTGCTCTGCTCAACGAAAGTACGAATTTCGTTCACCAACGTTTCGCGCCCCAGCTGTGCCCGGGGATCTTTCATCTTCTTCTCCTTCTGCAGCTTCCGAATCACCATGCTCTCCGTTGCGATCGCCGCATGGTCGGTACCCGGCACCCAGAGCGCCTCCTTTCCGCGCATCCGCTGGAACCGGATGAAGATATCCTGCAGCGCCAACATCACAGCATGACCGAGATGGAGGTTCCCTGTCGCATTGGGGGGAGGCATCGCAATCGTGAACGGCTCCTTGTCGCTCTTGGCGTCCGCCGTAAAGGCACCGGATTCCTCCCACATCGCATAGATGCGGTCTTCTACTGCTTTGGGGTCGTAGGCTTTGGGAAGCACGAAAGAAGCTTACGGCGAATTCCTCCTGCCTTAAAGAGGAGATTCCTTTCCGAGAACCTGAACCATTGCTGCTGATAATCTCTCCTGCACCTTGTCCAAAGGAACATCCATTCGTGTTGCTTGGACCAAATCCACAAGGGGCTTTGTCCTATCCTGTTCGCTGAGCATGTTTGCGTCTGTACAGCTTGGAGGAAATGAAAATCGTTCTGACAAAGGCTCGACCATGGAAAGTATCATACAATAAAACAATTGCGGCAAAGCGCGGTTTTATCCGTCTCGCATAGAACCCTTCGATACGTCCGCACGCCTGCGGCGGCGGACTACTCAGGGTTAATTTCGCTTCGGCCATCCTTGGCTCGCTTGCGCTCGCCGTCGGATGGCTCTCGCGCAATTAAAAAAAACGACCGCTCTCCGTTTGAAGGAAGAGGGCCGTTCGTTAGAGAGAAAGAGCAGTCATTCCTCTTTGCAGAGGAAATCGACGGATTTTATACAGGAGCAAAACTTCGCATGCAAGGGGGACTTGGCATCCCCAAGAGAGAAACCGCTGGTCAGTTCGGTTCAATGTGATAAAAGCGGCATTTTAATGGACTTTAGAGCGGGGAAAACTCATATTTTCAACACATGGTACTCGCAGCTCCCATCGGCGCCCATACAGCCGGCGAACTCCTGGTCGGAGGAGTGCTGGTCGCCGGTGCCGGTCTGCTTGCCCTTCATTTGGCGGCAAAGGGCGTGAGCGCCTTGCGCGATAAAGTGAAAAGTGACCTCGGGGATATCTTCAGCCTCTAAAGAAAAACCTGCGTATACTCACGGCGATGCCCACCTTCGATTTCCAGTGCAAGAAGTGCAATCACATCTTTGAATTCGCGCGCGCATTCGGGAGTGACGTGAAGCCGGCGTGCCCGACATGCAGCAGCAAGCGCGTGGAGAAGTTGATCGCTCCGCCGGCGGTGCACTTCAAGGGCAGTGGGTGGTACAAGACGGATAGTAAAACTGCGTCCGCTGCTCCGGTGAAGAAGAAGGAAGAGAAGAAAGAAACTCCAAATACGGAATCTCAGCCTGCTGAAGCGAAGCCGACAGAAACCAAGCCGGTGGAGAAGAAGGACAGCGCAAAAAAGGAATCATAAAAGTCAGCTCAGACGCCGACGTCTGAGCTGACCAACGAACACAAATATTTACCGTCTCGGCGGCCCCCTCCTCGGTCCACCAAATCCTCCTCCACCCGGACGCCCGCCGAAACTCGGACGGGGCGGCGGAGCCACCCAGCCTTCGGGCGGAGTCGTCATTTGCTTGAGCGACATGCGGGTCTTGCCTTCGACTGCATCGTACTCAATGCATTTGGCTTCGACTTCTTGGCCCATCTTGAGGACGTCCTCGACTTTCTCGGTGCGGCCCCAGGCGAGCTCGCTGATGTGGATCATCGCGTCTTTGCCGGGGAGGAATTCCATGATGGCTCCGGTGCCGTCGATGATGCGGACGACCTTTCCTTTGTAGACCTTGCCGACCTCGGGCTTCTCGACGATGGACTTGATCCAGACCTTGGCTTTCTCCATCGCTTCGCCGTTGACCGACGTGACGAAGACGAGACCGCTGTCTTCGATGTCGATCTCGACGCCGAGTTCCTTCGTGATCTTCTGGATCATCTCGCCGCCCTTGCCGATCACCAGGCGGATGTCTTCGGGATTGATCTGGATCGTCTCGATGCGCGGCGCGTACGGGCTCATTTCCTTGCGCGGCTCTTTGATCGCCGCAAGCATCACTTTGAGGACTTCTCCACGACCGACTGCCGCGCGCGTGAGTGCTTCTTCAAACACGGAATCGGGCAAACCTTTGATCTTGATGTCCATCTGGATCGCCGTGACGCCTTTCGCCGTGCCGCAGACTTTGAAATCCATGTCGCCCCCGAAGTCTTCTTCGTCCTGGAGGTCGGTGAGGATGATGTACTTGCCTTTCTCTTCGTCCGAAATGAGACCGAGTGCGATTGCGGAGACGGGTGTCGTGATCGGAACGCCTGCCGCCATGAGCGCGAGCGTGCAGCCGCAGGTTGCAGCCATCGAGCTGGAGCCGTTGGAGCTGAGAATTTCGGTGACGACGCGGATCGTGTACGGATAGCTTTCGAGAGGAGGCAGCACCGGCTCGAGTCCTCGCTGAGCGAGGTTGCCATGGCCGATCTCGCGGTTGCCGACGAACAAGCGATTGCTTGTCTCACCGACGCTGAAGGGCGGGAAGTTGTAGTGATGCATGAACCGCAATTCGTGCTCGGGTTCCATGCCTTCGACGATCTGCTTGTCACCGGGGCCGCCGAGCGTGACGGTGGTGAGACCCTGGGTCTCCCCGCGCTCAAAGAGAGCGCTGCCGTGGACGCGATTGGGCAGAATATCGATCATGGCGCTGAGCGAGCGGATCTGGTCGACCTTGCGGCCGCTCATGCGGGTGCCTTCTTCGAGAACTAGACGGCGCATCTCATTTTTGACGATCTTGTCGATGAAGACGGGACCGTAATTGTGGAGCTTCTGAAACTCTTCCAACTGCTCTTCTGTGAAATCTTTCGGCGTCGGAAACTTCTCTTTGAGCTTCTCCACTGATTCTTCCATCAGCTTGTTGAAGATCCCGCGGCGGACATTTTTCGCCATGTGCGTCTTGATCGCCTTGGTGATGTCAGAGAGCGCCCAGGCCTTGAGATACTGGTACGCCTCATCGTGCGCGAACGCGGGATCGACGACGAACTTCGGCTTGCCGATCTCCTTCTGGATGTCGGCGAAGAATTTCGCGATCTTCTGCGCCCACTTCTTTCCGAACTGGATGGCCTTGAGAACCTCGGCTTCGGGTACTTGGTTGGCACCGGCTTCGATCATCACCACCCGGTCGAGCGACGCGGTGACGAACATGTCGAGATCGCACTTGAGGCGGGCTTCGCGCGACGGATTCAAGACGAGTTCACCGCCGATGAGTCCGACACGGACCATGCCGAGCGGACCGTCCGCAGGACAGTCGGAGATCGCGACGGCCAGGTTGGCCGCGTTACCCGAGACGATGTCGTGCTCATGCTCGAAGTCGTAGCTGAGAACTGTGCAGAACACCTGGATGTCCTTGCGGATGTTCTTGTCGATCATCGGACGGAGTCCGCGGTCGATGACGCGTGCCAAGAGGACATAGTCGTCACCGGGGCGGCCTTCGCGCTTGCGGAAGCGGCTACCGGCGATCTTGCCGCCGGCGTAGAACTTTTCCTGGTACACGACCTGCAGCGGCAGGAAATCGACGCCCGTGCGCGCCTTGGCGCTGACGGTGCAGTTGCCGAGAACAACCGTGTCACCGATCTGACAAATGACTGAGGCGTTCGCCTGCGGGGCGATCGCGCCGACTTTGATAATGAGCTTCTCGCTTCCGAGTTCGAGCGAGTACTCCTTTTGCGGAGATAACATAAAAACTTTTAGAAAAAAATAAGGATGTCACCCCGAGTAGAAAATCGCGGAGCGATTTTCGTATCGAGGGGCCTTACTCCAACCTTTCCTCACGTCGATGGATTCACATATCAATGCCGCACGCGGCATTCAGACGTAAACCCAAGGTGATGTGAGTAGTGCGGTGGAGGAAGGAACTGGGGACAGTATAGCGCCAAGTTGTGCTTTCTCAAGCATTGTTTTATTATCCCATACTTTCGGTCTTTCACAAATCGTTGCCCCCATTTGGGAATTTCTTTTTCGTAACACCTCACCATGGAATTCTTTCCGTTGCGATGTGTGTCGCGATACGGAAGTTCCATGCCGTGGGGGCAGAAGGATGCAGTCATGAAACGATTCTGTATTATGTCAGTCGCGGCACTGGTCACCTTGGCGTTTGGTCTGCATTGGAACGATCTTTTCCCTCCTGCAGAAAAAGTGAGACCAATCGAACCGGTGAAAGTCCTGCCCCAACAACATGTCTTCGTACATGACGTTGGAGGCAACGGCCGCAGCGCCAGGTTCGAACTCGTCGGCATGACGCCGACGATTATCAAGTCTCCGATGATGGGCGTGAACCCGTCGCCCAAAATGGACGGATCCATCTACGTTTTCAAGAACCGTGCACTCCAGTTGCGCAATGGTTCTCCCGACAAAATCACCATGCAGGTTGCAGGAGGCTTCCTGGAAGCCCAAACGGTGATTCTGGAAATTCCGGAGGGGATCCCCGTCTTCTTGGGGAAGAAGGGCGACCCTCCGAAGAAAAAGTGACGCGTCTTTTCCCACGGCAAACCCGTTGCTCCTCGTGAGTGACGGGTTTTCCTATTATTTCTTCAACTTATGCTTCTCCAACACCTCTTGATACTCCGTGGGCTTGTTCTGCTTGAGGTACGTGAGGAGCTTGCGGCGCTGCGCGACTTTTCCCAGCAGTCCCCGGCGGGCGGAGTGATCTTTCTTATGATCTTTCAGGTGATCGGTGAGGAGCGTGATCGTCTTGGTGAGAAGAGCGATCTGCACCTGCGGCGAGCCGGTGTCCTTGGCGTGCTTGCGGTGCTTGGTGATGAGAGTTTTCTTCGAGGTGCGCTTGATGACCATAAGTAGGGAGGCAAGGAAAAACGAATTAGCGCCGGACCCGAAGGGTGCCCTTCGGGCGCCGCACAGGGGACATGCCACCTGCACAGCGCGGACGATGCATTCTACGAATCACACGCGGAAAATCAAGTCCACCAAGCCAAAAATCTCTGTGGGAAGCCTCGGGAAGACTCACGAGTGGACATGCGTACACCACTTCGCTACGCTGCGAACAGGCATCTGATACTCTCCTTACTATGAATCTTCTTTCGCTACTCATCGGCGCGGTCGTCGGAGTTCTCGGAGGATATATTTTGGGGCACTGGCTGGGACGGCGTTCGACGAATGATCTCGAATCGATCATCGATGCGCTTTCGGCTAAGACGGTGACGAAGCAGGCGGAGCACATCTTGAATCTTGCCGAGTCAAAGCTCTCGGGGAAGAAAGACGTGATTGATACGTCGCTCCAAGCGATGAAGAGCGAGCTCAAACGGGTCGAAGATCTGCTGCGCAAGATCGGCGACGGCAATGTGCAGGTCGGCACGCGTCTGGATAACGCGGCGGTCGCCATCAAGGAGCTTTCCGAAACGACCGGAGGGATTCGCAATGCGCTCTCCAGCAACAGCCTGCGCGGAAACTGGGGTGAGCGCATGGCCGAAGACGTTCTGCGCCTCTCGGGACTGATGGAAGGCATCAATTATATGAAACAGACGACACTCGAAACGGGATCGAAGCCGGATTTCACGTTCCTACTGCCGCAAAAGCGGAGATTGAACATGGACGTGAAGTTCCCCTTTAATAATTACCAGCTCTACGTCGACGCGAAAACCGAGAAGGATAAGGAGGACTATAAGGAGAAGTTCCTGAAGGACGTCCGCAAGCGCTTGAAAGAAGTACAGACGCGCGATTACATCAACCCGGAGGACGGCACGGTGGATTACGTGC
Source organism: Candidatus Peribacteraceae bacterium (assembly GCA_013140485.1). Taxonomy (GTDB): domain Bacteria; phylum Patescibacteriota; class Gracilibacteria; order Peribacterales; family Peribacteraceae; genus JABFSS01. The sequence goes on along the minus strand of JABFSS010000024.1, from coordinate 11,798 downwards.
TGCTGTTTGTTCCGAACGAGCAAATCTTCGGTTTCATCAACGAAATCGACCGCTCACTGATCGACGAAGCCATGCGCGGCAAAACAATCCTCTGCTCCCCTCTCAGTCTGTACGCGATCCTCGCTGTGATCCGGCAGTCGATGGACAACTTCAGCATGGAGAGTAAGTCGCAGGAAATGCTCTCGATCTTCGGCGCATTCAAAATGCAGTGGGAGAAGTTCAAGGACCAGATGGAAACGGTCCGCGAGCGCTTCGAATCCGTCCATAAAGGATACGAGGAACTCACCGGAACGCGCGAACGGCAGCTCGACAGGCAATTGCAGAAGATTGAGGAGATTCGGATCGACCGAGCGATAGACGTACCCTCGCTAGAGAGCACCATCGAGAGTGCGAAGACGAAAGCTTCCAGGAAATTGATCGCGGTGGAATGACCTCATCCCTAACCCTTCTCCACGCTGCGTGGAGAAGGGAATGTTTTGTTTGTTTTTTTCTTTAAAAATAACTCTCGCTCCCCTCTCCGCGCCGGAGAGGGGCTGGGGGTGAGGTCACTTCTGAGCTATCCTGTTCGCCTGTGACCAAGACCGACCCCCTCCTCGGCCCTCTCAATGAACCGCAGCGCGAAGCGGTGCTTCATCAAAACGGTCCCGCGCTGATTTTGGCGGGCGCGGGGAGCGGAAAAACCAAAGCGCTGACGCACCGCATCGCGCGGTTGATCCAGGACGGGGTGCCGCCGTGGCAGATATTGGCGGTGACCTTCACGAACAAAGCGGCGAACGAAATGAAGGAACGGATCAAAGCAATCCTCCGCATCACCGACGGCGCCGGGCCGATCGGCGAATTTGGACAGGGACGGCTGCCCGTGATGGGCACGTTCCATTCGATTTGCGTGCGGATTCTGCGACGTGACATTGAAAGACTCGGCCGCAACCGCAACTTCGTCATCTACGACAAGGATGATCAGGAGAAATTGATGAAGGAAGTCCTGAAAGAACTGAAGATCGACGAGAACACGCTCAAGCCCAAGCCCGCGCTCGGCTACGTCGGACGGTTTAAGAGTGAGGCGATTGGCCCGAAGGACGCACTCAAAGACGCGACGACGGAGCGCATGGTGCAAGTGATCCGCGCGTACGAGACGTACGAGAAAATGCTGCGCACCGCGAACGCACTCGACTTCGATGATCTAATTCTGGAGACGGTGCGGCTCTTCCATGAAATCCCCGAAGCTCTCGATCGCTATCAGGAGACGTGGAGATATCTCCACGTTGATGAGTATCAAGATACGAACCACGCGCAGTACCTCTTCATCTCGCTGCTCGCGCAGAAATACCGGAACTTGTGCGTGATCGGCGATCCGGACCAGTCGATCTACGCCTTCCGCGGCGCCGATATCCGCAACATTCTGGAATTCGAACAGGAGTATCCGGATGCCAAGCGCGTCGCGCTGGAACAGAACTATCGTTCGACGCAGATCATCTTGGACGCGAGCAACGCCGTCATCAAAGCCAACCCCCGGAGACCCAAGAAGAACATGTGGACGGAGCGGAAGACCGGACCGCTGATCACCGTGCACGAAGTGCGCGACGAACGGAAGGAATCGGAGGAAGCGGTGAAATGCGCCGAGCAGTTGAAGCGGGACGGCGTGCCATACAACGAGCAAGTGGTCCTCTACCGCACCAACGCGCAGTCCCGTCAGTTCGAAGAAGCCTGCATGCGCGCCGGAATCCCCTACCGCATCGTCGGCGGAACCAAGTTCTATGCACGGAGAGAAGTGAAAGATATCCTCGCCTACCTCTATGTGATTTTGAACACCGGCGACACGCTGTCGCTGCTCAGAATTTTGAACGTGCCGGCGCGCAAGATCGGCGATACGACGCTCGGGTACATTCAAGCCTTCGCGACACAGGAGCGCCTGACGCTGTGGGACGTACTCAAACGCGTGAAGGACATCGTAGATCTGAATGACGGCGTGAAGAACCGCATTGAGAATTTCACCGCCATCGTTGAGAATCTGCGCGAAAAATCTGGGCGGCTCGTCGTTTCTGAACTCGGTACGCAGCTCTTGGAAGCGATCGGCATGGAGAAATGGCTTCGCGATGATACGGATGAGGGCGAAGAACGCTGGCAGAACGTGCAGGAACTGCTCACCGTGATGCACAAATACGACGCTCTCGATCCGATGACCTCACTCACGAGCTTTTTGGAGGAAGTTGCGTTGATTTCGGAGGTCGACAAGCTCACAGATGTGAAAGACGACGCGCTCACGCTGATGACGCTGCACCTCTGCAAGGGATTGGAGTTTGAGCACGTGATGATCGCGGGGTGTGAAGAAGGAATTTTCCCGCATTCGAATTCAATGTACGACAAAGAGCAGCTCGAAGAGGAGCGGCGCATCATGTACGTCGGCATGACGCGGGCAAAAACACATTTACGAATCTTCTTCGCCCGTACCCGCCAGCTCTGGGGCAATACGCAGGCAAATGCTCCCAGCCGGTTCATCGATGATCTGCCCTCGGAGGTGACAGAAAGACGAAGCGACGAACTGTTGAGTGCATTTGCCTGGGCGACAGAGAGCGGCAGACTGAAAGTGACGGGGGGCGAAGCAGTGAAATCGCACATTGAGCCGTACCGACAGCACGGAGGCCTCAATGCGGAGTTCAATCAAGACCTGAACATGAGCGACGATGTGAATCAGGACCAGCCGGGGCTGGATAAAGGCTCGCGCGTCCGTCATCCGGCGTTCGGCGAAGGAACCGTCCTCACTCGACGAGGAGATGTCGTCACTATCCAATTTGATAAGGGGCAGAAGAAGACGTTTGCGCTGTCGATAGCGCCCCTTCAAGTACTGTAAAAGCAGGCCCCCCGTGAGGAGCCTGCAAAATGTGCAACGGTGAATCCATTGATCGGAATGGAGACTAGTCATGAAGCTGCCCGAGAATCTCCTGCCTACAGAGTTCATCGAGCGCAAGATCGATCCAATGCAGCGTTGCGATGCATCGCCGTCGGGAATGCCTAAACGCCATGACCATCATGGACGTTTCGAGCAGGTCCAGAAGTTTGCTGGGCCCACTCAACTCCATGATTTTGCTACCGATGCGATTGTACTGAACGATAAATGCGCGATATCGTGCCGCCGCTTTGTCGTGTCGGTCATAGACACGCTTGACGGCTTGAATCAACTCTTCTTTTTGTGCCTCAATTGGCGCTCCTTCGCCGCCAAAGAGGTATTTCCCATCATCACTTTGCATCATGGACTTTCCCCTTTCATGAATGGATTACCGCCCGGCACCCTACCCCAACGCTGGAGTACTGGCTTCGGACACACCACACCCTCATACGATGAGGGGCAGGGATCGGAGCGGAGGACGATGATAACAAGGAACGAAAAAAACTCTTATTCATTTCTCTTCAGAGGAATGTGTTTTAACAGTTTATGAAGCCGTAACGTTTCATAAAGGCTATGATCCATTTGAAATATTTCATATCGCGTCATTCCCGCATAGTGTTGGCTGTAGTACGCCATAGGATCTTTCCCAATCAGACGACGAGCTGCAAGTGGCACTTCATTAAGAAGTCCTGTTTTTCGTAAATGTTGATAGAGAGAGGGATTTACATCCTGAAGCACTCCACGCGTGATGCCTGCATAATGTTGGCGGTAGAACTCTAGAGGATCTTTCTCAAAGTCACGGGGATTCCTCAATCTCAATTTCGGCACTTCACTAAGTAATTCTTTTTTACGCAAACGTTGATAAAGCGCAGGATCTAGCTCTTGAAGCTTTCCACGCGTGATGCCGGCATACTTTGCACGGTACAAAGCAACGTCAGCATCAACGACAGCAGATACCTCTTTCGATAATCCCTCTGTTTTTTCATGCTCGGCAACAATGAAAGCACCCTTTTTTGCAATTTTTAGAGCAGAAGGAATATCTTCTTCAACTGAAACATCTATTTTAGGGACATGTTTCAGTAACCCTCCGCGCGATAATCGCCTATAGAGATCAATATCAGTTTCTTTAAGTTCCTTTCGAGTCATGCCTGGAAAGTAATTATTATAAAAAGCTAAGTATCGATTCGCCGGTTCAGGCCTTGGAAGTTCTGATTGATTTTCATCCGATAGAATCTCAGGATGTTTCATGATGCTGAATAAAGGAATGAGATGAATGAGAAAAAAGGAAAATAAAAAAACCCGCTCTGCGCGGGAAGGTAAGAATGTCGGGATACTGGATTACCTCCTCGCGCTGGCGTGGGAGATAATAATGGCCGAGAAACGGTTCAGACGTGCCATAACGTCCCGATAGTACTCAGGCAAAAAGAAAAGTCAATGATTTTTGGCTAATTAAAGCCAAAAAATAGAGACCATCTCTAAAACACCGGCCCCACTCATCATGAGCAAGGTCGGTGTTTTTTGTGCCAGGACTACTCCGCCTGGAGCGCAGCCGTAATTCGATCGTTTGCCTGTGTCAGGAATGTCTCAAAATAGTCCTTCCCGAGGGTCGGGTTTTCGCTGAGACAATCGACCCAAGCCTGCATCATTTCGCGTCCGGTGCGATACGTTTGTCTTCCTCCCCTGTCCTTGGGACAGTCAGGCGGAAATTCGGCGGTCACTTCATCCTGAAATGACGCAATCAATGACAACAACAACGCAAACTGTTCGAACTGACACATGAGATCGTTCATAGAAGCACTCCAACAAAAGTTGTACCGCCCGGCACCCTGACCCCACGTTGGGGTTCTGGAACTCTACCGAGCCGCTGCCACACCCTCACACGATGAGGAGGCAGGGATCGAGCGGAAGACAGTGATTGCAAAGAACTAAAAAAATCCCCGAATGCTTGCGGGGACGGGGTTGGCGAGAATTGCTACTTTTTCCTTCTACGCACACGACCCTGCCCGCGCAATAATAATGCGCTTGGCGAGGGAAATTACTGCGGATAGAGAGGCGTATGACATGACTGTGTACAAATTGTAAGACTCCAGAAAACAATGTCAAGAAAATTTTTCAGCGCTGCGTACTCAGCGCCACCTTGATGCCGAGCGCTATCAGCACAGCACCCATCACGCGCTCCGCCCAAAGATGAATCAGATCCAGGCAGGAACGGATCGGCCGCAAAGTGAGAACGGACGCGAGCGTCGAAAACCAGAAGAAGGTTTGCGCGGACATGAAGAGTCCGTACAAGAGCTGCACGACGAGCGGCGTCTGCGGGTCGATCACCTGCGTGAAGAGCGCAAGGAAGAAGATCGTCACTTTGGGGTTGAGCGCATTGCACAGGAATCCGATGCGCATGGCCTGCGGAACGCTCATGACGGATGCGGCGCGTCGATTCTCTTCTTGATCATGCGCGGGAGCCTTGGCTGTGAGCGATTTCCATCCGATGAAGACCAGATACGCCGCGCCGATCAGCTTGATGATGGAAAACAGCACGATCGATTGTGAAATGATGAGCCCGAGACCGAGCAATGAGTACGCGACGTGGACGAGAATGCCGAGCGCGACGCCGAGAGCGGTCCACAAAACGATGCGGCGCGGCTGCGAGAGGCTCTGCTTCACGATGATCGCGAAGTCGGGACCGGGGCTCATGAGCGCAAGCATGTGAATGACGGCGATGGTAAGGAAGGCGGACATACGAGTGGAAAGTGAAAAGTTAAAAGTGGAAAGTTTCGGAAAATTGCCTCCGGCTGCTGGGGGAGGGCGAAGCGTTAACGTACCGTCATCAACTGTGATCCGCACACGTCATCGCGCTCCCCGCCGTAAAGCGGTAGGAGCAGGCGCGATAGACGAGGGTCCAGAGACGCATGTGCAAAACTCAGTGTATTCCGCAGAGCCGATGAGTCAAGAAGATGCTTGACTGCTAGCCACAGACGCCTAAAATTCCCGGGATGTCTTCGTGCACAAGTTCACTGGCTTCCTTCATCAGCGTCTTTGCGCGGAGCTTTACGTGGTACTTTAACTAACCTGCATCCTCTCCAGCGGATTAGCGTCTATACGCTTCCCTGAGAGAGGAGGCGGAATTTTCAGTGCCTCCATTCCCCTACCCGATTTCCCCACCTTCCTATGCTCATCGTCCTCGACCGCAAGCACGATACCCCTCTCGTGGATCACATCCGCGCGCTCCTGCAGGAGAAGTATAACTGCGAGAGTCACTTGATCGGTGAGAACGGCCGCGTGATCGCCGTTCCCGGCGACACCAAGCATGTCGACATCGAAGTCTTCGAGAACATCGAAGGCGTCAAATCCGTCGACCGCGTCGAACCGCCGTACAAGCTCGCCTCGCGCAAGAACAAAGACCGTACGGTCATCACGCTGCGTCCGGACGTGATGATTGGATCGCGCGGGACGCTCGCCGTGATGGCGGGACCGTGTTCGATCGAATCGCCGGAGCAAATGGACGAGACGGCGGCGATGGCGAAGGAAGGCGGCGTGAACATTTTGCGCGGCGGAGCGTTCAAACCGCGCACGGGACCGTACTCCTTTAACGGACTCGGCGAAGACGGACTGAAACTTTTGAAGAAAGCCGGCGAGAAGTACGGCATGGCGACGATTTCGGAAGCGATGAACGAAGAGCAGATCGATACGGTCGCCGCCTACGCGGACATCGTGCAGATCGGCGCACGCAACATGCAGAACTACGATCTCCTGCGCAAAGCGGGCACGTGCAAAAAGCCCGTGATGCTCAAGCGAGGACTCGCCGCGACGCTGGAGGAATTTCTGCTCGCCGCCGAATACATCCTCGCCGGAGGCAACCCCAATGTGATCCTCTGCGAACGCGGCATCCGGACGTTTGAAGAGGAAGTGCGCTACACGCTCTGCCTGGGATCGCTACCTGCGCTCCGTGAAATGACACACCTGCCGATCATCGTCGATCCGAGCCATGCCGCGGGAAGATCGCGCTGGGTGAAAGACCTGGCACTTGCGGGAGTCGCCTCGGGTGCCGACGGACTCATCATCGAAATCCATCCCCGGCCGGAAGAAGCACTCTCCGACGGACCGCAATCGCTCGACCGTGAACAATGGACTGATTGTATTCGCAGCATTCGTACCGTCGCCGGCGCCGTCGGTAGGACGGTTGTTTAACCCTCCCCTCGTTACGCTCAGCGCTCCGCGCTGAGCTACTCGGGATGACACCACTCATTATGAAGACAATCTCCATCCACCCACCGGCACACCAGGCAAGTGAGTACCCCGTCCTCATCGGGAAGGATCTCTTGAAGCAGATTCCGGCTCTGATCAAAGACGCCGACCGCGTTGCCATCGTGCATGATGCCCGTATGAAGGAGTTGGCTCTATCCGTGAGTCAGAACCTAAAGGAAGCGACACTGATCTCCGTTGCATCCGGAGAAGCATCAAAGACAATGAGTGAAGCGCAGCGACTCTGCGGAGAATTCCTGAAAGCCGGACTCAGCCGCAAAAGCGCGGTGATCGCCGTCGGCGGCGGCATGCTCACGGACATCGCGGGTTTTGCCGCGAGCGTCTACCAGCGGGGCATCAAAGTGATTCACATCCCGACGACGCTCCTCGCAATGGTCGATGCGGCGGTAGGAGGCAAAACCGCCGTTGATCTGGGTCACGCGAAGAACATGATCGGCACGATTCACCAGCCGGCGGCGATTGTGATGGATATTGCGACGCTCGCGTCGCTGCCCAAGACCGCGCTCGCCGAAGGTCTCGTGGAATCGGTGAAGATGGCGGCGATTTTGGACGACGATGCGTTCGTCTGGATGGAAAAGAACTTGCCGGCGATCCTCAAGCGCGACGAAGGAGTAGGGGCAAGGCATGCCTTGCCCCTACTCGAGTGCATCGCGCGCTCCGTGGAGATGAAAGCTGCCGTGATTGAGGAGGATGAGCGAGAAACCGGCAAGCGCATGCTCCTGAATTTCGGCCATACCGTCGGCCACGCCGTCGAAGCGCTCTCGCACTTCGCGATTCCGCACGGACAGGCCGTCAGTATCGGCATGGCGTGCGAAATGCGGATGGCCCAGATGCCGGAGGCAGGCCGCGTCCTCACATTATTGAACATGATGGAGATGCCGACGGAGATTCCGGCCGAGCAGAAGACCGACGCGCTCTGGGAGTTGATGACGAAGGACAAGAAAAACTCGGACGGCTTTGTACGGATGGCGGTGCCGGACGCGATCGGACATGGATCCGTGAAAACGATCACGAAAGATCTCTTTTCCCGGTGCCGTTCATGACAAAGACCCCCGCCATGACCGTCGAGCCGCTGCAGCTTCCCTTTGATGCGACGCTGCCGATGCCGGGATCGAAGTCACACGCCAACCGTGCGATCATCACGGCATGCCTCGCGAAGGGAACGACGATCTTGCGCAATGCGACACCCTGTGACGACGTCGCGGTGCTCGTCGCAAACGTCCGGAAGATGGGTTTTCGTGCCGAGTGGATCGATCAATCTCAAGGCATTTTGAAAATTATTGGAGGCATCCCGGCCCGTGTAGGGGCAAGGCATGCCTTGCCCCTACACGCCGTGACCCTCGATTGCGGTCTCGCGGGGACCACGCTGCGATTTTTGACCGCATTGTGCTCCATCACGCCCGGCGAATGGATCGTTACGGGCAATGCGCGCATGCAAAAACGTCCCATCGGCGACCTGACGAGAGCATTGCGAATGCTCGGCGCGGAGATCGAGGATACCAAGGTGTCAGCGGAGACGACGGCGTCTCCGCTGACGAGCTGTCCTCCTCTCCGTATCAGCGGAAAAACTCTGGATGGCGGCAACGTGATACTCGATGCGAGCAAGAGCAGCCAGTTTCTCTCGGCTCTCCTCTTGATTGCGCCATCGATGGACGATGGACTGACGCTCACGCTCTCTTCCGGCCTCGCATCCGAACCCTACGTTGATCTGACGATGAAGACGCTCAAGCAATTCGGCGTGAATGTAAGAAAAAACGGACGGAACTTCCGCGTCACTCATCAATCTCTGCGTTCTCCGCCCGCAATCACCGTCGAAGGAGACTGGAGCGCAGCGGGAGCCTTCCTTGTTTTGGAAGAAATCACCGGCAGTCGCATTAATGCTCCGAATCTGGATGCTCATTCAACTCAGGCGGATGCGAAACTCCCGGACGTGATCCGGAAATTGCGCGGGAAAGGGAAAATGACGATCAATTGCGCCGGATTTCCCGACCAAGTGATGAACATCGCCGTGCTTGCGGCGCACCGGAAGGGCGAAACTATCCTGACGGGCGCGGCCAATCTGCGACTGAAGGAATCCGATCGCTTGGGAGTCCTCACGCAGGAGCTGCGGAAGGCGGGAATACGCATTAAGGAGCGGCCGGACGGTCTGCGCATTCTTCATTCACCAAAACTTCGCCCGGCTCTGCTTGATCCGCATGACGATCACCGTATGGCAATGGCCTTCGCGATCCTCGGCTGTCTGCATCCGGGTATCAAGATTCTCAATTCCGATTGCGTCCGCAAAAGTTACCCGCGTTTTTGGAAAGATCTGGAGATCCTCCGCGCCACGCCGCGCTGTATCGCCATCATCGGCATGCGCGGAGTCGGTAAATCGACGCTTGGGGAAAAACTCGCGAAAACGCTGCGGCTGCGGCACGTCGATACTGATGCCGTCTTCGATGAGAGGAACGGAGAAATACAATCTGTCTTGAAGAAGAAGGGATGGCCCTTCTTCCGTCGCCAAGAGGAACGCATCGTCGCAGAACATCTGCAGCCCGGCATCGTCCTCTCGTTGGGGGGCGGCGCGATTGAATCGGTACAGACGCGCGCAGCACTGCAGAAGAATGCCATTGTGGTCTGGATGCGCGAACCTCTCAAAACAGTGATTGAGCGCCTGCGGAAACTACGCCGGCCCGCGTTGACGGATCTTTCGCTCGAGAAAGAAGTTCCGTTGGTCCTCAAAAGACGTACTCCTCTCTATGCGGCGCTTGCCGATATCACATTGTCTCCCTCCCTCACGCAGAAACAGCAAGTGAACGCTCTCTCCAAAGCCCTCCGCGCATCATGTTCGTGGTAACCCTTCCCGCATCGGCTGAAAAAAGACCGCAGGAATTCGCTCAGAAGGTGAAAAATGCCGCTCCAGTAGGGGCAAGGCATGCCTTGCCCCTACTGGAAATCCGCGGCGACCGCACGCCGGATGTTGCCGCGTTCGATTCCCCTCTCCCATTGGTGATTTCTCCGCGCGGCACCGGGTCGATACTCCTGAAAAAACTGAAACCGTCGTTCGTTGATCTCGAAATCGGCGAAAATGTGGAAATTCCTGCTGGCGTGACCGTTATTCGCAGCTTCCATGATCATGAGAAGACACCGACGATCGCAGAACTTCAGAAAACAGTGACTGCGCTCCTCACGACGAAGCCCGACATCATCAAAATCGCCACGATGATCCGCTCCTACGACGATCTGCAGAGGCTGAATGCGCTTCATGAGCAGATTCCGTCGTCGCAGAAACGTGTGATCCTGGGGATGGGCCCGAAAGCGCACCTCAACCGCATGCTCTCGCCGCTCAAGAACGCACTGACCTACACATTTATAGAAGAAGGAGAGGCATCGGCGCCCGGACAAGTACCTCTGTCGCTCCATCTGCTCACCGCGCACTGCAAGACCCCGAAGATTTTCGGAATTCTGGGGGGCGAACAGGTCTCGGAGAGCTTCAGTCCCGTTATTCACAACACGCTGTTCGGTCGTCATGGCATCGACGCAGTCTACAGCGTCTTCCCGACGGAAGATCTGCGGGAAGCATGGACTGCTCTCACCGCCATGAACGCCGCGGGCTTCTCGGTGACGTCACCTTTCAAAGAATCCATCATCCCGTTTCTTGATGAACTTGAGGATGAAGCCGCGGCAATCGGCAGTGTGAACACGGTGATCAAGAAAGGATCCCGCTACGTCGGCTCGAATACCGATATCGCAGGACTGCGGTCCGGCTATGACTGGAAAGGGATCACGTCCGTCGCGATTCTCGGCAGCGGCGGCGTGGTTCCCGCGGTAATCGCGTGCTGTCATGCGGAAAAGATCAGCGACATCACCATCTTCAGCCGCAATGCGGCTAAGCGAACGCAGCTCGTGGAGAAGTGGAACGTGAAGGCCGAACCTCTGGAAAAATTTCCAGAGAGCCGGGCGGACCGGATCATCTGCGCCATCTCCGAAAACGTCGATATTGATCTGCCTCCGCCGGTCCCGGGCGCATCCGCTCTCGATCTGCGATACTCTGCAAGCCGGTTCCTGGTCCATGCCACGCGTGCCGGATACGCGACGCATGACGGTCTGCCCATGCTCCTGCATCAAGCACTGGAACAATTCCGAATATTCACCGGCGTGAGCGCGGTTGCCGAAGAACTCGACATCGTCCTTCCCATGCATTCCTCATTCCCCCTCTCCTATGGCCTCTAACTCCTTCGGAGACCTTCTCCGCATCACCACCTTCGGCGAATCGCACGGCCCCGCGCTCGGCATCGTCATCGACGGCTGCCCGTCGGGCATTCCTCTGACGGAAGAAGACTTTCTTCCTGAACTCAAGCGCCGCCGTCCGGGTCAGAGCGCCGTGACGACCGCGCGCAAAGAAGACGACGCGCCCGAAATTCTCTCCGGCACCTTCGAAGGGAAGACGACCGGTATGCCAATCACGGTGATCATCCGCAATACGAATCAAAAGTCTGAGGATTACGACAAACTCAAGCACGTCGCGCGCGACGGCCACGCCGACCAGACGTACACGAGCAAATACGAGCACCGCGATCACCGCGGCGGAGGACGTTCATCGGGACGCGAGACGGTTGCGCGCGTCATCGGCGGCGTTGTGGCGAGGAAGATTCTCCCACCCGAGGTGAAAATC
>JABFSS010000026.1 GCA_013140485.1 Candidatus Peribacteraceae bacterium | reverse complement strand
GAGGATGAGAATGCCGTTGTCTTTGCCCTGCGCTCCCACGCCCCACGCGCGTCCCACGCTGAGCGCGATGTCTTCCGGCGCCTCTCCCTCCAATGATTCGATGACAAGGATGGCGATCTGATTGCTGGTCGAGCGTTCGTATTCCTCCAAGATCCGTTCGATGTCGGCTTCCTGCGCGAGCGCCAAAAGCGGAGTGGTTTGCGTGTAGAAGCCGTCATTCGCGGGTACGTCGAACGCGGACGCGGAGACCGACATCCCGAACATGAGAGCGGAAAATAGAGCCGTCGCTGATGCGATTCTGTAGAACATACCAGCGCGCGTCTTCAGCGCGCGAATTGTTAGAAATTCACGGCCGGAGCCTTGTCGGCTCCCTCATCGGCGCTGAACATCTTCTCGGATTCGAAGCCGAACATTCCGGCAAGCAGGTTGCTCGGGAAGCGCGCGACCCGGACGTTGTAGGTCTGCACGGCGGTGTTGAAGTCACGACGAGCCGTGGAGATGCGATTCTCTGTTCCCTCCAACTGCGTCATCAGATCGCGGAAGGCCTGCGTCGCCTGGAGCTGCGGATACGCTTCCACCGTCACGAGCAGGCGGCTGAGCGCGGAATCAAATCCGGATGCGGCGTTGATCTTCTCGTCGCGGCTTCCCGCTCCCTGCCACTGCGACCGTGCTTCGGTGATGGCGGTGAACGTTTCCTGTTCAAAGTTTGCGGCCCCCTTCACGGTGCTGACGAGATTCGGCACGAGATCGATTCGACGCTGGTATTGTGTCTCGACTTGCGCCCACGATCCTTCGACCGCCGCCTTCGACGAAACCAAACCGTTGTATCCCGTCCACACCCACAGCGCGAGAACTGCAAGAACGCCGAGAACAATGTAAAGAACTTTGGAATTGTTCATGATCAAGTGGGGGAAATCACCACGAGTATACACGCCATTTAGCGCATGAGCATCAGCACCCAGCAAATAACGATGATATTTGCAGCTGCGTGACCGGAATTGATGAGCAGAAGCTCCAGAGGTCTCTTATCGAAGAGATACCGCATGAACCCGGGCAGAAAGTCAAAACCGAACCAGAGCAGCAGTCCGAGCTTCCACGCGCGCCCGAGCGTATGAATGCCGGCGATATTCATGAGGACGCTGATGAGGAAAGCGATCACGATGCCGGAGAAGAGACTGACGAGGAGCGGAAACACTCCCGGGCCCTTCTTCATCTGGGTGTGGTGAATCTTATTAAGGTGCATCCACGGCTTCGCGAAGAGAAAGGGCGAATACCAGAGGTATCCGACGGGCATCGTGGCGAGTGCGGCGACGAGAATGGACGAAAACTGCAGCATACGAAAAAGGAAAGGAATTGCCGATCAACGTAGAACATTCGGGATACGAAGAACAATCCACGATATCGGGAGACTGTTGTGCGGTGCATGTTTGAATGAATGGTCGGGACGAAAGGACTTGAACCTTCGACCTCGTGGTCCCGAACCACGCGCTCTAGCCAACTGAGCTACGTCCCGAACGGATGAGATCCTACACAGCTCTCCTGTCTCAAGCCAGATGGCAGGACTTCACATAGTGACTCCCGGCGACCCGCATATTTCACAAAGTATGAATATTTGAGCTCAGCGAAGAATAATATTACTTTAAAATATATAATTGATTATTGAGCAAGTAATGACTCGTTAGATTATTGAATTTTTTGAACACATTTTTTATACAATATTTCATAATACTATTCGGGTTCTGATCGAATTTTAATGACTGAAATACATACTATGGACCATTAGTTACTTCATAACTGAACAAACCAGTTCGTCAACAAGTGATCTGGACATAAACACCTCTGTCCGTACACTGCCGACCCCCTTCCCGGGGATCTAGTATGGCTCCAGTGAAGCAATTCACATCCTTGGCTTCGCTCTCGCATGTTTGGTTACATGCGCTGCTCATCACCTTCGTCGCGTTGAATATGGTGATGACGCTTCCGGTCCTCTGAGGAAGACGGAAGACGAGTGAAACCGCCCAGACAACACACACAACCATCCCCCAGGATGAGGCGATCTTTTGAATCTGGAATCAGCGTTTGCGCTCGGTCAGCGTGCCCATGGCCACAACTTCATCGCCGGCGGCCGCGCCTGCTTGCGCTTCCAGCGTCACAACCACCTCCGTGTAGTCCTGAATATCCTCTTGAACGTCGACGTTCGCCGCGTGACGCACGTCTCCCAAGGGATTTTGCAAGATGTCGAGCCGAATGCGCTCCGTCGTCCCCGGTTTCTGCAACCACGCGACGTATCGCGTTCCCTTTGGGGGCGTTTCGATGTTCAACCGGACCGTAGCGCTGGACGCATCGTCGGTAAATACATGCGCTTCGGCCACCCCGTTCGCTTTGGTCGGGGCTTTGCCGCTCATCGCACCGATGGCGAACCATACTTCTTTGCCGTGCACCGGATGTTCGATATTGCCTCTCGTGGGCATGATGACTTCCATGGTTTCGCTGCCGATCACCGTTTCCGTTCGGACGGCACGCTTCTGACACGCGGCGAGCAGAAGAACACTGAGAGCGATAGCGGTGAAGGCACGCGTCGTATTCATGGGAAACGGGGAAAGAGGAATAGGACTTTAGCAGTGCTCCATCCGGTCGGCAAAGGTTACCAGAGGAAACCGGGAGCGCGGGAGCTCAGGCGTTCGCGTTCTTCAGCAGCATGCTGCACCACCTGCTGCGTGAAGATCTGCAGAGCGGCACGATCTGCCGAGGAAATTTGCTGAAGCAATTCGCTGACGCGTCCGAAGGTCTCCACGCTTTCGGAGAGAGCGATGAAGTGGGTATTCTGGAGGATCGCCTCGCCGAACGCGCGGAAGATCCCGTCGATCTCCTCCTTCGGCGGCAATGCCGACGGATCCGCTTCGGTTCGCAAGCGCAGTATCCCTTCGAGCGGCTCCAGATAGTTGTACTTCCCCAACCCGAACGCGGTCATGTACGCCAGGTACGCCTCTTCTTCTTTGCCTGTCTTTTCCGCAAGACGGCCCCAGAGAATCCAGAGCCGGGCATCGTGCGTGTTGACGTCGGCGTAGTCATCCAGCGCCGCGCCAGCGCCGGCCTCGTCCCCTTCCATCAACAAGAGATTACTGCGGCCAAGATGCATGTCGCGGGAAAAAAGCTGGCCGTGCGAACGGTCGTACCACGCGAGCGCCGTGCGGGCATCGCCGGCCGCTTCCGCCCGGCGCCCGAGCGAGGAGAGCACGAGAAAACGGCCTTCGAGGATGGTGATGCACCCGAGAAGCACGGCAATGACGATTTCGGTGATGCGAAGTGACGTCTTACGATTTCCGTGAGCCGTGACAGCCGGAGCGAGCAAACCGAGCGCGATCCAGAACGGCAAAGCGATTCCCACGAACTGCAAATTGTAATCGATCAGATTGTGCGCGAGGACGCCCGTAACGCCGAGGAGCATCGCGAGGCCCGTGATGTTCCCCTTGCCGCGAATCTGCATGAGCGCGGCGGGAACCAGGATCCGGAGCATCACAAACAGGAACAGAAGCGCGGCGGGCCACCCCCGCTCCATCGCGAGCTTCAGGAAAATATTATGGGCGTGATCGGATGTTGCAAAGACGGCGGTCTGCAAACGGGGATGGACGAACCGGAAACTGTACGGACCCCATCCGAAGAAGGGCCGCTCCAGCGACAGCTCGAATGACTGCTCCCAAAAGGCCCGTCGTTCCGAAATCGACGACCCTCCTTCGGACGCGGTGAACGTCGCCTTCGCCGTCACCGACTCGATGTCGTGGAACCGCCCGCGCACGGCATTCACCCCGGCAAAGAGCGCGACGGCGATAAGGAGCGCGCAGAGACCGGCGATGCCCGCCCGAATAAGCGACCTCTTCTCGATGCCTTTGCGGAGAATCCACGGAATCCCGATCAGAAGTACTCCCAGAATGATCTGCCCGCAGAAAACCAGGAAGGCACCGCGGGAGTAACTGAGGAAGAGACACCCAAACACGATGCCAAGCGCGACGATTCTGATGATCCGTGAGAACTTTCCCGACCAGAGAAAAACGAGGGGCCAGGCAAGCAGCAGATACTCCGCCCAGGCATTCGGCCAGTAATCGGTGTGGAACCGCATGTCGAAGAACGTCCCGACGAAGCGGTTCACCGGCTGGAGCACGTAGACGGCGATGCCGATCATGCAGGCGATGAGCGTCGTGACGGCGATGACGGTGATCAACCGCGAGATCATCTTCCCATGCGGGTCTGTAGGCGCGGCTCGTTGGGGCGCCCCGCTCCACCAGAAAAAGACCATCACCAACGCGACATCCCGAATCACCTCATCCAACCCGTAGTTCCTCGTTTCGGAGAAGATGTAACTGAGAACAGTCCACGCCAGAAAGAGCATCACTCCGGCCCAGAGATCAAACGGAATCGTCCGCACGCCTTCACTCTTCCCACGAACCAACCACCACCGGACGAACGTGACGAAGACCGCGGCGCCCGCCAATAGCCAGGTAGCTTCGAGACCTTTGCCGCCGCGCCAGATAATGCCAAAAGCAAGAAGAACCAGAACTCCCCACTCGAGAATGACCGGCAATCGCCGAGAGAGCGACGTCATGCGGCGAGTATGACGAAAATGACGATTGTATGACAGAGAAACACTCATGATCCGTCTTAGAATCATCTTCCCCCCTCTTCACTATGCCCACAGCACAAGATCTCGCGGCCCAGAAAAGAGATGCGGCGGCGCACCAACAGAAAACCGAGCAGCTCATCTCGAAAGAGAAAGATCTGCGCCGGCAGCAGGTGACCGAACTCGACAGACAGATCGCGGCGCTTCAATCTCAGAGGAGCAAGGCAGCCGCAGGCTTATAGTCTTGTTGTATAGTATGGAAGAGATTTCTCCTTTTCCCCCACCGCACCATGGATCCCATCGTCCACTTCGAAATTCCCGTCAATGATTTGGACAAAGCACGCGAGTTCTACGGCTCCAATTTCGGCTGGAAGCTGGAATACTGGAAAATGCCCGACGGCTCCGTGTACGTCGGCGTTCACACGACGCCGGTGGACGAGAAGACCCGCATGCCACTGCAACCGGGCAGGATCAACGGCGGCATCATGAAGAAGAATGACAGTGTGA
>JABFSS010000062.1 GCA_013140485.1 Candidatus Peribacteraceae bacterium | reverse complement strand
ATCCACCGTACCATCACCGACATCCGTCGGCACTGACCAAAAAACGCCCGCTCCTGCTCCGACCGGTCCGAAGCCTGTCGCGAAGGATATTCCGAAGCAGGAAACCTCGTCTGCCCAGTCCCCCGCACCCGCCGACGACAAAATCGCGTTCGTGATCAAGGCGGAGGGAATTGAGAAGAAGGATAAGGAGAAGAAGAACGACAATGCTCCGACGATATAAGAGAAGAAATTATTTCAGAAAAGTCTCACCGCTGAGCTGCGATTGCCGGAGAATAGAACGAAAAGTGCCGTGGGGAATTTCTTTGCGGTTTGCCGGAAGAATAACTGTCACTGTTTGTTCACCAACTTTCCTCAATTTGATGTGACTGCCTTTCTGCGAAATCACAGAAAAGCCGTGGTGTTCCAGAACTTTCTGAATGTGTCTGGAAGAATACAGTTCAGGCATTGTCTTGAGGCACAGAGATGATTTCGGGATGCTCGATCATCTCATGCTGCATCGGTTCTTTCTCTTCACCATACAACGCCACTGCCTCATTGAGATTATTGATTGCTTCTTGGCGCGTATTGCCAAAACTGGAGACGTCTACATTCAGACATTGGGAAACGTAAAATTTCCCTTCCTGCCAGATGATGTAGTACAGAGGTGCACCAGACATGGTCTTATGATACCACAGAACAGTATATGGGGCGAGCGACGGGACTCGAACCCGCGACCCTCTGGACCACAACCAGATGCTCTAACCAAACTGAGCTACGCTCGCCACGGGCGCAGGCATGGTACGTTCTGTTTTGAATTGTGACCAGAGATGCTTGATTCAGCGGAAGGACTCCCGAATCTGCAGTAAAGGGGTAATGGAGGACCAAACCATCCGTCTGTAGTGATGTCATTCCCCCTTTTCTCGTATGCTGTTCAATCACCGCACACTGGCATCATCCATTGCGCTCGGCGCGTCCGCCCTGCTCCTGACACCATTGGTGCTCGCGGCGGAGCAAAAAGTTGAATTTCACGATACGTACCACTCACCCGCACAACAGACGATGAGTTCGTCGTCGTTTTCTTCATCCTCCTCTTCTTCTTCTTTCTCCTCGAGTTCGTCCTCATCTGTCTCTTCTTCCAGCTCATGGATGTCGTCGCCTTCGTCTTCTGCGACTCTTCCCGTCTGGGACGGTTCGATGATGCAAGAGCAGATCGACTCGTGTATGCGTCAGACGCTGCTGCGAAGCAGTACCGTCGCGCTTGAAAGGATGCCGCGCATCTTCGTCGACCGCGCCAAATTGCGCGCGTGCATCATCGACGCCGTGTGGATGATCTATCACAAAGGACAGGCTGCTTCGATGTCGCCCGCGTCTTCGTCTTCGCCACGGACCGTATCGGCCGGCGTTTCCCCGTCCGTATCCGTATCCTTCCCTTCCGGCCGTCCGGGAATTCCCCTCACTCGGAACATCTCCCTGCGCGGCAATACGTATGAACCCCGGTTCACACAAGTGAAGCGCGGCGCAACGGTCACCTGGACCAACAACGACACGGTCGCGCACACCATCACCGGCGATATGGGTCTGGGCCCTCTCAGCGGCAACCTCAAACCGGGAGAATCGTATTCCTTCACGTTCATGAATACCGGGACGTACCCCTATCACTCGGACACGCATCTGTCGATGCGAGGCACCCTCCAAGTGATCAAATAAGCCCAAGGCGCGTGTGCCTTCCCAAACACCCGGGCATCTGCTACGCTTTCGCTCCAGTGTATCACTACGTTGATACGCTGGTTGCGTATGTCAGAACCCATGTTCCGTACACCGAAAGGCACCCATGACGTCCTCCCCGAGGACCACCAGTACCACACGTACATTAAAAAGGTCGTGCGGCACCGCTGCCGCCAGGCCGGCTACAAGCGCATCGACCCGCCGATGTTCGAGCACAAGGGCGTCTTCCAGCGTGCGATCGGCGAGCACACCGACGTCGTAGAGAAGGAACTCTTCACGGTGACGGGAAAGCGAGACGGCGAGGGCGAGGCACGCGAGTTCGCGCTGCGGCCCGAGTTCACCGCCGGCATCTGCCGCTCGTACATCGAGCACGGGATGCAGCAGCTTGCCCAGCCGGTGGAGCTCTACTCGATCGGCCAGTGCTTCCGCTATGACCGCCCGCAGAAAGGCAGGTACCGGCAGTTCCACCAGATCGACCTCGAAGTGATCGGCCTGCGCGACCCGAGCATCGACGCCCAGCTGATCCACGTGATCACGAAGATCCTCTCGGACCTGCGCATCCTCGACCGCATGACGCTCCAGATGAACAACATCGGAACGGCGGAGAACCGCAAAGCGTACGTCGAGGCGCTCAAGGACTTTTTCATCGGCAAGGAGCGCCAGCTGCCCGAGGATGATCAACGCAGACTGAAGACCAATCCCCTACGGCTGCTCGACAGCAAAGAGGAAGACACGCGGATCCTCATCAAGAACGCGCCGAAGCTGGAGCAGTTCCTCGATGATGAGAGCAAGAAGTACCACGAAACGCTCCTCGAGTACTTGGACGAGCTCGGCATCACCTCCGTGCCGAATCCCGGGCTGGTGCGCGGTCTCGATTACTACTGCCAGACGGTCTTCGAATTCTGGGACAGCTCGACCGGCGCGCAGAACGCCGTCGGCGGAGGCGGGCGTTATGACGGACTCATCGAAATCCTGGGAGGGAAGCCCACGCCCGGCGTGGGGTACGCGGGCGGCGTCGAACGCATGATCTGGCACATGAAGGAAGCGGGAGTGCAGGCGCCGAACAAGGACCAGGTGGACGTGTTCGTCGCGCAACTGGGACCCGAAGCGAAGAAGAAATGCCTCACCCTTGTCTCAGAGCTCCGCGATCTCGGCGTGCACACGCTCGGCGCGCTCGGCGAAGCGAGTCTCAAAAGCCAGATGCGACTCGCCGACAAATTCGAGGCTCGCTACACGCTCATGCTCGGCAAGCTCGAAGTGAAGGAAGGCACGATCATCGTGCGCGACATGAAGGCCGGCAAGCAGAAGCAAATGGCCCTCAAGGATGCCGTGCCGGAGATCATCAAACTGCTGGGAAAGGAGAACCTGGATACCTATGTGATGAGGGATCATGTGGGGGAGGACTGAACCCCTATGCATGTCCCCCAAACGGAATCCCATACGTGCTCGCCCATACGTCGACGTTGATCATCCGTCCGTCCTTGAGTCGTACACGCGAGTATTGGTGAGGAGAAATTCCCGAGAGAAACGTCCAGCGCTCCTGCACATCGCGCTCGGCAAATTTGCCGCTGTGCACGAGCACAATCTTGAGGAGCCAGTTCATGTGCGTGCAATGGAGAAATTCCGTTCTCTTCCAAATGCGATTGAGATCTCGGTCGAAGATCTTCCAGAGCAACGGATAGGTCATCCACTTCCGCGCACGGAACCGGTTGCTGAGAATCTCATGGGCTCTGCGGACTGCGGCTTCCTGATCGGGTAATCCGCACAGTTCATTGCAGAGTGCTTGAATCTCCGTCGGGAAGTGAGAGGGAACGGGCCAAGAAAATAATCGGAGATGCATCAAAAAGATCTTACATCGGACAAGACGTTGGAGCCGTCAAATATCCAAATTTTTCACCGTCTTCGCATGCGTCTGGATAAACTTCCTCCGCGGAGCGACCTCGGCGCCCATGAGCGTGGTGAAGATGGCATCGGCCTTTTCGGCGTCATCCGACGACACGCGCAGCATGATGCGCACGGTGGGATCCATCGTCGTCTCCCAGAGCTGCTGGGGGTTCATTTCACCGAGACCTTTGTAGCGCTGGATGTTGATCTTGCGCTTCTTGGGAGCCGCTTTCTTGGCATCCGCTTCGGACGTAAGGGAGGTCATGTCATCCGCAGGCCGAAGACCGGCGGTGGTCGCCGCTTGATCATCTTCGTCCGACGTTTGCGTTTCCTCTTCCTTGACGCCCCATTCCTTCATCACCGCATCTTTCTCGGGGTCGGTATAGGCGTAGCGGACTTCGCGGTCTTTTTGCAATTTGTAGAGAGGCGGCTGGGCGATGTAGAGGTAGCCCTTCTCGATGAGCTCGGGGAAGTAGCGGTAGATGAGCGTGAGGATGAGCGTACGGATATGAGCGCCGTCGACGTCGGCGTCGGTCATGATCACGACGCGGTGGTAGCGCAGCTTGGTGAAGTCTTTGACCTCGCCGATGCCCATGCCGAGCGCGATGATCAGCGACTTGATTTCGTTGTTCGCGAGCATTTTATCCATGCGCGCCTGCTCGACGTTGAGGATCTTGCCCTTGAGCGGGAGAATCGCCTGGAACTCGCGGTTGCGTCCTTGCTTGGCGGAACCGCCGGCGGAGTCTCCCTCGACCAGATAGAGCTCACACTGAGCGGGATCGCGGTTACTGCAGTCGGCAAGCTTGCCCGGCAGCGTCATGCCGTCGAGCGCGCCTTTGCGGATCACACTATCACGCGCCGCGCGGGCGGCGAGGCGGGCGCGGGCGGCGAGCAAGCACTTGGCGACGACGTCTTTGGCTTCCGACGGATTCTCCTCCATGTACTGGCTGAGTTTGTCGTTGACGACGGTCTCGACTGCCGTCTTCATTTCGGCATTGCCGAGTTTGCCCTTTGTTTGACCCTCGAACTGCGGTTCCCTGAGCCGAACGGCAACGATAGCGGTGAGGCCTTCGCGAACGTCGTCGGCGGTGAGGTTCTCTTCTTTCTCCTTGAGAATACCGTACTTGCGCGCGTAGGCGTTGATCGTGCGGGTGAGCGCGGCCTTGAAGCCCGTCAGGTGATGCCCGCCTTCCACCGTGTGGATGTTGTTGGCGAAGCTCACCACGTGCTCCTGGAACGTCTGCGTGTACTGCATGGCGATCTCGACGAAGCCGTCGGGCGTATCTTTCTCGAACCAGATCACCTCGCCAATGCGCTCCTTCGATTTGTTGAGATGCGAGACGTACGCCGAGATGCCGCCTTCGAAGTGGAAGCGGTAGAGCGTGGGATATTGCAGATCTTCCTCGGGGCGCTTCTTGCGTTTGTCGACGACGGAGATCGTGATGCCGCGGGTCAGGTACGCCTGCTGGCGGAGACGCGTCATCAGCATGTCCATGCTGAACAGCACGGAGTCGAAGATCGCAGTATCGGGGAGTAAGGTGATAATGGTGCCGTGCTTATCCGACTTG
>JABFSS010000022.1 GCA_013140485.1 Candidatus Peribacteraceae bacterium | reverse complement strand
CTTCATCGATGTGATCGAGCGCTATCTTGAGTCCTTCGAGAATATGCGCGCGTTCCTTCGCCCGGTCGCGGTCGAACGTGATGCGGCGACGCACGACGACCCGGCGGTGATCGACGAAGATCTGGAGGAATTCCTGGAGATTGAGCAGACGCGGCTGGATGCCGTCCGCAAGCGCGATCATGTTGTACCCGAAGCTCGTCTGGAGATCGGTGTGCTTGAAGAGGAGGTTGAGAACCTTCTGCGGGTAAGCGTCTTTCTTGAGCTCGATGATGATGCGAATGCCGTCGCGGTCGCTTTCGTCGCGGATATCGCTGATGCCCTGGATGATCTTGTCGTTCACCAGCTGCGCCATTTTTTCGATCATCGCGCTCTTGTTCACCTGATACGGGATTTCACTGACACGGATGTGGTAGCGCCCTTCCTTCACTTCTTCGATTTCGGCCTTGCCGCGAATGACCACCGAGCCCCGTCCGGTGAGATATGCCTGCCGGATGGCTTCCTTGTCGTAGATGATCCCGCCCGTGGGGAAATCGGGTCCTTGGACGAATTGAAGGAGATCTTCCACCGTCGCGTCGGGATGCTCGATCACATGAAGAGTGGCGTCGATGATTTCGCCGAAGTTGTGCGGCGGAATGTTGGTCGCCATGCCCACGGCGATGCCGACAGTCCCGTTGAGCAGGAGGTTGGGGATTTTACTGGGAAGCACGTTCGGTTCTTTCCGCGATCCGTCGTAGTTGGGCGAGAAGTCGACGGTATCCTTTTCGATATCCGCGAGAATCTCGCTCGTCACCTTCGACATGCGCGCCTCGGTGTACCGCATGGCAGCGGCGCCGTCGCCGTCGATGGAACCGAAGTTGCCCTGCCCGTCGACCAGCGTGTACCGCAGCGAGAAATCCTGCGCCATACGCACCATCGCTTCGTAAATTGGGCTGTCGCCGTGCGGGTGATATTTTCCCATCACGTCTCCAACCACGGCAGCGGACTTCCGGTACTTGGCTCCCGACCCCAGACCCATGCCGTGCATCGCGTAGAGGATGCGGCGGTGGACCGGCTTGAGACCGTCGCGGGCATCGGGGAGCGCTCGGGCCACGATGACGCTCATGGCGTAGCTCAAATAACTCTCCTCCATTTCGGCCACGATCGGCCGCGGCACGATTTTTCCGAGCGTCGTGAGCGAACCGTCCGTGTTGAGTGCGGAATCGGAGCCACCGTCTTTCGAAGGCTCGGGAGTGGCGTCGGACTGAGGATTTTGCTTCTTTGCGGACATAGGAAAACGAATTCAGGAACGGGGAGATGATAGCGCATGGACTCCCTGATAAAAGAGATTTTTGAGTTCAATTGTCGATTTTTCCTTATTCAACTCCTTTGGAGGCAACTGCTTTCACTTAAGCCAAATTGCACTCGCGCTTGGCTAATTCTAAAAACTCGTTGCGCCAAAACTCTGTAGTCTTTGTGGCCTCAGCAGCCTTCACTGCAGCCAAACTTGCGTCCAGGTTTGCCTGTTTCTCATGGTGCAATACTCTCACAAAGTCTGAACCTCCTCTTTGTGTTCTGTGTTTATTCACTAATCCATCCACTACCTTATACGTTGGCGGTTCCAAACCTCTCTCACTGTGGTCAGGGACTAAAGTACCCATAATCGGAGTATTCTGTGTGATGTCTATGCTGTCAATCGTTTCGACCCCCATCGGCAACCTCGGCGACATCACGCACCGGGCGATCGAGACATTAAAGAAGTGCGACGCCATCGTGTGTGAAGACACGCGGGTCACGGGGCAGCTCCTCCAGCACCTGAACATCGGAAAGAAGGAGCTCATCAGCTTCCATGGGAATACCGATCCGGGGAAAGCCGACGTGATCGTGAATCATTTGAAGAGCGGCCGGCATCTGGTGCTGGTGAGCGATGCAGGAACGCCGGGCATCAGTGATCCCGGATACGCGGTGATCTCCCGCGCGGCTGCAGCAGGCATCCCCATCGAGGTGATTCCCGGAGCCGCCGCCTTCCTCGCCGCCTTGAGCGGTTCGGGCCTGCCGATCAATCAATTCGTCTACCTGGGATTCCTTCCTTTAAAGAAGGGACGGAAGACGTTGATCGAATCGTTCAAGAATGAAGAACGAACCATTGTTTTGTATGAATCCGTCCACCGGATTGAACGGACGTTGATGGAGATCGCGGAGGCGTTGAAGGACCAACCGGACCGGCCCGTCGTCATCGCGCGCGAATTGACGAAGATGCATGAGGAATTCGTGCGGACGACGGTCGGACAATTGGCCACGGTGGCATCCGAAATCACAAAGAAGGGCGAATTTGTTGTCGTCATCGGCCCGGCGTGATGTCCCGTCCGATTAAAACGCCCACCAAATCACCGCGCCCGCCAACACATGCGTTCCATGAATCAATAATGACGCCGCCACGACCGGCATGATCGCCGAGAGGAGCGAGAAGACAACGATGAGACGGTTTATGTGTGTCATGGATTTCTCACCAGTGTAGCAGAAAACTCCGGTGACTGGAATGCCCGCGCATGCCTGCTACACTCATGATGATGATCGCTCACCTCCGCGGCACCGTGCATAAACTGGATCCCGGAGAGGCCACGGTGGACGTGGCGGGTGTGGGGTACCGGGTGAGCGTGCCGCTGGACGTGTGGGACGAATTGAAAGAGGCCGAGCCGCGGATGCTGTGGGTGTCGACGTACGTGCGCGAAGACCGTTTTGATTTGTACGGCTTCGCCGACCGCGACGGACAGATTTTGTTCGAAGAATTGATCAAACTCTCCGGCATCGGCCCGAAGCTGGGCTTGGAACTCTGCGCCGTGCCGCGGAGCCTGCTCCTCCAGGCCATGAACGAAAACAACGTGAGCCTTCTCACGTCGATCAAAGGAGTCGGGAAGAAGACGGCGGAGAAATTGCTGGTGGAGCTCCGGTCGCTCGGTGAGCGCAAACCGCAGATCTTCATGGTCAAAGGAATGGCAGTGGCTCGCGGAGAATTCGACCAGGACGCCATCGCCGCGCTCACCGCTCTCGGCTACGACTCTGCGACGGCGATCCACGCGCTCAAGGATCTTCCGCCCGACGTGAAGACGACGGAAGAACGCGTAGCCGCCGCATTGCGATCTCTTTAGAAAATGTACGGACGCCCCGCCGGGGCGTCCCTATCCACCATCTGACCATCCTCCTCCTATGTTAACGCTCGACATCTCGGCTGCCCTGGCCAAAGCCATCACCCCGTCGATGGGCATCCCCGACGCGGAGATTTCGGGACTGCGGACCTCGATGAAAAAGCACGTCGAGGACTGGCTGAAGGAGCGCAGCGCCGGCAAGCATGCCTGGTCGATGGATCCCTACGACGCGAAGCTGATCCAGCGCGTGAAGGAAGTCGCGATGACGGCGAAGGGGCAAGGTATCCGCACCGTCCTCTGGGTGGGCATCGGCGGTTCGGGCTTGGGCCCGAAGGTGATGCAGGAAGTATTCGAAGGACCCGACACGGTGGAATTCATCGTCGTCGACACGATTGACCCGTCGGCATTGGAACAGATCCTCGGGATGATCGACTGGAAGACCACGCTCCTCGTGATCGCCAGCAAGTCCGGCGACACGCTGGAACCCATGAGCGTCTTCTTTTTGTTCTGGGATGAATTGCTCAAGCAGAAGAAGCTGCGCCCGCAAGATCACGTCCTTGCGATCACCGATCCCGAAAAGGGCACGCTGCACGATCTCTGCATCCGGGAAGACATCCCCATGCTCCCCCTCCCTCCCGCGGTCGGCGGCCGGTATTCGATCTTCACGCCCATCGGACTCCTCCCTCTCGCGCTGCTCGGCGGCGACGTGAACGCGTTCGTCCGGGGCGCCAAGGAAATGGATACGCTCTGCCAGTCGACGGGCTTGCAGGAGAACCCCGCCGCGCTGCTCGCCGCAACCCAGTTCCTGCTTGATACGCGGCGCGGATACCCGGTCCGCGTGATTATGCCGTACGGCGTCCGCCTGCAGTCCATCGCGCGCTGGGACCAGCAGCTCATCGCGGAGAGCTTGGGCAAGACCGAAACGCACAACCCCATCCCCGTCGCCGCGATCGGCACGCAGGACCAGCACTCGCTCCTGCAGCAGTGGATGGCCGGACCGCGCAAGTCCTGGCACCTCTTCATCCGCGAGCTCGAACGCCCGCGCGTGCATGTTCCCGACGAGGTCGAAGACGACTGGAAGTACATCGCCGGCAAAACATTCGGCCAGCTCTTCGACGCCTGTTACGAAGGCACCAGCCGCGCGCTCACCAGTGCCAAGCGGCCGCACGTCACGATTTCACTGACGCGACTTGATGCGGCGCACCTCGGCCAATTGTTCTTCTTGCTGATGACCGAAGTCGTCCTGCTCGGGAAGCTCTACCGCATCGATCCGTACGGGCAGCCGGCTGTTGAAGTAGGTAAGCAAATAACGAAACAGCTGCTGAGTAGAGGGAGACTGGAATAATTGAAGCAGCAAACAAAGAAAACAAAGCAACCAACGGAAACGAGGATCGTCGTTTTCTTCGTTTTCCTTGTTTTCTTCGTTTTCTTTTTCGCGCTACAATCAAAACCTCATCCCCGCTCCCCCATGCCCAAACCCATCGCCGACGCCGATTTCGCCCAAGAGGTTCTCGCCTCCGACGTTCCCGTCGTGGTCGATTTCTGGGCGCCGTGGTGCGGACCGTGCAAGGCGATGCTGCCGGTGTTCGAGGCATTGGATACGCAGTACGCGGGAAAAGTGAAATTCGTGAAGATGAACGTCGATGACAATCTCGACATTCCCCAGCAATTCGGCGTGATGAGCATTCCCACGTTCGTCATCTTCAAAGACGGCAAGCCGGTAAAGACCACGGTCGGCACCAAGTCGCACGAGGACATGGCGCAGCTCATTGACGCCGCAATCGCCTGATCCATGGGGTACTACCTGATGATCGCCGCAGGCTTGATCGGACCGTTCTTCCTCGTCAAGTACCGGGAGAGCATCGGCGACATGATGGGAGAGGCGGACTGGATGAAGAAAGTCGGCGGCGTCTACAACGTCGTCTTCATCGTCGCCGTCATCATCTTCTTCTGGACGATCGCCGAGATGACCGGCACCACAAGCATCCTCTTCGCGCCTCTCAGGAAACTCAGTCCGGGATTCCAGCCGGAAGCGGCTGCACCCACAGTCTGAGACCTCACCCGGCGCGCGACGCGCCACCCTCTCC
>JABFSS010000008.1 GCA_013140485.1 Candidatus Peribacteraceae bacterium | reverse complement strand
CTCCAGGACGGCAAACTGCGCGGCGGCCTGCAGCAGGGCACAAATAAGCAGGCGATCATCGACGCGCTGCACGAATCCGTCATCGTCGATACTCCTCTCCTCGAACTCGATACTGACGACTGGCATTACCAGTTCAACTCCGACGCCGCGCAGGGCGCTCTGCTCGCCTCGCGGTGGAACCTTCCCGAGCGGGTGCGGCTGCAACGCCTCCTGGAGCGTGATGACGCCAACGCCGCGGGCCTCGTGCATCCCGCACCTGTCGCTCTTTTTCAGGAGGGAGGATCGCTCACGCTCACAGGCAGCTACGTCCCGCAGTTGCGTCTCGCCAAGATCAACGGCGTCACGCTGCGCCCCGGTCCGTCGGGCTCGGGCGGATGGCTTGCGGAGATTCCGTACGCGCGGGGCACGGGGGCGCTTGTCGCCGGTGAGAATCTTGTGAAGGTCACCGACGGCAAGAGTCGCATCCTCGATTCGTTCTACGTGTTCGTCGCGAAGGATGCGAAGGAATTCGCACGGGCGAACGAAGAGCTGCGCCTCGCGCGCATGTACCGCGCATCCAAAGACACTGCCGTTCCGGTCGACCGGCGCGTGACCATCGGCAGTCTGGCTCTCGAGAGCGGCATGCTGCGCCGCAGAGTTTCCTCCGATCCCGTGAGCATTCGCGTCAACGAAAAAGGCACGCCGCTCGAATTGCGCCTGCTCACGAGCGACGCGCCCGAAACCTACCGCACGGTCGCCGACGAAGTCGCCCGGCAGTGGTTGCAACTCGGGGTGAAGGTGAACGTCGAAGTCGCCGCGTCGCCCCAACAGTTCCAGGACCGCTTGCTCCGCCGCGATTACGACATCCTCCTCTTCGGTCAGTCGCTGCTCGATAACCTCGACAGCTTCCCGTATTGGCACAGCAGCTCGGCGCAGAAACTTACCGGACAAGACAAAGACCTCCGGCAGGATGCTTACAACCTCTCGCAGTACGTTTCCTTTAAAGCCGACGCGGAACTCGAGACCATCCGCAGGACGACCGACGAGAAAGAGCGCCAACAGTCGCTCAAGAAACTGAGCGAAATTCTGCGCAACGACGCACCCGCTATCTTCCTCTATTCCCCTCTCTACGTGTTCGGTCATCACGAGGACGTCTTCGGCATTGAGCTCGGTTCGCTCTCGCTCCACAGCGACCGATTCCTCACGCTCTACAAGTGGTACCTCAAGCACGAGCGCACCTTTAAGCCGGGTGTCGGCTGGGGGTCGTTCTTCGGGTGGCTGCCAAGCCTCCTATAACGGTTTTGTCATCCCGAGTAGCTCAGCGCGGAGCGCTGAGCGTAACGAGGGACCTCTACACTGTTAATCACATTTTAATGCAAGGCCAACCCCGCAAGAGAGCGCGACCATTGACGTCTCCACCTCTGCCGCGTACACTTTTCCGGCTCTCTAGAGCCCATGCAGCAAAGCACCCTCTCTCCAATGGAACTCCTCCTTCTCGAAGATATCAACGGCATCGGTAAGCGCAACGACATCATCGTTGTGAAGGACGGCTTTGCTCTGAATCACCTCCTGCCGAGCAGAAAGGCTCTCGTCGCGACCCCCACCGTCCGCAAGCGCTACGCCGACCAGATCAAGCGCCGCGCCGAAGAGCGCGAGACCGAACGCAAGATCCAGCTCCAGGCCGCCGACGCGCTCACCGGCAAGGTCGTCCACTTCTCCCGCAAGGTGACGAAGACCGACAAGCTCTACGCCGCCATCACCGCCGAGCAGATCAGCGAGCAGTTGCAGACAGAGCACGGCGTCACGATCGTCGCCGACAAGATCACTCTCGCAGAGCCGATCAAGGCGGTGGGCAACGTCACGGTCCAGGTGAAGATCGGCGAGCAGAGCTTCGGATTGCAGATCAGCGTGGCGAAAGAGGAGGTGAAGGAGAAAAAAGCAGCGTAATCATCTGAATATGACCATTGCTCCATCAGCGATACCGTATGCAGCCTTGAACATAGAGCCTGTTCCTCATGTCTATGCGATTGATGATGAGGGGAAAGGTCTTGTGTACGTGGCGGAAACTCAAACGACAATTCTCAGTAAGTATACATTGAGTGCGCTGCGCGAAGCGCTCATGAATGACTGGAAAATACATGATCGTGAAAGCAGGCAAAATGACATCAAGTATTCAGTTCCTCCGGCGGCATATAATCGAACGTGGGTGGCAAAAGGAACACCGCGAGAACTACTTGATACAGAGCGCGGTGAACTACAATCACTTTTCGGAAGTACTAAAACCTAATAGCAAACGACTACAAAAAAAGAGAAGGCCGTGCGGCCTTCTCCTTCTTCAAGATGAGATCAATTAAAAGGCGGTGCCCGTGGTATGCGCGGCATCCGGGTTGGTACCCTTACGCTCCGCCTGGTTGTTCAGACCCTGCTGCTTAATTTCACGGGTGCTGGCCTCCCTGTCTCGACTGGCGGAAGAATGCGTGGTGACAGTGACTCCGCGGTGGATAAGACCTGCCTGGCCAACGTACATCGAACCGGCTCCGATCATGATGCCGACGGCACCGGAGACGAGACTGAGATAAAGAGAGTTATTCTTCTTCATATGTGTGTATGAGGAAAGGAAGTAATTATGAATATTATACAATATTTCAGTAAATATAGCAAATAGGCATTTCTGGCCCATTCACATGTATTATCGGGATATGAGTCAGCATGGCTTCTTCGCCGAAACCAACCGCCTGGAGGCGTTCAGTGACGCCGTCATCGCCATCATCATGACGATCATGGTCTTGGAGCTGCACGTGCCCGAGGAGCCCACGCTCGCGGCCCTCGTTCCCCTGCTCCCCGTCTTCCTCAGCTACTTCCTGAGCTTCGTCTTCCTCGCGATCTACTGGAACAACCATCATCACCTCTTGCACGCGACAACGGGCGTCACGGGAGGGATCCTGTGGGCGAACATGCATTTACTCTTCTGGCTTTCCCTGATTCCGTTCACGACCGAATGGTTGGGCATTCATATCACCGAATCCGCTCCGTCAGTTCTCTACAGCATCGTCCTGCTCGGTGCCGCCATCGCGTACTTCATCCTCACCCGGTTGATCATCCTGAATCAGGGGAAGGATTCGAAGCTTGCACAGGCCATTGGCGGCGACGCGAAGGGCTATATCTCGATTCTTCTCTATCTGATCGCCATCGGTGGCTCCTTCATCCACACGGGGATTTCCATCGCCTGCTTCGTTATCGTCGCGCTGATGTGGATCGTTCCCGACCGGCGCATCGTCAAAATGCACGATCATGAGGGGGATCATGAGTGAGGGAAAGGTTCTTTCATAAAAAAAAGAAGGCCGTGTGGCCCTCTCTTCTTTTCCTATCAAGATTGATTACGGACGTGCGTTCGTGGGATACACGACATCCGCACGCTTGGCGGCCTTTCGCTCGTTCATGTTCTTGAGCCCTTGTTCCTGCGTTTCGTGGAGGACGTTCTGCTGCGCGGCGGAATGACGCTGGATAATGCCTGCCTGGCCAACGTACATCGAACCGGCTCCGATCATGATGCCGACGGCACCGGAGACGAGACTGAGATAGAGAGAGTTATTCTTCTTCATGTGTGTGTATGAGAATGAAGTAATATGTATATTATACTATATTTAACAATATATAGCAAATAGGCCATAAGGGGCTCTTCCGGATCACCGAACGCGGAAGGTAGTACTCCGGATGGGAAATTGACCGAGGGATTTCCTGCCGCTGGAAGAGATATCCGCGGAAGAATTGATGGAAAGGACGTGCTCCAATTGCGGCCGTGCAACGGTCGAAATGTCGGCACGGAACCATACGGTGATCGTTTTGCAGGCCGGAATGCTGAGCACCGGACCGAATCGCACGTTCCATCCTTCGTTGTCGAGCCGCGTTCCATTGCCGGCGATTTGCCCCAGGACCGACGCGTGCACGTTCACGATGTCGAAATTGCTGCCATTGCCCTCGTGGTTCAGCATGATGGAATCGACGGTGTAGTCCTCCTGGCAACCTGCGGTGATATCGAGTGCGAGCATGTCCACGTTCTGCGCGCCCCGCCGGACGACGGTGAGTTCTTCGGGCGTATCGGATGGATGCACGGCGAACTCCAGAATATCGAAGTCGTCGCCG
The DNA here is from genome assembly GCA_013140485.1 of Candidatus Peribacteraceae bacterium. Lineage (GTDB taxonomy): Bacteria > Patescibacteriota > Gracilibacteria > Peribacterales > Peribacteraceae > JABFSS01. The sequence goes on along the minus strand of JABFSS010000008.1, from coordinate 18,460 downwards.
ATGATGCATTCGTACGTAAATGTTTCCGAGCTGTTAAAACTCTCGTCCGCGGCGACTTCTTCGTCCGGGATGCTCAGAGTAAATTCCTCGCCGTTGCCGCATTTACCAATGGATTCCCCGAGCCGGAGTTCCACGGTAGAAGCATCGAGAACCGTCGCGGACTCGATCTTCAGTGAGCCGTACTTTCCCGTCAGCGTGTAGCGGGTGATGTCTGTTGCCGATTTGATCTTCACTCCTTCCAATAGCTCCACCTCCAGTGTCGTGGCACTTGTGATGAAGACATTCTCAATGCCAAATGCCCTTTGATAAAAACAGGAAGTCCCTTGAGTCATCATTTCATCGGCACGCCACAGCATGGTGATCATCTCGGCGCGGTTCATGGTATCGGCAGGACGGACGCGGCCCGTGGACTCGTCGCCCTGGACGATGCAATGGTCCGCAGCGGTCTGGAGAGGCTCCGTGTACCACTGGCCGGCCGGGTTGTCGGTGAACTGTTGTGCGTCATTCGTGGGTTCTAGACCGAATGCCCGCACGATGAGCGCCGCGGCCTCTGCACGGCTGATCCTGGCCTCCGGAAAGGCATTACACGGGTGAGCACCAAGACAGTTGTCGTAACCCTGAATCCACTTCTCATGGGCTGCTTCCTCCATGTAGGTGAAGTACCAGGCACTGATCGACACATCATCAAAACTTGGCGTACTCGGGGGCGTATTCAGGATTCCTCCGTTCAACGCGACGATGAGTTTTGTGAACTCCGCCCGCGTGGCAAATTCCTGCGGACGAAAGTTCTTCTGCGAACCATCCAGGATTCCGTCTTCCACAAACTTCTCCGCCGCCTCGCTGTACCACACGCCGGGTGGAACATCCGCGTAACCGGGCTGCGCCGCCCACGTGATTGCTGGGACCGTGAGCAGACCGAGAAGACTGAGAAGGCGGAGGGGTTTGAGCATAGAGTGAAGGAACGCTAGCAGAAGCCTCTGGATTGCACATGAAAAAAGGTCCGCGATTGCCCTTGTTTTTCATATGCAAAATGCATATACTATCAATGCTAATTGCATTAAGCCTTTATGGTCTCAAAAAACCTACAAGTTCGGCTCGATGATCGACTCAAGAAGCGTGCGGAGAATGTCTTTAAGAAAATTGGCATTGATGCGCCGACGGCAATTCGAATCTTCTTCATTAAAGTCGCTGATATGGGAGGAATCCCCTTTTTACTGCAGAGTCCGGACGGCGAATACACTCCCAAGCAGATTACTGCCATTGATGCGGCTGCAGCGAAGGCGAAACGAGGGAAGGGCCTCTCTCGAGCCTTCTCATCGGTGGAGGAATTGCTTGATGATCTTCATTCGCGCTAAATGATCATCCGGTACGCGCCAGCATTTCGCAGAATGTATAAGAAGCTGTTGCCTGAACAGCAAGAATTGGTTGATCAAGCAATAGTCCGCTTCACCGTTGATCCGTTTGACCGGCGTCTGCACAATCACAAGCTCGTCGGATCAAAGAAGGACGTTCGCTCATTTTCGGCAGCATATGATCTTCGCATTCTCTATACGGAAGAAAAGGGTCACGCCGTCGTTCTTCTCCTCATGGTGGGAGATCACAAAACAGTCTACTGATCACTCCCCAATAAACCCTCCCGCCTGCAGTTCATAGAGCTGGCTAGATATTCACTTCCAATGCCTTCTTCGCTCCTCTGAACGTCAGATCGAAATGCTCAAGGAAGCCCTTATGTCCGAGGAGGACTGTCGGCTGTTGCAAGGTGAAGTAGACCTTTGCCTTCCAGTATTTCCTGCGGAAGCCTTTCATATTGATGCATAGTTCAATCGCTTCTGGAGATTTGTAGACGGGAAATGAATGTCCTCCGGCTCCCTGCCATTCAATCTTGTCTTCCACGAGATCAAACTTGAATCCGAATTCCGACGCAAATGCCAACGGCAAAAGCGTTTGATCTGCTCCGGTATCCACGAGGGCTTCTGCAATGGGAATTTCCGTTCGTCCAAATTTGAAACATACGGGAAGTGTCGGCCGAGAAATCTTTGTTCCGTCCACAAGCGTGTACTCGGTGTACGGGAAAATCATAGAACTCCGGTAATGTACCCTGCAGGAACAAGGCTGAATTGCACCTGCTTTGCGTCCTTCCGCGAAGAGATTTTCTTTCGGAGAGGGGCGAATTCCGTGCTTACTGCGATGACTTTCGCGTTCTTCACGGCCACCCATTTGCCTGCGTATTGCTTGCCGTATTTCATGATGAAATTATACGGAAAAATTTACTCAAAAACCAGCGTTTACTCCCCAATAAACCCTCCCGCCTGCAGTTCATAGAGCTGCTTGTAGATCCCCTTCTCTTTGGCGAGCAGCTCTGCGTGCGAGCCGTGTTCCACGATCTGCCCGTGTTCGATCACCAGGATTCTGTCGGCGCGTTTGATGGTGGAGAGGCGGTGCGCGATCACGATGCTCGTGCGGCCTTCCATGAGCGTTGCCAGCGCTTCCTGGATGTACTGCTCGCTGAGGGAGTCCAGGCTGCTCGTTGCTTCGTCCAGTATCAAAATCGGTTTATCGGCAAGAATTGCACGCGCGATGGCCACGCGCTGGCGCTCTCCGCCGGAGAGTTTGATGCCGCGTTCGCCGACGAGCGTGTCGTATTTCTGGGGGAGCACGGCGATGAATTCGTAGGCATGCGAGAGCTTTGCGGCGCGTTCGATTTCCTCGAGCGTGGCGTCGGGTTTACCGTAGGCGATGTTCTCGGCAATGGTGCGGTGAAACAGGATCGGATCCTGCGGCACGAGTCCGATGGAACCGCGCAGCGACTCCTGCGTGACAGTTTTGATGTCCTGCCCGTCAATGGTGATTGCGCCGGCGTTGACGTCGTACAGACGCATGAGAAGCTTCACAAAGCTGCTCTTACCGCCGCCGGAGTGGCCGACCAGGGCGATCTTTTCGCCTGCGTTGATGGTCACCGAGAGGTTCTCGAAGATCGGCTTGGTCGCGCGCTCGTACTGGAAGCCGACGTTCTCAAAGCGCACGTCGCCTTTTTTGATGGTCAGCGGCCGTGCGTCCGGTGCGTCCTGCACGTGCAGCGGGCGCTGAGCGATCTGGATCATCTCTTCGCAGTGGGCTTTGGCTTTGAGGAATTCGCGCGTGTTGCGGCCGATGTCGAGCAGGCGGTTCCACAGTTGCATGACATAGAAGATGACGATGATGAATCCGCCGACGGTGAAGCTCCCGATGGACCACAAGTGCACTGCGAGCAGAATCACGACGAGTTCGATCATCAGCAAAAAGATGAACTGAATCAGCAGAAACCATGTGGAGATGTTCCACGATTTCCACTGGCGCTTCTGCCATTCGGCGACGCCCGCGTCGTGACGCGCGTCTTCTTTGCGCTCCGCGGCGTACGATTTAACGAGCGAGTTCGCCGAGATGCTGTCGACCATGTTGGCGGAGACGCGCGTGTCTTGCTCGTCCGTCCAGGTGTAGAACTTCGCGAGATACAGGTTCAGCGAGAGGGAGAGCGCGGTGAACAGGATGATGCCGATGAGCATCGCAACGCCGATCAGCGGCGCGTAGAACCACAGCACCGACATGAGTCCGATGATCAAAATGACCGCGGGGATAAAATTCATGCAGATGCGGTCGAGGATGCCTTCGATCGTGTCCACTCCCCTGCCGATCTTGCGGCTGGTGGCGCCGGCGAATTCGTTCACGTGGAAATTGGTGCTCAGCTTCTGCACTTTCGCGAACACGTCCGACCAGATCGTCCGCATCATGCGCGACTCCACCCACGCGAGCGCCAGGTGGCTGAGCTGATCGAGAATCAAGAACGCCACCGCGACGCCGATCCCGAGTGCGAGCATTGTCATCGCGTAGCGCACGACTGCGGGATCCGAAGGATCCCCACTCGCGATCGCATCAATCGCGTTCTTGTAGAAGAACGGCTGTGCGAGCGCTCCCGCGGTCGAGAGGACCTGCAGGATCACCATCAGAATCAGCATTCCGAGGTGCGGTTTTGAATAGCTCCACAGAAAGCGGAGCACCGGCGTTTTAACGGGGGTGCGGGACATTGCTAACAGAATAACGCCGTTTTTGGCTTCGTGTTACGGAAAAAGATGCAAATTCTCAAAAAACCCGTGCATTTGACAAAAATTCTGATACATTTCTAATATGGCTAAGAAGGAAAGTACAGATATCGACGGCGACGGTGACTGTGACCTTGAAATTATCAGGATTCCGACCGGTGATTTGGATACGTACTTTCATACTGCGGTTCTGGAAAATCTCGTGAAGAAAATGATGAGATTGCGGCAGATCATGGGTCAGTCCAATGACACACGAGACATCACCAAAGATTCGTTGAAGGAATCACAACCCGTTGGTAATGGGGTGTGGCAGGCAGACACGGATTTATTTATGACCGACTGGAGCACTCAATATGTGCATGGCGGAGACACGCTTCTTCCTGTGGGAATTTTTGTGGAGCGTCTGCTGCGTGACGGTGAGAAACTTACCGCGATGGATTCGGTACGATGGCAGTCGATCATTCGCGAGAACATGCGTATCACCGCGAGTTTTGACGCCTTCAAACCGGAGCAGACCGCGGAATCCCTTATGACGGCCACGCTTTCCACGAGTGAAGACCGCAAGCTGCATGTAAAAGGCGATGGCAACGGAGAGCCGATCCACAGAAGCAGTGCCAGAAATCCGGTCGCCGACAAGATGTTTCAACACAGCAGGCACCGCGTTAAGGTGAATAAAGCGGGATGGAACGAATTTCCGCTTGGACAATGCGAGAATCTCAGCGGATACAGCGCAGAGCGCCCCGGGATGCAGATGTCCACCGTGATCGATTTACTGAACTGTGCGGCTGTCGCGAGTGAGGAGAGCAAGAAGTACGCAGGCGGAGGGGGTTTGTTTCTGGGTGTCCAAAACTTTTCACTTCCGGAAATATCTGCGGTTGCGCGCGTGCGTGTTAAATTCCATCATGACGCCGTGAAGCCGACAAAAAAGCGGTTCAATACCCTTCCCGTGCAAGTGGAATTCATCGATGCAGGGCGCACCGTCATCGGAGGCGGCATGTCCTATTTCGCTTTTCCCCAAGACCAACGCGCTCTCGATGAGTTGGCGGAAGAATTGAGGCGGACAGGCAAAATGTAAGCGTTTAAAAAATACCCCGCGTCGCGCACTCGCGCTTCACGGGGTATCGGGTCAATTACGCAGCCATATCTGCCTGGACCTCGGCGTCGGCGTCGCTGGAAGCGCCACCGGACGATTTGGACGTCGCACCGCCCTTGGCAGCGACGACGTTGGAAGCCTTCGGACCCTTGGGCCCGTCTTCGATGTCGAATTGCACCGATTCGCCGATCTGCAAGTTGTCATACTGGCCGTTGCAGGCGCTGTGGTGAAAAAATACATCAGCCGATCCGTCGACTGCGATAAATCCGAACCCTTTGTCGGTCTTCGTTTTAATAGTGCCTGTAGCCATGAAAGAGAGTAGAAAAAATAAAAGTGTCTATAAAGACAAGTCATCGTAGGCTATTGCGCAGAAGAAAGCCATCTTTTCACGTCGTTTATTAGGAAAAATCAAGAAACGGGCGTACGGTGGTCATGCGCATCTTGCGGGTTCATTCTCCACTTTGTATTCACCAAAAAAACCGCGAAAACTGCCCGATTAACGGCTGCGGCAAGCCCACCAAAGGGAAGCCGTACTGCCCCAAGCACATGGCCATCGGCGAGCGGAGAAAACTGCCGAACGATTTGCGTGCGCGCATTCTTTCGGGTTGCTGCAATGCGCCGTGCGTCAGCGGCGAGCAGCATGACAGCGGCGAGCAGTACTGCACCAAATGCAAAGAAGCCTGTAACTGGAAGGCCGGACCGTCGGGCGCTTCAAAAAGCGCCACGGGTCTCTCGCGAGACGCATGACGCTTTTCGTAGGCGATGCAGACGATGCCTTTTTACAATTTCGCGATGGTCTGAGTCGGTTCAACGATCAAACCGAGAATGGCATTCATCATGCGCTGCCAGGCGGTCTGGAGAACGGATGAGGGTGCCGATGCGCTCGGGCAGGTCACTAGTGTCGTGACCGTGTTGCTGGTCACCGTGCCGTTGAGAGTCGCGGTGCCGGTAACATTCGTTGCGCAGGGAGCGTTGACGACGAAGAACATGTCAAAGCCGGTTGAACCGCTGGCTGCAAGGTTCGGCAGCACGCAGGTGACGACGCCGCTGGAGACGGAACAGCTGCCGTCGGTTGCGTTCACAAATGTGCTACTCGAGGGAACCGGGATACTGACGCTCACCGCCATGGGATTCGGTCCGGTGTTTTGCACGCTCACGTTGTAGGGCAATTGCTTGCCCTGATTCACCTGGGGGTGACCCGCCAACTGAATCGCTCCTCCAGCGACGCTGCTGCTGGACGACGTCGAGGAAGAGGACGAGCTGGAGGAAGATGAGGAGGACGAAGACGAAGAGGTCGATGCAGAGGATGAGCTGGAACTTGAGCTCACAACCGAACTGCTTGTCGTGCTGGAACTGCTGCCCGAGCACGTTACGAGCGTCGTCGCCGTGTTACTGATGACAGAGCCGTTGAGAGTCGCAGTGCCGGTCACGTTCGATCCGCACGGCGCATTGACGGTGAAGAACACGTTAAAGCCCGTCGAGCTGTTGCCCGCGAGGGTGGGCTGGGTGCACGTGACGACGCCGGAGGACGAGGAACAGGTCGCGTCGGTTGCGACGGTAAACGTGCTGTCCATCGGAACGGGGAAGGTCACGCTCACGGCCATGGGGTTCGGGCCCGTGTTCTGCACGCTCACGTTGTAGGGCAATTGTGCGCCCTGATTCACCTGGGGGTGACCCGCCAACTGAATCGCTCCTCCCGCGACGCTGCTGCTGGACGAGGAAGAAGAGGAGGTCGAGGTCGAGGACGAGGACGTGGACGACGATGAAGAACTGCCGGGAACGCATGACGGGCTCACGACGTTTCCGCCCACTCCATGCGGGACGCTGTCATAGCCCGACCACGGAAGTGCGAGGTACGGAAACGTGCAGCGGAATGCAGCGTCGTTCGTATCGACGCCGTCACCCAGACGCGCGCCGACCGGGTCGACGACGAAGCTCGGATGAAACAGGGGGTACGCGGCTCCTGCGACTGCACGCAACGAAATATCCGTCACGTCATCCGCGAGTCTGCGGCCGTTGGGATACCCTTGGCTGTCGCCGCCAAGCACGCCGAGGCGGTTGGGGCTGGCGGTCGGGGCGATGGCCACGTTCAAGCGCATTTGCTCAGACGGAACCACGCTGGGCGGCTGGTTGAGGCCGGCAATGCCGGTGAGGAAGATCGCGATCAGATCATCGCGCTGGTTGGCGGTGCCGAAGTTCCCCTGCGGCGGAACGACAATGCCGTAGAGAGCATTGAGCAGAACGCCTAATTCCGGATTCGTGACGAAGTTTGCGAACTGCCCGTCATCGGCCGGCTTCGAGTTGTTAAAGACGTCTTTCTTCAGCAACGGAATGACGACTTCGTTCACGAGCGGCATGCCGAGCCGGGAAATCTGGATTTCGGGACCGAAGTACGTATGCGGGCCGGCGGTGGAATTGCGCAGAATCGTGTTCTCGGGACGGCTGGTCGTCGACCAGACGCCGATCACCGCTGCGGGATCGGCCGAGTTCGTGGGACGCGTGTGGTTGCTCGTCAGTTGGTTGATGGGCACTTGGATGGCGATGGACTGGTTGTTGTATCCCTTCAATCCGTCGACTCCCCCGCCGGTGTCGCCGGGCGGGACGCGAATTTTCAGCAGGTCAAACACACCGCCGAGTTCCACGAAGAACGGATCGTCGACTTGTCCGGCGAACACCTTCATGTCCGTACCCACGGACGTGACGGCAGCGTTGGACAGAGCGGCGTAGTTGGGCGTCGATTGCGGACCGACGTTGACCGGCGGAACCGGCACGTTCGTGCCCAGAACGGTGCTCACTCCGTTTTCGATTCTCGTGAGCGTATACGTCTGGCGCACGTTGAAATCCGGATCGGTCAGCGACGTTATCGGTCCGGTGCTGTAGAGGAATGTATTGGGATTAACGGTGTACGACTTGAAGCGGAGCTTGTAGACGATATCCGCCACGGCGTCGCCGTTGTTGTCGACATTGATGTTGTACGTGACGTTGTCGCCGAATTTGAAGAAGTTCGGCCCGCCGGCGGGTTCCTCAAACGGATTGAACGACGCGATGAGCGTCACCGTGTCCGGCTTGTCCGGACTGACGAACGCGTAGACGTCGGTGTTATCGGAGAGCGGATCCTCACTGATGAAAGGCGCTTCCCGGTGGGACGAGGCAAACGCGGCACCCGGTGCACTGAGTAACGGCATAAAAACTGCGACGAGGAGCGTCAGGAGCATCGACAGTGTTTTGTGTTTCCTGTGAAGGTGTTTCTGGGGGAGGAACAACATAAGAAATAAATGAAGGAAGTAAAACCGGTTCATGCAGGTAGGAGGTGGAGTCTGGCATACAGAGCGGACCCAAAGCCAGAGCCAGAATTCCAAAATTCACCGAATCGGAGAAAATATGAAGAAAACTAGGGATATAACTGAAAATCCCAGTCATCACGAGCTTCTTTCTGGCTGCTATGACGAGTATGGCGGCTTTTGATTACTATATTCGTCCAATTCTGCCACTAGCAATCGCACTTCTATCGAGATACAGGATGTGTAGGAAGAATTACTCTGTGGTCTGAGGTATACTCGGTCCAAACTACCACATCATCAACAATCTTGATGAGCAGGGGTCCTTCATTTTCTACTTTCTCAGCCGCTCTTTATGCCTTTCTTTTCACCGAGCAGACTTGGTCAAGAAATTCTCAAAAACTGGAAATCCGGGCTCACCGTGGCGCTCGTCTCGGTACCGCTGTCGCTCTCTTTGGCGATTGCCTCCGGCGCAACTCCGGTCATGGGTATCATCACCTCGATCTGGGCAGGTCTTGCCGCAGCCGCTTTCGGCGGAAGCGAATTCAACGTGATAGGACCTGCGGGGGCTCTCTCGGGAATTCTTGCAAGCTTTGCGCTTGCCAATGGCGCACAGATGCTGCCCGCCCTAGCAATTCTCTCAGGTGTAGTGATTTTCGCATTCTATCTTCTGCGATGGGATAAATATCTTATCTTCATCCCCTCCAGCGTGATGCACGGCTTTACGCTTGGTGTCGGACTCACTATAGGACTTGGCCAGATCAACGCGGCACTCGGGCTTACGGGGCTGCCAACACATGAAAGTATCCTGCAAAATTTTCTCGAATCCGTTTCGCACGTTGCACAGACCGACATGTACACCTTCGCTCTTTTTGCAGCCTCTCTCTGCCTACTGTTCCTGTTGGCGCATTTTTTTAAACGTTTTCCGGGAGCGGTGATCGTCGCAATCATCGGTATTGGCATTGGTTATTGTTCCGAAGTCCATCTTCTCTCATTTACGATCCAGACTATCCTGTCCAAATATGGAACATTGCACGCAACTCTCATCCAAATACCCTCATTCACGCTGCCCGTATTCAATGTGGTTCTCGTTAAAGCCGTTTTCACGGTCGCGATTGTCGCTGTCCTGGAAACACTGTTGTCTGCCAAAATTGTCGATGGCATGACCAATACGCGATTCAATCAGAAGAGGGAAATGCTGGGCTTGGCGCTCGCAAATATCGCTTCCGGAGCTGCCGGTGGTCTTCCTGCGACAGGGGTACTCGCGCGGTCGGCGCTCAACGCCAAGAGCGGTGCCACGTCTCGATTCTCATCGGGGATCAATGCAATTTTTGTTCTACTCATCGCGGTTCTGCTCTTCCGTGGGTTCCAGTATCTGCCACTCGCAGTGGTGGCCGCCATTCTCGTCTTCGCAGCAATCAGGATGGTAGAGGCGGCGCATTTCAAAAAGCTTTTCCATTTCGACCAGAGTTCCTTCTGGCTGGCGATGCTCGTGGCGGTCCTGACGTTCGCCGTTGATCCCATGATTGGCATTCTCGTCGGCGCATCCATCTCGCTCCTGGAATTTGTCCAGCACCTCTCCACCGGTCGCAGCGATATCACGCTCCATCGCAACCAGAAAGTCATCGGCCGTTCGTCGCACAAGGATATTCGTAAGCACGATGATCACGGCGACGTCACCGTGTACCGCTTTACGGGCGAGCTCACCTACTTCAATGCAACCTCGCATGAAGAATCGATTAAGCATCTCAAATGCAGAACGCTCATCTTAAGTCTCCGCAGTCTTTTCTTCATGGATGTCGACGGTATGGACGCGTTGCATGCGATCATTGAGGACAGACAGAAACACGACATAGATGTGATTCTGACAGCCGTAAGCTCTTACAAAGAAGTTATTCTCTCTAAAACCGACTGGTATCCCAAGATGGTTAAAGACAGAAAAGTCTTCGCAAGTACAACGGACGCTCTCAAGGCACTGGGATTCCCGTTGCGATAGGAATACAGATACGTCTTTAACGTGCCTTGATCTTGTAAGCGTTGGTGGGCCAGGGGGGATTTGAACCACCGACCCCCGGTTTATAAGTCCGGTGCTCTAACCAACTGAGCTACTGGCCCATTACGATGAATTCTATCACATGGTACTCTCACGATATGCGGAGAATGCTTTCTGGGATCACGGTCACGCACATTGCTGTCTGTCTGGTAGTCCTCACGCTTCTGGTCTTTGCCCCCTTCGTCGGGAACGCATTCGTCAGCCTCGACGATAACTATTTGATCTACGCGAACCCTGCCGTTCAGAATTTCACGTGGAGTAATCTCGTACACGTGTTCACGAGCTACGACCCGCAGCTCTACATTCCGCTGACGTTCGTGAGCTGGCAGATCAATGCGCTCGTGTTCGGGATGAATGCGTGGGCATTTCATGTGGTGAATCTCCTCCTGCACTGCGCAAACGTCGTTCTAGTTCTCCTGATCTTGCGGAGACTTTCCGGCAGTCTCTTTATCGCCGGGTTCGCAGCCGCTTTGTTTGCGATTCACCCCATCCAGACCGAAGCCGTGCTCTGGGCCGCGTCGAGGAAAGATCTTCTTTCGGGGCTGTTCTTCCTGCTCTCGACGCATGCGTACTTGCGATACCGGGAGCATGATTGGATACGCAAATGGCTTCTCTGGAGCATCGTGTTCTTCGCGCTGGGACTTCTCTCCAAAGTTTCCGTCATCACGCTTCCTGTCTGGCTGCTCGGCATTGATTGGCTGCAGAAGAGAAGAATTGACCGTCAGATGTTCCTCGAAAAAATTCCGTACGTGATCCTTGCAGTGATCTTCGGCATGATCGCCGTGTACGGAAAGTCCCGCGTGCTCGGCTCATCAGGATCTCTTGTGAACGTTCTGCTGCCCGCCAAGAGCGCGGTGTTCTATTTGCAGAAGTTCTTTTACCCCGTCGGGCTCTCGGTGATCTATCCGTACTCGGGGCAAGCGAGTTTTCTGATGGAATTTGCTCTCTCTATCGGGATCATCCTGGCGTTGATGGTCACTGCTCTGATCTTCTTCCGCGGAAAGAATCGCCTGATCACGTTCGGCATCGCCACGTACTTCCTGTTGCTTACCCCCAGCTTCACCACGTTCTGGAAGAACGGCTTCCTGTACTTCGCGTCCGACCGGTACGTCTACCTGGCGTCCATCGGATTCTTTGTGATTGTCGCGCTGCTCCTGCGTTGTCTCTATGGCATTCTGAAGCCTACGGGAGTGCATGTGCTCTCGTGCGTGATCATTGTGCTGCTCGTCCCGGTCAGTTGGGCTCAGAGCTCCGTGTGGAGTTCGACCGAAGCGCTGTACCGCAATGTCGTGCTCTTCTACCCGGATTCCGTCATGGCCCAGACGAATCTGGGGCTCGAACTTCAACTCACCGGCAACCTGAAGGAAGCGCGCGAGCGATATGTTCGGGCGATGGAGCTCGATCCGCACTCGGTGCATGCGTATTTCAACTTGGCGTCGCTGGAAAATAAGGAGGGTCATCCCGCTGAGGCTGAAAGACTCTATGTTGCGATTGTCGATGCCTTCGGTACGGATCAAGTGGGCACGGCCAGTGACGTTCGTCCGTTTCTCTGGCTGATCAAGAGGCTGAACGACTTGGGACGGCCGGCGGACGCCGAGCGATTGTTTAAAAAACTCGAGACGCTCGCACCCGCGCAATTGGAGGAGGCAGTAAAAAAGCAGAACGAGATTGACGCTGCCAACTGATTTCCGCATTATGGACACATGAAACGTTTCGCCACGTTCGTCGCGATGTCACTTCTGCTTGCCGCGTGTTCCGCATTGCCGCAGCAGACCCCCGCGAGCGCGGATATCACCGTCGGGTTTCCGAAGGCGAATGCCGTCGTTCAGTCCCCTCTTACGGTGACGGGCACGGCACGCGGCACCTGGTACTTCGAAGCGTCGTTCCCGATCAAACTGCTCGATGACCAGGGAAACGAACTCGCGAGCGCCGTCGCCCAGGCGCAGGGCGACTGGATGACCGAAGACTTCGTTCCCTTCGTCACGACGCTCACGTTCACGACCACGGCCAAGATGGGCACGCTCGTCCTGCAGAAAGACAATCCGTCGGGAATGCCGGAAAATGACAAGAGCGTGAGCATTCCGGTCCGATTCGAGTAGTGTCATCTACTTCTATGCTGCATGGCAAAGTACACATGATCGGTTCGCCGGAGTGTGCATACATCATGTCGGTGGATGCAAATCCCCGAGCACAGATTTCCGACTTGGGGCAATCGTACAACAGCCTTCAATTACTCTTCTCTTTTGAACCGTCCGCATCTTTTTTGAAATTGCTGCAGAGCATCGACAGTCTCCATCAAACGGCGTCGATGTGTATCTCCCCCGAGCGGGCGAAAAGAGATATTGCCAGTGCCGTGGAAGCGGGCGCCCAAGCGTATGCGAAAGCGCATGCGGGGAGTGATCTGCCCGATGGCGAAGCAATGAGTATTCTTCTGGAGTCCCCCTTGCTGTCGAATCATTTGGCAGCTGTGCTACAAGCGACGGATGATTGTCTGTATGAGCCGAAGTACTGGAAGTTCCTCTTGCTGAAAGCATCTGCCGCAGGATGGAATGTGGCGATTAAGGCATCTGCCGTCGAGACGTAAATTCCTTCGCTTCTTTCTTCGTGGTAATTTCTCCTTTGGACTGCGCTTCGTGGAGCTGCTTGAGGATTTTTCCGACCTGTTCACTCGGCCCCAGACCCAAAATTTCCATCACTTCGGTCCCGGTGAGCAGCGGCTTTTCGGGTCGTGGATGAGCGTCGAGAAAATGATTATAGTCTTTCAGAATCTCGTCGTAGAGATCAAAGCCTGAGGGAGTGGTGCCCGCGATATCGAGCCAGAACAGTTGGAGCAGTTCCGGGAACCAGGGATGGAAGTACCAGTGCCCTTTTCGTTCCTCGGGCATCTCCAGAAAGGTCATCGACATATGGTGGCGCACCAACCAGTCAATCTTCTCGATGCGTTTGCCTGAGCACTGGAGGCGTTTGAGTGCCTGTGAGGCGAGGTCTGCGGAAATCGTCGCGTGATGATCAAAACGGATGCGCTCTTTCAGGCTGAACGTTTTCGCCTTTCCGCAATCATGGAAGAACGCCGCGAGACGGGCGTCGGCGGTATCCTCTTCCCGAAAGTTTCTCAGGACCTGCATCGTGTGATCCCAGACGTCGCCTTCGTGATGGTAATCGGCGGGCTGGGGTATGCCTTTGCAGTCGAACAGCTCCCGCAAGAATTCCTTCAAAATCCCGAGTTCCCACAGATCCTCAAACGCCCGGTCCGGGTGCGGCCCGTTGAGCATCTTCTCCGTCTCTTCGAGCAATCGGCTCCCCGAGAGCACGCTAACGAGTCCCGCCTGCTCGCGCAGTGCCGCGTAGGTTTCGGGATGGTACTGGCCGTCCAGGCGCGCGCGGAAGCGGACGGCGCGCAGGATTCGCAGAGCGTCGTGCTTGATCCGAATGGCGGGCTCGCCGATAAAACGGATCAATCGTTCCTTCACATCCCCTTCTCCCCCGAACGGATCGTAGAATTCCTGCGTGATCGGATGGAAGTACATCGCATTGACCGTGAAATCGCGCCGCTTGGCGTCCTGTTCGCGTGTGCCGAACGTCACGGCTTCGGGATGCCGTCCATCACTCGCCTCGTCGTCTTCGCGAAACGTGGTGATCTCAAAGACGTCATCGCCGAGCAGAATTCGCACGCTCCCGAACCTGGTGCCTTCGTCCTTGGAGCGCTTGAAAAGAGCCGCGACCTCGTCAGGCTTGGCTGACGTCGCAATGTCGATGTCGGCGGGAATCGTCCCCTGCAGCATGTCGCGCACGCATCCGCCGACCCACCATGTATCGAAGCCTTTATCCGTGAGAGTTTCGACGATCTTGTAGGCTCGCTCGCCATACGGAGTTTCCAGAGAACGCGCGATGGTGTCTTTTGAAGGAGGCACAGACCCGATTCTATCGTATACTGCCTCCATGTCAGAGCTTCGATTTGCGGTGGCCGGCTCGCCTCTCTCCACTCCTCCGCCCGGTGGGACAGTTGCGGGATTGAAGCAGACGAAGAAGCTCGGCATTTCCGCAATGGAAATCGAGTGGGTGCAGAGCGTTCCCAAGAGCGTGGAGCGCATGCAGGAGATCAAGCAGACTGCGACAGAGCTTGGCATTACGCTCACCGTTCATGCGCCGTATTACGTCAATTTGAACTCTCCCGAGCCCGAGAAGCTCGCTGCCAGCAAAAAGCGCGTCATCGACGCGCTGGCGATGAGCGAGATCGCCGGCGTGCGTTCCGTGTGCGTCCACGCGGCGTTCAACTTGGGCAGACAGCCCGAGGAGGTCTACGACAACGTCAGCCGGGCCGTGGATGCTATCTTGAAGAAGAAAGCCACGCTCTTCCCGAACGTGAATCTCGCGATCGAAACGATGGGCAAGCCCGGTCAGTTCGGGACGCTGGAAGAAGCCCTGCGCATCAGCAAGCAGTTCGATCTCTATCCAACCATCGATTCGGCGCATATGCATGCGCGCAGCAACGGCGCGTGGAATACGGCAAAAGAATGGAACGAGCTCTACGACTTGTACGAAAAATATTTGGGAAAGAAATCCCTCACGAATATGCACATGCATTATTGCGGCATCGCGTACGGCGAGAAGGGTGAAAAGCATCATCTCCCTCTCAAGGAGAGCGATGCAAACTGGAAGGACTTCGTGAAGGTTCTCAAAGAGCGCAAGATCGGAGGCACAGTGGTCGTCGAGTCGCCGATCCAGGAAGAAGATACGTTGCTCTTGCAGCGGGAGTTCGCGAAGTTGTAACGATGTGATACATTGGCCGCAATTTCCTTCCCTCTTCCATGAACATCGCCATCAACGGATTCGGACGCATCGGACGCCAGGCCCTCAGAATCATTCTCGACAAGCACCCTGATGTGAACGTCGTTCTCATCAACGATCTGACGGAACCTGCAACCCTTGCGCACATGTTCCAGTTCGACAGCAGCTACGGGACCTTTGCCGGAGACGTCACTTCCAATGCCGATTCTCTCACCGTGAACGGCAAGAAAATAAAAATCACGGCTATCAAAGAGCCCGACAAACTCCCGCACAAAGAGATGAAGGTAGACGTTGTTCTCGAATGCACCGGGCACTTTACCAAGCGCGATGATGCCGCACTGCACCTCAAAGCCGGAGCCAAGAAGGTCATCATCTCTGCGCCTTGCAAAGATAAAGCAGATGCCACGATTTGTTTGGGAGTGAACGAGAAAACCTATGATGCAAAGACCATGCACATCATCAGCAATGCTTCATGCACCACAAACTGCCTCGCTCCGATGGTAAAAGTTTTGAACGATTCTTTCGGCATTGAATGGGGCTTAATGACAACTATCCACAGTTATACAAATGATCAGAACCTACTAGACCTTCCCCATAAGGATTTGCGAAGAGCCCGAGCTGCAGCGGTAAACATGGTGCCGACCAGCACAGGTGCCGCTAAAGCAATCGGATTAGTCATTCCTGAACTGAATGGCAAACTCCAGGGCGCCGCAATTCGAGTTCCCACCCCGACCGGTAGCATCACCGACCTTACGGTCATCACCAGCAAGGAAGTCACCGCGGAAGCAATCAACGCAGCATTCAAAAAGGCTGCCTCCAGCGCTCCGCTCAAAGGCTACCTCCGCTACGAGACCCGTCCGATCGTCCTGCATGACATCGTCGGCGATCCTGCCAGTTGCATCTTCGATGCTGAACTCACGCAAGTGATCGGCAAGAGAATGTGCAAAGTCTTCGGCTGGTACGACAACGAGTGGGGGTACAGCAATAGGATCGTCGAACTGGCACAATACGTGGGAGACAAATTGTAGGCCTAATTTAAGCGAATATTGATTTGTTCTTTGCAAGCAAGCCGGAGAAACCATCTCCAACATATACGATTTTGTTTCTTTTTAACTGCTCAAACAAATTCTCGTATGTTTTCCTTGCCGATTGTTGAGTATCAGAAACAATGTAAACCTGTGCAGCAGGATTCAGTAATGACAAAAAATCTGAACTAAAATGGTTTTCAAGTCCTCTCCATCCGATAATTATTAGTTTAGTTGTCTTTTTCAAAAAATTTTTGGAAGCGTCGAGCATAACGTTTGGGCATTCAAAATAGCTGTTATCTTTATTAACAACTGGAACGGAGATTGAAGGCAAATATTCATCTGAATGAGCAATTTCGACTTCATTTCTGTTACTAGTATATGAAGACTGCTTAACAATGAAATCAAATGGTTGAGTGTTCTGAGGAAGTCCGTCCACTTTCCTTCCCCATTTTTCGGAACCGTGAAGTTTCATTAGGTATATTCCCATGTCATTCTCAACATATTCATGAATATTGCGGTATGGCTTTGAAAATGTGTTTGTCATTGCTACTTCAAACAAGGAGTCGTAGTTAAAAGTAATTATCGCAACTTCCTTTTTTAACACACGCCTGATGTATTGCAAGAGGGATGAGTAATTATTTCGATCCTCTCTGCCATCAAAGTACTTATTTGAAATTCTTTTAAAAAGATCTCTTAAATAAAATTTGATTCCAACAACTTCCTTCCAGTAATCCGGGGATTTTGTGTAGACCTCCAATTCCTCTTCGATATTACCTCCATGCGATACAGCTGCTCCAATTGAGTAAGCCAATGAGTTTATCCCATATCGACCAGCATTTCCTCTCCTAAGATTAATGTCGGAAAAGAGTTCCATGCCCAATGGAGGTTGATAAGAATCGTAGTGAATTTGATCTGTCGCTGACCACAGCTTGTTGAGAACTGAATCAAATGACGCGCCGGCACCAAAGATTACAGTAATCATTTCTTGTCCTCATCAACAACCTCCGCGTCCTTCACTCCTTCATCTTTCTTCTGCGAAGTATCCGTTTGCTGCTGATTCTTCTTCGCAGCTTCCTCATAGACGACCTTGCCGATCTCCTGCGCTTCGGTGCCCAGCGCTTCCGTCGCCTTCTTGATGTCTTCTGCTGAGGCGTCTTCTTTCTTCAGCAGCTCCTTCACGTCATTGATCTTCTCGTTGACCTTCTTCTTCACCGGATCGGGGATCTTGGCGTCGTACTCGCGCATCTGCTTTTCGATGGTGAACACGAGACCGTCGGCTTGGTTGCGCGCGTCGATCGCTTCGCGCTTCTTTTTATCCTCATCGGCGTGCAGCTCGGCGTCCTTCTGCATCTTCTCGACTTCGTCTTTGCTGAGGCCCGTTGAGCCCTGGATCGTGATGTGCTGCTCTTTGCCCGTGCCTTTATCTTTGGCGCGGACGCTCAAAATGCCGTTGGTATCCAGGTCAAACGTCACTTCCACCTGGGGTAAGCCACGCGGCGCGGCCAGAATGCCGTCGAGAATGAACCGACCGAGGGACTTGTTGTCCTTCGCCATCTCGCGCTCGCCTTGGACCACGTGGATCTCGACAGAGGTTTGATTATCTGCAGCTGTCGAGAAGACCTGCGATTTGCTCGTGGGGATTTTACTGTTGCGCTCAATCACCTTCGTCGCGACTCCGCCGAGCGTCTCGATGCCCATGCTGAGCGGCGTCACGTCGATGAGGACGATGTCTTTATGAATGTCACCACCCATGATGCCGGCTTGGATCGCCGCGCCGATCGCGACTACTTCGTCCGGGTTCACGCCCTGATGCGGCTCTTTGCCAAAGAGTTCCTTCACTTTCGCGACGACCGCCGGCATGCGCGTCATGCCACCGACGAGGACCACCTCGTTGATCTCCTTCATCGAGATTTTGGCGTCCATCAGCGCCGCCTGGCAGGGCTTCACTGTCTTCTCGATCAGCGCGGAGACGAGGGATTCGAGTTTGGCGCGGGAGAGCTTCAAACTCAAATGCTTGGGGCCGGAGGCGTCCGCCGTGATGAACGGCAGGCTGATCTCGGTCTCGGTGGCGGAGCTGAGTTCAATCTTCGCTTTTTCCGCCGCTTCTTTAAGCCGCTGCAGAGCAATTTTGTCCTGGCCTAAAT